>JAPLJO010000018.1 GCA_026388515.1 Deltaproteobacteria bacterium | reverse complement strand
ACATTACAAACCTGAGTTCTGCCCTTTTCAACTATTACTGATTGAAAGCGTGCATTTTGTGAAAATTTACAGTTAAACGATTACAGGAAAAAGCTGATAAACCCTTACCCCTTTCTATCTTAACCCATCATCTGTCCACTTTCCTCTGGAACGCTACAATAACACTCCTTTTCCAATTTCTAATAATTTCGAATTTGGATCTTGACACAAGTACCACTATGTGGTGTAGTAAGTGCCACTTTGTGGTATAGGGAGAAAAAATACAGGGAGAGTTTGAATGGATAAAGAGGAGTTTTCCCAGATACGAGAACATCTTGGAAAAACTCAAAACCAAATTGCACAATTACTTGGTATTTCTCTTAAAGCCATAGAGAGTTTTGAGCAGGGGTGGAGGAACATCCCAGTGTCTACCCAACGTCAGCTTTTATTTCTTCTGACACTGAAGGAGTCCAGTAGCAAAAGGAAGAGGCTTTGTTGGGTGATACTAAAGTGTCCTATGGAGATTAGGCAAAATTGCCCTGCGTGGGAGTTTCAAGCTGGTAATATTTGCTGGTTTATTAATGGTACTATTTGTCACGGCGAGGTGCAAGAGAGCTGGCAAAACAAGATAGTGATATGTCGCCAATGTAAAGTATTCCGATCAATGTTTCCTTTTCTTTAAGAAAGAGAAGTAAAGAGAATGGGTATATATTCATTTATGATGCAAGCATTTATTTTACCAAGCATCGGCCATATGGCAGCATTATCGAGCAACCCATGAATAGCTCCGCAAATTGACGATAAAACTTACGGTATCTGTGAAAACTTTACAAGAGGAGGTAGTTCCAGATGAATTGGCGATTCAACATTATAATAATAGGCTTACTCTTAAAAAGTATTATGAACAGGGTCTTGGAGAACATAGGGTCTTGCAAAGATAGCAAAAGTAAGCTCGAAAAACTTGAACAGATCATGGGTGATTGAAACCCCATTGTTTTTTGATACTAAATAAGGCTTTTTCTCCTTCCATGTCTGGTATCTTTATACCATTTACTAGGATAACAAGGATAGCCATTTGTAATCGATCAAGGGATACTCACAGAGAAATTGGAAGACTTCAGGAAGGACTCTCCATTCATCATGATACATTCCGGAGCGCGAGAAAACTGTAATCATGCTCACCGATGCTCAGCTTTCACAAGAGTTCATGGATTCACATGCCGAGGACCTCTTACTGCCATGCCTGCACGTGCATTATCACGCTATGTCCCGCCTCATACCTTGCTGAAGGCATGAAACGATTTGCCGATCATAAAAGAAACTATGGCTCAAAGAGGTACGGTGTCATCACCAGGACTTTTCCATATTGCTTCCTGACCGCCTCACTCCCGAATGGGAAGGGGATGTATGTTCCCTGGCGCCAGGCCGTGACGCCGTCATCGTAGTGGGGACTCGACGGGTTGTCCGACTGGCCCGAGCTGTTCACTGCGAACATGGGTTCATCACTGCTGAAGTCCACGATCAGCCGCATGGCTGGAATGAGCCACGTATCGAAATTTTTCCCCATCATGTAACCTGAGACATTCAGGGTTAAGTAGTCGCCAGGGGTGGGATACGGACCCCGGTTGAAGTACGGCCTCAACACGCGCATAACTGTGCGCTCGATGAACCCCATGGACGGGAGCATCTTGTAGACCTCAGTCTCCCACGTAGAGGTGTGGAGTTCCCCCCATGTCCATTTGTCAGGGTCCGGCCCCAGGTTTTTTTCCAGCAGGGCAGTCGCATGCACCAAGGAGCGTGCGATGATAGCAGCCTTGGTTTCCTTGAGTGGTGTTTGAATGTCATCCCAGAAAGGACTCTCATCGCCCCGTACGATGAGATGGTCGCATGTGGCGTTATAGCTCTCGTTGTTGATCACGCAAAAGGACTTCCAGGCTCTCGAATCCTCGGGTCCCAGTTCGTCGAGGAATATGTCTTTTGTGGTGCTCTCGAGCAGTGCGCTCACAAGGGCCGCACCCTTGGACCCGGCAGCCATATCGCCATCGAATTTTCCGAGAATCTCAAGGGCAAGCATCGCCTTCTTCCGGTCTTCATCCGGGAATTTCTGGATCTCTCGTAATATCTCGTTTGCAAGCCGGCCCTCCAGGATGGTCTCCTTAAGACGGGGCACCAGGGTGGAGTAGGTATCGAGTTGCATTGCCATGCAGGTGGCAAGCGTGTGACTGTCCGTGGCAGAGGCCATCTGATCGATGCGCTCGGCCCGCTCGGGCCAGTACCATGATGACGAGAGGACATAGGGGTAATCTTTGGGAACGGTGCGGTTGTTGGCCGTGCCGATGTAATTACTTGGAGGATTTTTGGCCCAGGGCAGCACCGAAGCGTCTAAGAGCCCGGTCCAGTCGTACTCGCCCGTCCATCCCGGTGAAGGCATAAGACCGCGCCCCTTGGCGCGCAGGGGGTAGTTGCCGGTTACCTGCCAACCAATGTTGTCCCTGTCCGCAAAGACCATGTTGAGCGCAATGGCCCTGATACGTTTCATATACGGGAACACCTCGTCCACCGATGAGGTCTGGCTGATGGAAAACATGGCGTCCAGGCTGTCCTCACCGGGGCTCAGGGCGGCCCAGGCCAGGGCAATACCGTAGGAGGTCCCCACCGGCATGGGCTGAAAGAGCTGTTTGGGTTCTTGCCTGATGGAATCGTTCAGCAGCGGACCGTGACAAGTGGAACGAACCGTGATGGTGACCGGCTCGGAGCCCTTGACCTGAAAGATCTCCTGACGGTCCTCCGTAGGCAGCCACTGTCCCTTGTACAAATAATGAATCTTGCCGTTTTCATCTTTGAGTTTTTCCAGGAAGAGATCCTGGTTGTCCGCCATGACCATGGTCATACCCCAGGCGATACGGCCGTTATAGCCGGCCACCACGGCCGGGAGACCCGCAATGCCTATGCCTGCGGCGTCATAGGTGCCGCATTTTACATGCATCATGGTCCACAGAGACGGCATGGTCAGCATGAGGTGGGTATCGTTAGCCAGTATGCTTGCAGATCCTTCAGTCCTGGTCTTGGAAATGGCCCAGTTGTTGGATGCGGCAATGCCGGACAGTCCCGGGACTGCGGCGAACCGCCGGAGTGCGTCATATCTTTCTACGGCTGCGGCTGCCTTTTTCAGATCCACATCCCTCAGTTTGGTTGTTTCCTCGAAGGGCAGGGGCTCGTCAGGGTATATAGGCAGGAGCCAGGCCGTTTTTTCCGCGCCGACGATCTCAGCCACGTTCAGGGTGGAACACTCTTCGTAGAGGTTGAACGACAGCGCAAGGTTCACCAGGGTAAAGATCGTAACGGAATCCATGGGCTCCCACTTTTCAGGCGTGTGGCCAGACAGAGCTATCCCCGGGGGCATCCTGTCCTTGTGCTGCTCCACATAGGCATTCACCCCGTCGCTGTAGAACTGGAGCAGGACCTTGTTCAGCGGGCTCACGTTCTGCATCATCTTTTCCGCAATATCCCTCAGGCCGATGGTGCGCAGGTAGATATCAAGGTCCAGGCCCACGGATCCGATCATCTCGGCAAACCTTCCTTGGGAAATGAGTTTGAGCCCTGTCATCTGGGTAAGCCTGTCAGCGGCGTGGACATACCCTATGGCAAAGGCCAGGTCTTCCATGCTCTGAGCCTCGATGTAGGGGATGCCATAGCTGTCCCGCATCACCAGAACTTGCCCTTTGAGTCCGTTCAGGCTAACGGTACCCTGGGGTTCATCCACGGTATCATTGAAATAGCGGCTTACCATGGGGGTACAGCTGCAGCAGAAGAGGCAGACCACGATAATGATGATGAATCCAAAAAGATATCCTGTGATAGAATTATTCGATGAAAAGCTGCGAGGTAATGTTGATTCCATTCCATCTCCTTCTGTCCATTAGCCTTTATGACAATGTATCATATCAGAAGGTTAAGTTCTAAGCCGTTTCGATTATTATGACTTGAAGAAATGTTTTATGAACAGGTAAATTTTGGGATGCAACATTAGGAAGGCATCGTCCACCTTAACCCCATGATACGATTAAGATCGATCATTGCGGCCTGAAAGAAACGCTAATCTAAGCGACCATGGGTCGCGCCAACAACGCCTGAATTCTCTTCTAACGATTGCCGTTGCGCGTGGTTCGCCGAAGCGTTCTCTTATGTGGTGTTGACGTGAAATGGCTCATCTGACAGGTGTACGAGCGAGTTTCCACATCCAGAGGCTCATGCCTCCCAAGACGACCACGGCAAGGGCGCTCGGCCACAACGGCATCGTATAACCAGCAACAAGCACTTCAGGTCGTATCAACAATCGCAGCAACTGCGCCAGAGCCATCAGACCGAATAAGGTGCCGGCCACTCGCAATCCCAAGATCTGTGAGTTCATATTTGACTCCTTTTTACCCGACAACCTGCATACACAGCTTATTTCCAGGGCTTCGCGATAAAGAGCATAAGGAAATGGCCGCCGAGATGAAAAGGAAGACGGCGTTGAAAAGGAGGATCAACCCCGCGTACCTGAGGATGATATGCGGTCTCATGGCGTCACCTCAGTTCCTCGCCCGCGCCTCAAGGTTCTCGATTGACGCTGCAAGTTCGGTGAGTTCCTCAACCCCCTCGATTCTCACGTGCCGCTTCTGCCCCGACCGGAGAAAGTCATCGATATTTCTCCTGATCCTGATTATGGGATTCACCACGTAGTAATTGATGAAGTAGTTGAAAATAATGGCGAAGAGAAATGCCGAAATGATGGCCACAATGCCCGGCATCGTCGCGCGGTGGGCCCTGTTCTTCAGGTCCGAGGAGGTGGTGTACATGGCCCGGGCGTTCAGTTCCATCAGCTTTTCAATCGCGGTCTTCGTCTCGACGGATATGGCGCGTACGTTCAGGAGGTACCAGTCAAGGTCTCCCTGGTGAACCGTGCCGGCGACGGGTTTGTTGATACGGTTCTGATAGGTGAGGTGGGAGCGCTGAATCGCTTCCACGTGTTCCTGCTCACCCGGCAGCGTCACATGCATGAGGGCGGTTGTGTATCCCTGCTGAAATAGTCTGTCCGCCATGGCAATCATGGCCCCGCCCTCTTCCCACCTTCCTGAGAGGATAAAGAAAAATCCCTGTTCTTCGCGCTCCATGGCGTTCCGCATCATCCTCGCCGCATTGATGCTCGAGTAGTTGTCGTCGAGAATCTTCTGCACGGAGGTGCCGATGGAAGTGAATTCACGAATCGACTAGGCGCCGGCAATCAGCAGCATGAGCGAAAGAATGAGAAATCCCGAGAGGATTTTTATACGCAGTGTTAACCTGAAGCTTTTCATGTCAGACCCTCACGATAAAATTACAAGTTTTTGGCACGCGGATCGGGTGTCTTTTTCGGACGAACGACAAAGACACCCGATCAACGGGCTGTACAGTTTCAATCTGTCGAAAGCCTGTCGAACCGGTTCTGCTCCCAGTTGGCGTAGTAGCGTCTGAACATATTGAGCCATGAGGAGATGCTTTTGCCGTCTTCTGCAACGGCACGCCGGGCGGCCCGGAGGCAGGGCCCACCCATGTTGCCGTATCGGAAGGCGCCGATTCCCCAGTGGTCGCGCACCTTTCTTCTGAATTCGTTTTCATCCCTGCTTTTGAGAATCTCCCGCATGTTCCACCGACGCCCGTCGCTGATGGTGTGGATGATGAAGGGGTCCGCCTTGATTTTTTCCTCGTACCGGGCGAGAAACGACCGGGACGTATCGCCCGCGGCGAGCGCTTCGATGGCGGTATCGGCGGCGATATCAGCGGAGAACCACGCATTGGGGACGCCGTCGCCGAAAGCGGCGGCTTCGAAGCCCGCGGCGTCGCCGACGATAAGGAAACCATCGCTGTAGATGGGCATCTCCCGTGTTTCCGGCAGCAGCCCCGCGTAGATGGGGCACACGTCCCACATGACGCCGCGGAGCTTCGCATGGGGCGCGATGTCCTGCTTCCATCTGGTCACGGTGGCGGTGAAATTTGAGAAATAGTCTCTCAGGAGCTTCTGCACGTTCGGTACTTTCCCCTCGGTGATGAGGAACTGGCCGAGCCCGGGGTGGATGCTGTCGCGGTAGGTGAAGAAGTACAGGGTGGAGCCGTAGCCGAGCGGGGCGCCGATCTTTTCTTCCGGCATTGCGTGGAAGAACTCCATGCTGGTGCCGAAGACCCTGTCAACATCCGCTTTCGGCATTTCGAAATCCCAGATCATGTAAAGCTCGATTGCCTCGGGAACGAATTTTTTCCGGATGCCCGCCTTGATGGAGAGCATGTTCTGGGTGCCGCCGGAGTCGATGACGATGCGGGAACGCAGGGCCTCGCCCGTTTCCGTGATGACGCCTCTGACGGACCCTCCCTCCACGATGAGGTCCGTGACGGTCGTCGAGGTTCGGAGTATGGCGCCCGATTCGACCGCCCGGTCGGCAAGCCACGTACAGAAGGGTTTGCAGTACGCCGAGTAGCCGAGGACGACGGGGGCAGGGACTTTCAGGGAATGATCGGTGAAGGCGATTTTACCGCCCTTCACGATGCGATTGACCACTGAACATATGGGGCGCTCAATAGGCGGGTTCCCGTTCCTGATGAAAGCCGGCCCGAAGAGAAACCCGTAGATGGGAATGACGAGCCCCGAGATCACCTTTTCCCCCGGAATACCCGACCGCTCGACCATAAGTGTTTTCAGTCCCGCATCGGCGCACTTCTTTGCAGCGACGGGGCCGCCGAATCCCGCGCCGATGACAATAACATCATAGGTTTCCATCGATTACCCCCATCGGGTTCTGAATCCCGTGCCGCCCCGCGGCCAGGAAAAGGAAACAGCGTCACCGGTGCAGACGTACCAGCAGGCGCCGCATTCCATGCACCTCTCGAGGCTGGTGATTTTGGCTTTCTTCTCTTCGACGGCGAAGCACCCCGCCAGGCATACCCGGACACAGTCGGCGCACCCGGTGCACTTTTCACCGTCGATGCGGATGAAATCGCCGGTCCCTTCCACCCATTCGATGCCGGGAAATTCACTGCTTGTCCGTACCATGGAGCACCTCGCGTTTCGTGATTGTTCTGTGCCGCGCGTCGGATCGGCCTCTACAACGCTCGTGGTGTCTAAGACTCACTCCGGTGAGGGATAATGCAGATAAAATGAAGATTTTCTTTCCCCGTATTCACGAACTGGTGCTCCTCACCGGAGGCGAAAAAGAGGGCGTCTCCCGCACCGATCGGCGAATCCCCTTCGTGCGTCACAATCTTGCCCTCTCCGGAGATAATGAAAATCTCTTCTTCCCAGGGGTGCTGATGATAGGGAGTGTTCCCCCCTGGTGCAATCGTAAGCATGAGCATCGTGAAATTCGGCGCACCGTCCCCGGCGCCGATGAGCACACGAAGCGACGCGCCCTCCGCCCCGGGAATCTGGTATTGCTCGGCACCGCTGTCGGTTGTGTGGAGACGCTTCATTATTCTGTCATCCCGGTCTCGAGCATGTTCACAAAAGCCATGGCCGGAGAGAGAAGCGCCACAATGACCACCACCAGGACACTCCATTTCACTATCTTCATGATTAAACCCCTCAAATCATTTAATCGCGGGTGTGCTCGTGCGGGAGGCGCCGCGTGCATCACGGAGTCCCCCCGTGAAAATTCACTTTCCCCTTATTCCTTTGCCTTCTGATAGTACGGCATGACCTCCGGGATGAGTTTCTTGATTTTGGCGATTCGTGTCGTGTCCGATGGATGGGTGCTCAGGAACTCAGGCGGCGCCTTCTTCCCCTCTTTCTGCGACATCCGCTCCCAGAAGGCCACCGCTCCACCGGGATCATAGCCTGCCATTGCCATGAAAAGCAGCCCCAGGTGGTCCGCCTCGTTCTCGTGGAGGCGGCTGTACGGCAGGAGGACTCCCAACTGCGAACCAAGTCCGAAGGCGGTCATCCAGAGCTGTTTCGCTTCCTGCGATTTCTGCTCCAGCGCCATGGCAAGCGTCATGCCGCCTAACTGCACCGCCAGCATCTGGCTCATCCGCTCGCCCCCATGGTTCGCCACGGCATGGGCTATTTCATGTCCCATGACGACGGCGAGGCCGTTTTCATCTTTCGTGTAGGGCAGGATCCCCGTGTAGACAACAACCTTTCCGCCGGGCATGCACCAGGCATTCACCGCCTCGTCCTTCACGAGATTGAATTCCCACTGGTATTCCTTCAGCTTATAGGTCATCCGCTTCTCGGTGAAATACTGCTCCACCGCCTTCTGAATGCGTCCTCCCACCTTCTTCACAATAGCCGTGTACTCCTGGTCGGTGCTGAGTTCGTGTTTTTTAAGGAAGTCGTTGTACTCCTGGTAACTCATGGAGAGCATCGTCTGGGCGGGGATGAGACTCAACTGCTGCCTCCCTGTCACCGGGACGGTGGTGCAGGAGCTGGCGAGAAAAAACATAATGAGTGTCGCCGCCGCATATAGTTTTACTCTGGGGGAAGTCATGACGGGTTCTCCTCGGATGAAGTAATACCTTTTATGTGCGCTATTTATACCATGAATTCGCGAAAAAGCTACTGTTTCGGGGAGGTATGATTGTTGAAAGATTGCACTTGAAGCACTCGCCGCTTCTGGTATACGGCATATCCGGGATAATCCGAGCAGAGAGGAGTAATGATGAAACACGATCACCAATCCACTGAATCCGACAACTCATCATCAAAGGACGGCTCGTCAAAATGTGACACCTGCGGCGTCAAGAGCTGTAACGCAACCGCGCGCAAGTCCGGCGAAAGCGAGGTTGATTTCAAGGACCGGCAGATTCTGCAGTCGCGGCTCTGCCGGATACGGCACAAGGTCGCGGTCCTGTCGGGCAAGGGCGGGGTCGGGAAGAGTACGATAGCCGTCAACCTGGCGGTATCTTTAATGCTCTCCGGAAAACGGGTGGGACTCCTTGATGTGGATATTCACGGCCCGAGCATACCGACCATGCTGGGCATTGAAGGCGCGGCCATTCATGGAAACGAGGAAGGAGAACTGCTCCCCGTTGATGTGGGCGGCCTGAAGGTGATGTCGCTCGGGTTTTTTCTACGCAATCAGGACGATGCCGTGATCTGGCGGGGCCCGCTGAAAATGGGCGCCATCAAGCAGTTTCTCAAGGATGTGGACTGGGGCGACCTGGACTTTCTCATCATCGATTCGCCGCCGGGGACCGGGGATGAGCCGCTTTCGGTGTGTCAACTTATCGGCGACCTGGATGGCGCGGTGATTGTCACGACGCCTCAGAAAGTGGCGACGGTAGATGTGCGCAAGGCCATCAGTTTCTGCCGTCAGTTAGGCGTGCCGGTGCTCGGTGTCGTGGAAAATATGAGCGGGTTCTCTTGTCCGCGATGCGGTGAAGTGACCCCGATTCTCCTCTCGGGGGGCGGGAAACGTATCGCCGAGGATATGAAAGTGCCGTATCTCGGTTCCATACCAATTGACCCGAAGATTGCCGAAGCTTCCGATGAAGGCAGGGCGTTTGTCTTCCACTATGCCGCCACACCAACGGCGAAAATCATGCGGGACATTGTCAAGCCGATTGCGGCTCTGGATACAGGAAAGCATGCCGCTGAATAAAGCATGAAAAGAAGTAACAGGAGGACGCAGTACTCTTTATTGCAGATCTTTTGTTACTTTCATTTCCTTGGACCATCCGGTCTTGTCTGTCTTGATGTTTCTGCAGTCGTGACTGTAAAGGAATTTGAACACGATCCGACCCTGATGCACGCCATCGGGTTCAACCCTGTATCCTTTTATAATCCCGCCATAAAAAGAAGGTTCCGTTCTCTTTCTGTGAAAATAGATGGCGCTCCCCACCAGTTCCTTGGCCTTGTTTTCGTTCAGTCCCCACCAGCCGCTTTCCCATACGTCATCCTGCAGTCTAATAAATTTCCTCACATTTTCGATCAGATGTATTTCCATACTAAAAACTCCTTTCATTGGAATTATGTGTGAAAGTTCTGATGCCCATTGCTTTTCTTCCTTCCATAAAACGAAAAAGCCCTGTCTCATTGTAATAGACAGGGCCAAAATACTTTTCGAGGATTCCCCGTTCGGGAAGAGAGATCATCAACTTTTCAGTGACGTCGATTACATTGTCTGGCTGTATGCTATGCGATATCTCAGAAAAGTCAAGATAATTCCATGGACGGAGTGTCAGTCCGCACGCAGTGCATCGACGATATTCATCCGCGAAGCCCTGAGGGCCGGGAGCGCTCCGCCGGTAAATCCCATGATAAGGGCGAACGCCATGGACTCGGCGATGATGCGCCCGTTCAGGGTGAACGCGAAGGCAAGTTCCGCAAAGGTCTGAAAATTCACGGTGGAAATGGTCATAAATTGCATGAAGGAAGCGAAGAAGAGTCCCGTGCAGCCGCCCAGGAATCCGAGAAGCAGGGATTCCACGAGAAATGCCGCGAGGATGTTCCTCCGCTGGAAACCAATGGCGCGCAGCGTCCCGATCTCTCCGGTCCGGTTGGCCACGGCGGAGTACATGGTGATCATTGCGCCGATGACCGCGCCGATGGAAAAGATAACCGTGAGCGAGAAGCCCAGAATGCGGAGAAACTTCGCCAGCATCTCCGACTGGTCCAGGTAATATCTCGTTTCCCGCCTGGCCTCGAGGGTCAGCCGGGGGTTTGTTTCAATTGCCTTTTTTGCCGTCTCGAACTCAGCGGAGTCCCTCAGCTTGAAGATAACCGAAGAATACACGGGTCTCCGGAAGGCCTGCATGACCTGGTCCACATCTCCCCATATCTCCGAGCTGAAGCCGGTGTTGCCCGCGTCGAAAATTCCCACGACGGTCCAGGTACGCATTGCCCATTTCAGGGTTCCATGAAGCCCCACTCCTCTGAACTGCTTGATGATGCTGTTCCCCACAATGACCTCTGACGATCCCATCCTGGGGGTGCGCCCGGCGATGAGTTTCACCTGGGGCCTCAGTGCTATTGAATCCGCCTGGATCCCCCGGACGACCACGTTGGATGGCTTGTCGATGCTTTTCTTTATGAGGGCAATCAGCACCACGACTTCCTTTGCCAGAAGCCGATGCCCCTGTGCGCCGATGGCAACCTGGGGCAGCATCTCCACGATGGCCGCCTGACCCCGCTCCACGCCGCTCATGACCTCCGACTGGGCGCCCTTGCGGATTACCACGACGTTGTCAGGGGAGCCCGTCTCAACGAGGGTCTTCTGCAGGCCCGCGGCCATCATGAGAATAACCGCGAAGACGAAGATGACCAGCGCCATGCCGGCGACGGTCAGCACGGTGGTCAGCCGGCGCTTCCGGAGGTTGCGGAAACTGTACGACAGGGGAACCGCCATTATCCGATCCTCCTCAGGCCGTCGGCGATGCGGATGCTGATTGAGCGCTGGGTCGGGATCACCGCCGCGACGCAGGCCACGACGATGGATGCCGCCACGTCGAGGTACAGTGTCTTTACGGAGACGTTGAAAACCGGGAAAAAGGTCACCAGGTTGTGGCTGAAGGCTTTTGCGACGGGGAACGTGAGGATCATGCCGAGGGCACAGCCGATCATGGTAACCACAAGCGATTCCCCGAAGATGAGTATGGCGATATCCCGTCCCCCGAATCCAAGGGTTTTCATGATGGAGTAATCACCGATGCGCTCCCGCGTGGTCATGGCCATGGTATTGGCCACCACCGCCATGATGATGATTATGATAACGAAGGATACAAGCTGGACCGCCATGACGATCGCCTCGCTCATGGCGAGAAACCCGAGATTAAATGCTTTTTCCGTCTCCGTCAGAGTTTCGGCGAGTGAATTCTTGAAGGTCTTATCTATCGCCACGGCCACCTCTGTCGCCAGGTCCGGCCTCGCGACGCCGACGATATAGAATCCGACCTGATCGGCCCGTCGGGGGATCTTCTTCTTCATCGTTTCGTTGACGTAATCCCACTGGAAATAGAAGAGCGTCTCATCGATGGTCTCGTCCCGGCCGTGGTAAATTCCACGCAGCACAAAATCCCAGGTTCCCGGATAAATGGTTCCCGTGAGGGTTATCGTGTCACCGACCTTCCATCCGAACTTTCCTGCAAGTTTTTCCCCGGCGATACAGCCCTTCCGGTCGGCGAGCAGGGCTTTCTTTTCGGCGGGAGAGAGGATGAACTCCGGATAAAGCTCGAAATAGGTCCTCGGTTCGACGCAGAAGTTGGGGAAAAAATTCTTTTCGCTGATGTAGATGCCGCCGAACCAGTTGCCATAGGAAACGATTTTCACGCCCTCGACCTGGCGGAGTTTTTCCTTATACGAGATGGGGAGGGGAAAGATGATAGAGATCGCATTTCTGGTGACGAGACGCGAGACCGATGCCGCCTCGACACCGGCATACCAGGCGCTGATGACGGTACGCAGGAGCCCGAAGGCCAGGATGGCGACGGTGATGCCGAGAATGGTGAGTCCGCTCCGGAGCCTGTTGCGGAAGGCATTCCTAAAGAGGATTTTGAAGAGCATTGTCGTTCAGGTATCCCTTGTCCAGATGCTTCATCACCCGCGCCCGCTTCGCCGCACGGGGGTCATGGGTCACCATGATGATGGTCTTGCCCATCTCCCTGTTGAGGCGTTCCATCATGCCAAGAATTTCCTCCGCCGAGACGCGGTCCAGATCGCCCGTCGGCTCATCCGCCACGAGGATTGTCGGGTCGGTGACGATGGCACGGGCGATGGCCACCCGCTGCTGCTCGCCGCCGGAGAGTTCCCTTGGATAGTGGTCCATGCGGTGGGAAAGGTTGACCATCTGCAGGGCCATCTCGGCGTGTTCACTTCGTTCGGCTCTTGAAAGGCCCGTCAGGTGCAGCGGAAGCTCCACGTTCTCAACGGCCCTCAGCACGGGAATCAGGTTATAGAACTGGAAGATGAAGCCGACGTGAGTGGCGCGCCAGTGCGCCAGTTCTGTTTCCGTGAGTGTCGTGATGTCGACGTCGCCCACCCTGATGGTGCCGCTGTCCGCTTTATCAATGCCGGCGATGAGATTGAGGAGGGTCGTCTTGCCGGAACCCGACGGCCCCATGAGCGCCAGAAATTCCCCGTCGGCGATGTCAAAGGTAATATCATGCAGCACGGGGACGGTGAGGCTCTCCCTGTGGTATGACTTGTAAAGATTTCTGATGGCGACGATCGCCTCGTTCTGTCCGGTCATAATGATGGGTGGGGGGTCCTGCAGTAACGCCCGGCCCCTACTTTTCGGCGATTTTGATTTTCGAGCCGTCCTTCAATTCCTTCGGCGGTCTCAACACTACCACATCCCCCGCCTGGAGGCCCGATACCACCTCCGTCATCTCGCCGAGCCTGATGCCGACGGTCACGGGAATTTCCTTTACCCGGTTTCCATTGACCAGGAAGACGGATGTCCCGTCGCCGCGGCTGATGAGGGCGGCCTGGCCGGCGGCAAGGCGCGGCTTTTCCTCCTCCGGCGTGAGCGGCCGGGAAAGGAAGGCCACCTTGGCGCTCATGTCCGGCAGCATGCGGGGATCACGGTCGATGAAACGGACCTTCACGAGGACCGTGGCCTTGCTCCGGTCCACCGTAGGGACCACGGTATAAACCTCACCGCGGAAGCGGATATCCGGGAAGGCATCGAGCTGGATATCACAGGGCTGGGCAACACGTATGGAGGAGATGTTTGTCTCCGACACATCGACCTCGACCTGGAGAGAGCCCATATCGGCAATGGTGACCACCGCGGCCTTCGCATTGGCGGCGGCACCCAGGGGCGTGACGATATCGCCGATATCGGCGTTCTTGGTCAGCACCACTGCGTCAAAGGGGGCCCGTATCATCGTATATTCGAGGGCGACCTGTGCTCCCCGTAGGGCTGCTTCCGCCGCCTTCACCATTGCGTCCGCCGCCTTTACCGCAGCGGCGGCCCTGCGGTATCGCGCCTCGGCGGCATCGAACTGCGACCGCGCGACGGAAGCGCCCGCAATCAGTTTCTCATAGCGCCGGTATTCACGTTCAGCGTCATCACGCTCCACAAGGCTCTGTTCACGGGCGGCACGTGATGAGTTCAGATTGGCCGCCGCCTGGTCCCGCAAAGCCGCCGCGTCATCATTTTCCAGGCGGGCGATTACCTGGCCCTTTTCAACCCGGCTTCCTTCCTCCACCATGAGCTCCACGAGGCGGCCCGTCGCCTTGGAGGCCACGGCGGCTCTGCGCTGTGCCACGATATAGCCGCTCGCATTTAAAAGGGAAATGCTCTGGGAAGGATAGACCAGCGAGACGGTGGCCACATCCACGGATACGGCCGGAGAGAGTGTCCCTCCGGAGTAGAAGAACCCCGTGATGACGACGAGCAGGATAACCGCCCCGATGAAAATCTTCTTTTTTACACGTCGTGAGGGCAGGACGGATCGTTCCCTCTTGTCGATTTTCAGCTTCGATAGGTCTTCTGCGGGCATGTCTTTTCTCTCGTGTGGGTGTGCCGGTTTCTGAGCCGGACGCTCATGGCTGCATGAAGCGCCCGGTCTTCGATTTCACTGCCCTTATAAACTGAATTTATTCAACTATCAATGATGGCTTGTAAAAAAGTCCATCTTCTGCGTTCCGCTTCATTTCTCGTCATTGCGGCGTATGAGGAAATACGCCTCATTCCTCGAAATTTGCGCGCCTTGAAGCTGGAGCTTTTTTACTGCGCCATTCCGACTCCGATCAATTCCCCCGCGACGGGTGTTACCGCCGTGATGCCCTCAGTGCGGCCATGATCCGTGCGGCGAGCAGCACCACGAGGTATACCGCCCCTGCGAGGACAATTGTCGTGGCGCCGGAGGGAAGATCCGGTCCGTAGCTGATGGCGATGCCCGCGGTGGTGAAGCATACGGTGAGAAATATGGACAGCACCATCATCTGCCAGAGCCTTTTCGCGAACTGGCCTGCCACGGCGGCGGGGAGGGTGAGAAGAGCGATGACCATGACGATTCCCACGACGGAGACGAGGAGCACCACAGTGAGCGCCGTGAGGCAGAGGAGAAGCAGGTAAAAGAACTCCACATTGACGCCGCGGAGCTCGGCGAATTCTTCGTCAAAACAGACGGCAAGGAACTGGTTGTAGAACGCGAGACCGAGGGCGACGATGATGACATCAAGTCCGGCGATGAGCCAGATATCGTCCATGGATACCATGAGGATATTGCCGAAAAGATAGCTCATCAGGTCTTCGTTGTAACCGGGTGTTTTAAAGATGAAAAGGATGCCGATGGCCATACCCACGGCCCAGACGGCGCCGATGACCGTGTCCTCGCGCTCTTTCGCCCTGAGGCTCACCAGTCCGATGACAAGTGCAGCGATGAGTGCCGCCGCCACCGCACCATAGAGGGGATGGAACCACTGATAGCCGAACACCACCTGAAAATACCGGGCGGCCCCGAGGCCTGCGAGCACCGTGTGGGCGATTCCCCCGGCGATAGAGGTGATCCGGCGCGTGACGACATAGCTCCCGATGATGCCGCAGGCGATGCTCGCCATGACACCCGTCAGGAGGGCGTACTGGATGAAAGGCTGGGTGGAGAAGTCCTGCAGGAATTCAGACACAGGCAGTGGTTCCTCCCGCCATGTGATCGTGCCGGATCATGTGCACCTGCGAGCCGTACATTTCATAAATCATTTCTCCGCTGATTTCGGACGTGGGGTGGACGACCACTTTTCTATTCACACAGGCGACGCTCTTTACGTATTTGGATACGAATCCGAGGTCGTGGGTGACAAGCAGGATTGTGATTCGTTCATTGAGCCGCTTCAGGAGTTCGTAGAGCTCTGTTTCCACGGCGATGTCGATATTCGAGGTGGGCTCGTCGAGAAGCAGGAGTTCCGGGCGTGAGGTGAGCGCCCGCGCGATGAGGACGCGCTGGCGCTGGCCGCCGGAGAGCGTCGAAAAAGAACGCTGGCGGAACGGGTACATTTCCACTTCACGCAGGGCTTCCATCGCCGCCTCGCGGTCGTTCCTGCGGAAGAGTCCGAGTTTGTGGCCGTTCCCGAGCCTGCCCATGAGGACCACATCGAGGACGCTCACGGGAAAGAAGGGATCGAGGGAGGCGTGTTGCGGCATGTAGCCGATGCGCGACCGCGTTTTCGCCGGCGGCTGGCCGAAGACGCGCACCGTTCCCCGTGAGGGCTTCAAAAGCCCCAGGATGAGCTTCATGAGCGTCGTCTTGCCCCCTGCGTTGGGTCCCACGATTGAGATAAAATCCCGTTCGTGCACGGTGAAGCTCACATCTTCCAGTGCGTGGAGACCCTCGTAGGAAAATGAGACATGATCGATTTCAATGATCGGCTTTGAGTCCATGTCGTTTCCGTTTCTTTTTCGGTAGTGTTATTTCTTTTCGAGCGCGCTCTTTATCGCCTGTGCAATATTCTTAAGATTGTTCAGATAGTCGCGGGAAAGCTGGTCGATGGGTCGCACGATGCCCCCAATGGCGGTGGCGACCGCCTCGGCCGCTTTCTTCGAGAACTGGGGCTGGACAAAGATTATCTTCACATCGTCCTTTTTCGCCTTTGTTATAAGCGCCGCCAGTTGCCGGGGCGTCGGTTCCTTGCCCTCGATCTCGACGGCCACCTGATTGAGACCGTAGGCGTCGCAGAAGTAGCCGAAGGCGGGATGAAATACGTACACAGTGGCTCCCTTGAAGGGTGCGAGCGTGGTCCTGATATCAGCATCGACCGCGTCGAGATCGCCGAGGAATTTCCTGAGATTTGCATCAAACACCACGGCATTGGCGGGGGAGACTTTGCTCAACGCCCTGCAGATCGTCGCGGCCTGGATTTTCACCAGTGCCGGGTCGAGCCAGATATGGGGGTCGGGAGCGCCTGCCGCTTCTTCTTCGTGGGCCTGGGATTCTTCCGCATCATGGGGTTCATGCGCCGCCTCCCGCTTGCCGAAGTAGCGGAGCGGCACCCCTTCACGGGTATCCACGATCCTGAGGTCGGGGTAGATGCCGGCGATTTTGTCGATGAATCTCTTTTCGAAGGAAAGTCCCGTCGTGAAGTAGACCCGGGCACTGCCGAGGTGCGCCATCTGTCGCGGCGTCGGCTCATAGGTGTGGGGCGACTGCCCCGGCTGGATAAGCACATCCACATCGACGCGGCTGCCCCCGATGCGCTCAACGAAGTAGGCCTGGGGGAGGATGCTCACGACGACGTTCACATCCGCGGCGCATGCCATGGTCGCGCCGGTGACAAGCACCATGATACAGATACAAAAAGTGATGCGTTTCATGGCTGTGGTATGTACAGAAAATAAAACTGAATTGCAATTGATTTGTCCCCGGTGAAAAACCGGGAGCGATGAGTGAAGGCTCTTCCCGTTATCCTCTGTAGCCCACGGGCATTATGAGGAGCGGCTGGTGGGTTTTCGGAATCCGTATCGCCCGGATGACGGCCTCGTCTTCGAAGGCTCCCACGATACCGGCGCCGAGGCCGAGGGATTGCGCCTGGAGGAAAATGTTCTGTGCGATATGGCCTGCTTCGATCATGGCGTATCTCACGCCCCGCTCACCGTATTTGAAGGCGATTCTTTTGTACTCGGCGGTGATGACGAACTGAAGCGGCGGCTCCGCCATCCACATCTGGTAAAGAGATGCCCGTGCTGCTTCCTTCCGGAGATCGCCTTCGGCTATCCGCGCGAGGGTATGATGTTCCGGTTCGTAGCGGTACACGCCGGCGTCAAGGCCGGTGATGCCGGTTTCCCCCACGACCGCGTAGAGGTCCATGGGATAGAGGGCGCCCGCCGACGCCGCCGCCCTGAGAGATCCCCTCTCGTCGGTGATTCCCTGCGCAGCCCAGAGAAGCTGTGAAAATTTTTCATTGCTGAGCGGGGTAGACGAAAAATGCCGTACAGTTCTGCGGGCCTTGATTGTCTTTTCGAGAGAAACGGCGCCATCCGATAGCGGGCGGGGTAGTTTCATGGGACCTACTTTTGCACCAATACTTTGTCACGCATGCCGTGAGCACGCGATTTTTCCGGGACCTTTGGCCTGATGTTCCATGAGTCTCCCGCAGTGCCGATATCCCAGTTTGAGAGGTTGAACCGTATCGTTCGAAGGTGGGGAAGCCGCGACAATTCCCTCACCAGTGTGTCGATCTCCTGCATCGTGAACTCGCCGCCGGTATACTTGTGAAGATCACCGTACATATGGGCGGTGTTCTGTGTGCATGACCACTGCAAAATGGAAATGTCAACGAAGTGTCTCACCAGTACCGATTTGATCAGCTTGTTCAGTTCCTGCCGTGACGGCAATTCCATAGTCATACTCTTTCTCAGGTTGCATTATGATACGGTTTCGGGGTCATTGTACAGGATGCGTCGAAAACATTCACCTTTTTTACACAGGGTTATGCAGCGGCCGGTCCGGGCGGGGTGTTTCCTATACCATGAGCGCCATCGATTCGATGAAGGGAGGGTCCTTCCCTTCGATGACATCAATGATGTCCTGGTTCATCCGCTTCTTCATCTCGCCCAGAATTGCCCGCTTCTTTTTCAGGGATTGGCCAAATTCGATGCACCCGCGGATGAGAAGCTCCTCGTTCTCGAAGCTGCGGACGAGGACATGGTGGGTTTCGAGTTCCCGCGCCGTCACCTTCATCGCCGTGTATTTCATCATCTCGAAGAAGTGACGGGGGAGGGCTTTTTTCGTAATTGCAATCATGCCGGGAAGAAAGGGGATGCCGAGATCTATTTCCGGAAAGCGGGCGAAACCCTTATCAGATCGCATGAAGCGGAAATCGCAGGCGCAGGCCAGCACCAGACCGTTTGCCGCCACGTGGCCGTTGATGGCGGCGATGAGCGGGAGCGGAAAGGTAAGCATCGTTTTAAAGAGATCATTGAGGCGATAGAGAAATGCCTTTATGGACTGGAAATCCTGTTCGTGGTACCGCGCCGTGACCCAGTCAACGTCAACGCCCAGCGACCAGCAGCGGGGGTCGCTCGAAACGATCACCACGTTGTCCACCGACGGGTCGGCCATAATGGAAGCGAAAGTATCCAGCATGGCCCCGGCGAAGGCGAGGTTGTGGCGGTTCTCGCCGTTATTCATGACGAGAAGCGCCGAGGTCCCTTCTTTCTTCCATTCAATGATGGCCATTGCCTGTTACCTGGTGATACCAAAAAGCCGGGCAGCATTCTCGTAGAGCCACTTTTTCTTTACTTCATCCTTGAGAGGGAGCGCCATGATACCGTCGGCAAGCTCCCGTATCGACATCCCCATGAAGAGCCACGTGGAGCCGAAGATAATGCGGTCCTGGAGAATGGAGTTTCCGAAGCGGAGCAGCATCTCCCAGCCCGTCCCCGGCATGTTGAGGTATTTCGGATGATACGACGCGATGTCGATGTAGACGTTCGGGTTCCGCCATGCCACGGCGATCATCTCCTCCACCCAGGGCCACCCGCCGTGGCCGGCGATGATTTTAAGGTCCGGGAAATCCTGTGCCACAAGGTCAATGTAAATGGGACGTTCCACTTCCATGGAATTCGTTGAGTAGTTGATGGAAAGGTGAAACCAGATGGGAATATCGAGCTCCACGCAGGTTGCATAGAGGGGATACATCTTCGGATGATTCGGCGGCATGCGGAACATGAAGGGGCGGACGGCGATGCCGCGGAGTCCCAGTGCATAGCTCCTTCGTATTTCTCTCACCGCGGCCATCGTGTCCGCGGGGTCGATGCCGGCGATTCCCATGAATTTTCCGGGATGGCTTCGGACGATATCGGCATAGTAGTCGTTGGGAAGACCGGGGATGCCGCTCGCCGACTTCTCATCGAGATTGAATATAACCGCCTTTTCAACGCCCATATCGTCGAGTTCCCGCACGAACGCATCAATGGGCTTCGCCATTATTTCCATGCGCGGTGAGAGGGCGCGGCGAAGTTCATCCGTGCTCGTTTCGGTTTTCATCCGGTAGAGTTCTTCCGCCGTAAGCCCCAGGAGGGGCGACACCCGCGGGCCGAAGACATCCTTCAGATAGCGGGCCATCTGGGGAGGGAGCGAGACGACGAGGTCGAGAAGCACTTCGAGCGTGGGTACGTAACAGAGGGCATCGAT
>JAPLJO010000115.1 GCA_026388515.1 Deltaproteobacteria bacterium | reverse complement strand
ATCCGTTCCCACTTCTCTGCGATAGCAGACAATCAGCTTTCTGTGTAAGATACACGCGGAAATATCACCGCCGTACCCAAGGATGAGAATCATCGATGCATGTAGGGATTTTTGCCGACATCGAGGGGAGTTTCGGAATCTGGCGCATGCGCCAGTGCCGAATGGGAACCCGGGAGTGGCAATACGGACGAGCGTGTTTAACCGAAGATGTCAACAGTGTCATACAGGGCGCTTATGACGGCGGTGCCGATACAATAACGGTCAAAGATACCCATGAGATTGGATTCAACTGCCTGATTGACAGACTGGATCCCCGGGCCCGCTACAGAGGCGGCCATTTCATAACACCATCCTTTTACGGGGATATCCACGATCTGGATCTCATCCTGTACGTTGCAATCCACGCCGCTTCCGGAACGGAAGGCGCCTTTTTTCCTCATACCCACTACGGGGTTTTTTCCGAAGTCCGGCTGAATAATAAACCTGTCTGCGAGATGGATATATACGGTGCCTATCTGGGTGAATTCGGCATTCCCATAGGCTTTGTCTCGGGAGAAGATATTGCGGTACAACAGGCACTGCAGGCCCTGCCATGGGCGGAATCCGTCATTGTCGACAAAAGAAAAGAGGCATACACCTCAGGAGAAAAAAGCCACCACTACCTTGCGGAAGGCAGAGAGAGATTGCGGCAGGCCGCGGCGGAATCCGTGCGTAATGCATCACGGATGAAGCCGCTCGTGCTTCCCGGACCGCTTCATTTTGAAGCTGTCTTCCGTGATGCGCAACTCGCGAAGAGATACAATACGTGGAGTTTCAAACAGTCAGGCAGTACCGTGGAGTGGGACGCCGGGAATATGATCGAAGGCTTCGAGATGCTGAACAAGCTTACCTTCTTCCCCAGAAAGATATACCCGTTCCGCAGGCCGCTGGCATTTTGCATGCGAAGCTACTTCCGCATTAAAAATACCTGGTTTGCACCGCGACCGGACCCCGGAGAAGCGGTGCGTTGAAAAATCAGTGAAGCCCCTTCCAGATGAAACTTCCCATCCCGCGGATATCATCAAACAATGTGCAGACGAGAAAGCTGAAAAGAAAGGCGCAGGCATAAAACGATGCCGGATGCCGGTCCAGCCATTTAAGGAAGGGACGAGAGAGAATGTCTCTCACCCGCGGGACCTGCAGGAGCGAGATGAGCGTCACCGCAATCAAAAGACCTGCCACAATATCCGTCGGATAGTGATAACCGATGTATATCCTCGGCAGCAGGATGACGATGAATACATACACGGAGGCGATCGCCCCCATCACAGGCGACACAAAGAAAAGGCCGAAGGCCAGCGCAAAGAAAAGAGCCGCATGATCGCTGGGAAAGGCGCTCCAGTTCTCGAGACTCTTCGTGCTGACATAGAAGGGCCAGTCAAACGAGGCAAGCTCAATATCCTGGAGCGGTCTCAGCCTGAAGGGAAGCATAAGGGCCAGCACCCGTGCGAGTGCAAGCGAGCACATGCTCCCTATTGCCGCGGCAATCAATTTCGCCCGTATCTCCGGCAGGTATTCATCTCTTCTTTCCATGAACCATGCCCACCAAAAAAACATCATGATAATGCCGCCCTTTAACAGGTAGCCGTGGGCAATCATGACCGTCAAGCCGTCACACAGGGGGGAACGGCGAACAAAGATGTTTAGAAAGGATAGTATGGAATAGTCAAAAGAATTCACCATGACCTGTTACCTTCAATTCCGGTTCTATTTGTCCTTGCGGTTCGTAAAAAATTTCCCGTTCCATATCACGCTGACAAAATTCCTGATGATCCCTTTTCCCCCGTGCTCCGAAGAAAATCGCAAACGTTCCAGAAACGATTCTTTTTCTTTCACGACATTCAGATCCAGTCCGAGCACTTTTATCGCCGAAGGGAGGATGAGAAGCGCACCTATGTTATTCGCCGTGAGGACCACCGCCATGAGAAATCCAAAAAGCACCACCGGCTTGAACGTGGAGACAAAGCACACCCCGAAGCCGGCCATGAGGGCAAGGGCAACAAAAATATTCGCCCTCCCTGATTCGGCCAGGGCCTCCCTGATGCTGTCATCGATGGAGCTGCCCGCTTTCATGCGGTGGCGCCATGTATTGATAAAATGGATAGTGACATCATCGCCGATGCCGATAGTGATGGCGGCAATGACCGAGGTGGCCACATCGAGGGGAATGTCAAACCAGCCCATGATGCCGAAATTGAGGGTGACGGCGAGCAGGAGTGGAATCAGCGCGAGAAGCCCTGCCCTCATATTTCGCACCACTATAAGCACCACTACGGATATCACCACCATGGACTGAAGGAGGCTCTGAATCTGTCCGCCGGTGATATACGCCGCGCTTTTGATGACTATTTTCGGCTCTCCGGTAATCTCAAACGTATAGGGGGGAGGCAGTGTTTCGCTGAGGTGGTCCGATATCTTTTGAAATATCCGCTCAAGCTCCGAAGA
>JAPLJO010000128.1 GCA_026388515.1 Deltaproteobacteria bacterium | reverse complement strand
AGCGGTAAGCCCCACCTTTACAGCACCTGCAGTGGATGCAGCAGGCGACACACTCACCTTTGAGCTCACGGTGGAAGATAATGAGGGATTGCAGGACACGGACACCTGTGTGGTGAATGTGAGCAATGTGAACATACTTCCAATGTCAGGGCTATTTGACTCGTCGGGTGGCGAATCCAGTATAAGCGTAAGCGTCGGGGCAGGTTTCGCCTGGACCGCCGTGAGCAATGATGAGTGGATCACCATCACCTCCGACAGCAGTGGCGTGGGAGATGGTACGGTAAGCTATTCTGTCGACGCCACGACTTCATCAAGCGGCCGGATGGGGACCTTGACGATTGCCGGCGAGACATTCATCGTGGACCAGATCGGTGTGAATGGTGCGAGCTGGAGTGATAATTTCAATGGTGGTCCCCAACAAAGCTGGATAGTAGTCAACACAGGTACCAACAGCACCGCCACCCCTACCAGCAATCGGTATGAGCTTCACACTGAAGGGAGTGATTATACTAAATGGATAGGTGCGGCGGCGAATGTCAGCGCCGACGATTGTACGATTCAGGCGAAGGTGCAGAAAATCCTGCCAGGCGATTGCTTTCATCCCACCATGAGTTTACGTATCAGCCGATCGGCGCTGAACTTCTATACATTTGGTGTTGTTGACAATGGACCGGGTTTGGGAATTACCATTGGCATACGGAAGCGCGTGGGTGGAGTATATACATTGCTGGCGGCAGTACCGAATATTTCAGGCCTCAACATGTCATCGCCCTTTTACATGAAGTTTTCTGCGTTAGGAAATCAATTAAGCGGCAAAGTATGGAACGTGGGAGACCCTGAACCTGCTGAATGGATGGTAGAAGTGGAGGACAACGATATACCGAGTGGTGGTGGTGGTATTGGCATGGCGGCCAATTACAATTGCTTTGTATCCCAGGGCGCCTTTGATGACGTTGTCTTCACTGCCCCTAACATACCCCCCGTGGCCGACGCCGGTCCCGACCAGTTAGTGGATGAAGAAGTGCTTGTGACCCTGGACGGTAGCGGTTCAACCGATTCCGACGGTACCATTGCCTCGTATCTGTGGACAAAGATGGCAGGCCCCGCGGTTACCCTTTCCGACCCCACCGCCATGAATCCCACCTTCACTTCACCTTCGGTAGGCGCCGGCGGCGCCTCACTCACCTTCCAGCTCACCGTGACTGATAATGGGGAACTTCAGAACACGGATACCTGTGTGGTGAACGTCAGCAAAGTAAATGTACCCCCCGTGGCCGACGCCGGCCCCAACCAGACCGTGGACGAGGAAGTAGTAGTTACTTTAAACGGCAGCGGTTCAACGGATCCCGACGGCACCATCGCCTCCTGGCAGTGGACCCAGACGGGCGGTCCTGCGGTCACCCTTTCCGACTCCTCAGCCATGAGTCCTACTTTTACCTCACCGACGGTGGGAGTGGAGGGAGAGGCACTCACCTTTGAGTTGACAGTGACCGATGATGGGGAGCTCCAAGATACGGATACTTGTATTGTGAATGTAAGCTATGTGAATTTGCCCCCCATAGCCAATGCCGGCCCCGATCAGACCGTGGACCAGGAAGTGGAAGTCACCATTGACGGTTCGGCTTCCCATGACGACGATGGTACGATTGTCTCCTATCACTGGGAACAGACGGGAGGACCTTCCGTATTCCTTTCCGATCCTGCTTCGGTAACCCCGGTATTTACCACTCCTCTCTATGAGGAAGGCGCCAACATCCTGACTTTTATCCTCACCGTGACGGATGATGGAGGCCTCCTTGGTGAGGATACCTGTACGATAACCGTGATTCACAATAATCCCCCCGAGCCCCCACTGCTGACCGGTCCCGAGGACGGGGCCATCTTCGTGATCGGAGATGCCATCACCCTTACCGCAGGTGCCTATGATGATCCGGAGGATGATGCCCACGTGGAATCACAATGGTGCATCCGGAGAACCGACCGACCCACCTATGACTATAAGTTTACCTCCTCCACAGATCTGACACAGTACAGTGCAACGGGTCTTCTCCCCGGCCTCCAGTATGCCTGGAAGGTGGGGTATAAAGATGCAGGGAGCGGTCTCTTTACATGGTCGGAAGAATGGACCTTTTCCGTCGGTCCTCCCATTGTGGATACCAGTGTGTCCGTTCCCACGGGGTTTAACTTTGAGGATTACCTGATGGTGTCCTTTACCGTATGGCCCGACGACCCGGCGGCCACCAGCGTCTTCGGGATAACCCCTGATACCACTGAGCTGCGGATTGCGGGCTACGATCCCACCCTGGGAGGAACGGGAGGGTACCGGGAATACGGGAATCCCGATCTTTTCATCAATCCCGGCAGCTCCTACTGGTTCCTGGTGAGGGGTGGTATCACGCCTGCGATTGAGGGTATTGCCGTGAGTCTTGATGTGGATATTGACATACCGTTGCTCTACAATCCTGCCGCCGCCAACGGCTGGAACATGATTGCATCCCCGAACAGTGCCGACTACAAGTGGGAGGATGTACAGGTACTGGAGTATGATGCAGGAGGGACCATCATACAGGGTCCCACCCATATCGGTGATCTTTCCTATGAGAACACCATGATTGACAAGCGGCTCTGGCGGTGGGAGTCAGGGACCTATTATTCCGACACGGCAGAGTTAGAGAAGAATGCCGGCTACTGGCTGAAGGCGAGGAAGTCAAATGTATGGCTCCGGTTCCCCGCGGATGCCCACCTTGCATCAGCAAATATCACCAAAGTCTATGTAAAACGGATGATGAAAGAGGCGACGAAACTGGCAAAGGCCTGGGGGCTGACACCGTCCCTTGCCATTGCCGAGGTAAGCGATACACCGCCCATGCCTCCCGGTGAGTTTACCGGCGGTGGTTCACACTTCTCCGCGAAGGAAGGAGGAGGGTGCTTTATTACGACAACTAAAGCACATTAAAAAACGATACGACTCGACACAGCAACCGCATGAAGCAAGAGAATAACTGCACTGCCTTTGTTGTTGATTGCCGATTGAAGTGTTAAGATTTTTCTTTTGTATAATTTATTTAGTACAGGAAGGCTTCGTCCACCTGCCAATCTTCAACTCACAACTATGATACAAATTGAAGATCACCACTTTAAATTTTTAAATCATACCATTCTTCGCTGTGCTATCGATTACGCACATTTCAGGCCAGACAGTACGTTTGTTCCTCAATTAGATGCATAAAATAGAATGAAGAAAAATGGTAGTATTCAAGCTTTGAATGTTATACAAACATAATGAACTGGTGATAATGGCAGCTCACATTAGTTTAATTTTCTTTATGAACGGAGATAATCTTATGAAAGATGAAACAAAACAATTGACCCGGCGTTTTCTATTTATGGTTATTGTGGCAGTGTTTTTTATGTCGATGGTTATGGTAATAAGCCCTTATACTGCTGCGGCACACCCACCGTCTAAAGTTACTCTTGCCTATGATAAGGCCACAAAAACACTCAGCGTTACCATAACGCATAACGTCCTCTTGTACTCCTTCCTTAAAAGCCACTACGTGCAAACAGTCACCGTTATGTCCAATGGCACAGTCATTCAGACTGCGACCTATGACAGCCAGCCGACGGCGGATACCTTCACCTATACGTATACCGTCGATGCCATAACGGGGACCGAACTCTCGGCGCGGGCTAATTGCAGTTACTTTGGCTCTGATACGGGTGCCGTGACGGTACCTTGATGGTGTATGTCTGGCATTTGTACATCATGCGGGATTGGTGATTTCCGGTTTCTTCCTTTTGAGACGGACGCTGTCGTTGCCAATGTTATGAGAAAAAGTTTGAGGTGTTATGCTGATTCATATAGACAATGTCGGATTTATAGTATCGAAAGTTGAATAAAGTTGTCGCGCAAATCAATCATTATGTTTGGAATGATTCTTGGGTCAATTGCAGGTGGCTATGGTGCTTCTTTGTTTGTACCAAGCGTATCTTTGTTGACTTCCTTCTGTGGCAGCACGATAGGCGCATTGCTCGGTATCTGGCTTGCATTTAAAATGAGCTGATTTACATGACAAATTTATTGGAAACGAATATCGCGCGAATTTGCTTTTCAAGCGTTACTATGGACATGTATCAACCATATCTTTACAGTCATGCACTACGCGGCCTGACCGGTAGTTGTGTGTTTCCGATAAATGCACAGGCGTATTAAAGAAGGCCATAATGAATAACTCATTAAAAGGAGCGCTTTTATCGGGGGCAGTATTTCCTGGCCTGGGGCAGGTTGCTCTGAAACATTATATGCGGGGTATTGCGTTAATGCTTACGGTCTTTGGCTGTGTGTTGGTAATTGCAGTCAGAGCAGTACAACAAGCCTCTGCGATCCTCGAAAAAATTATGCTGGCGGGTGGGGCAATCAATATGAATACGATTTTAGACGCAACCACCCAGGCATCCACCACTTCTCACAGCAGCATGTTCAGTTTTGTCGTGTTATTGATAATTATCTGCTGGATTTTTGCGGTTGTTGACGCGTACAGAATTGGAAGGCAAAAGGATTTAGAGGCACAATCAACGAGTCCGGTTTCACATAACAAAGATAATTAGTCACATAAGGAAGGCTGCCTGTCCACAAAGTTGCAGTCGGGTGGTACGCGCCGGAACAAAATGTGCGTTCCGACAGATAAACTATAGAAAGTCTCGTTGGGGACTATTTCATATATTTCTTTATTAAAGGACCGCCCTCACGCCAGGGCCTGCAGCTATTGACGAGAAATTGAAGCACTTCTGTCATGAGAGGTCCAAACCCGGCCGGCTTCTGTGAATGATATGTCGCATAGCCCTGGACAGCTGCCGGGGCCATCGATATTAATAATGCCATCAGATGGGAGCATCCCCTCACGCCGCCGACAAGTTCCTTTGCCTTTAACGTGAATCCACCGGCAATCCTCATTCCCTTGATGGGAGCGAGACTGGTAATAGTTTCCAAACATTCCTTATGGGGAATGGCAGGCATTTCTACCTCAATATCTTCAATGATAAAAGTAGACATATTGACAAGCCAGCGAATGATCATGTGATGAATGATACCCGCCGGTTTCTTTTCACCGGTTGCAAGATGATATTCGTAAAGGCGCTTTTCCGTCAGAGAACCTTCTATGACCAATCTTTGATCGTCATATTCGTATGTGTTCAGTTCTATGGTTCTTGTATGGATTCTTTTACCTTTTGATTTACCAAAGAGGACCATTTCTTTCCATTCTCCCGGTATGTATGTTTTGGGTACAGGATACGGTTGCTTGGTTTAAATGAACCATCTTCATCGGATGACCTGCGGCTATAATATGTATTCATGGATACGGTTCCTCCGTCAGGGAACCTCTACTTCAGACCTTCCAGTATCTTCAAAATTGATCTGTTCCGGGGAATGTCGGACATGCTCTGCCCGTACTGGGCGAAGGCCAGTGAACCATCGCGGTTGATGACGAACAGGGCGGGCATCCTGCCGAGCTTGAGAAGCTTCCACTCCTGGCCATAGAGATTGGCGAGTTTTCCGTCCTCGTCGGGAACGCCGATATAGGGCAGTCCTTCGCTCGCCCAGTACTCCTCCGTCTTCTTCGCGCTGTGAGGCACCACGACGACGATAGCGGCTTTCCTCGCCCTGAATTCATCGAAATCCCTTTTCATCTGACCCAGATGTTTTCGCGCGAATGGTCAGCTGAAGCCCCGAAGGAAGACCAGAACGACGGGCCCCTCTTTTCTCAATATCGACAGGCTGATCTTCCGGCCGTCAAAGGCGACGGCATCGAAATCCGGCGCGGCCGCGCCGGTCCCCAGGGCTGAAAGCGCGACAACGGAGAAATATCCGGAACCAGCAGTCATGATCCACCTCTCAATAATAAAATATGTGCCTTCCGGCCATTTAATACAACATCCGGCAGGATGTGGTCAAATGGGATTTCCCGATATCGAGCCAGTTTATCAGTTCCTTGTTCTTTCCCCAGGCGCTCTTATCCACCATCACCCATCCCTTCATGGGCTTTCCCGTGATGTCGAACTGCCTGACGCCCTTGCCCTTCAGTTTCTCCCGGGCTGTCTCCGCCGCCATCCGCACGATAAGAAAGTCTTTCCACACACCAAAACACATGTTGCCGTTCACAAGATAACACAGGCCGCCGAACATCTTTTTCTTCTCCATCCCGCGCCATCCGGCGACGGCTTCCGCGATGTGCTCTTCCAGGTCGGTATTGTAGGGCATGGCTTGGTCGTACGCCGCAGTGAGGTCGGATGCAGCGCAACGCGGCATCCGGACTTTTTACGCAGTCGTCATGCTTCAATGATGGCGACCGGCCTGGTCCAGCCGGCCGAGGCCCGTTTGATCTTCACCGGAAAACAGCAGACCGTAAACCCGTGAGGCCTGCCGATGGCCGACAGATTGGCCATTTTTTCCATATGGCAGTAACCGACCTCGATCCCGGCAAAATGCGCCTCCCAGATGACTTTGGGGTCCCCTATTTCCATGAATTCCCTAGCCAGATAGGGAAGCGGCCGGTCCCAGCTCCAGGCGTCGATGCCCACCACGCGGATGCCTCTCTCGGTAAGGTAGAGAGTGCTCTCACGGTCCATGCCGGCGCCTTTCACAAGATACTCGGTAGTGCCCCAGGCATGCTCCGCGCCCGTCTGGACGAGGACGATGTCAAAGGGCTTCAATGTGTGACCGATGCGCTTGAGTTCGGCCTCCACGTCCTTCGCGGTGATACGCTCTCCGTCGCCCTTGTGACGAAAGTCGAGGAGCACACCATCGCCGTAACACCACTCCAGGGGTATCTCATCGATGGTGAGCGCCCGTATTCCCCTATCCATGGTCGGGTGGTAATGGTAGGGGGCATCGAGGTGCGTACCGCTGTGGGTTGTCAGACTGAGGAATTCAATGGACCATCCCATGCCGCCGGGAAGCTGCTCCTTTTTCACGCCCGGAAAAAATTCCTGCATCGATAGTGCGCCGACCGCGTGGTCGATGTAGTCGATTTTAGGAATCATTATGGGAGGGTCACTGGGGAGGCCTCCCTCAATTGAAATGCTGAGGTCAACGAAGCGTTTCATGGACATGGGTGGCACTCCTTTCGTGGGAGGGTATCCGGAGATGATTTTTTCTAACCGATTTGGCGGTTCGCTTCAATGACAATCTGGGAATCGGATCACTTTTCAAACAGCTTCAGATACTCCCCGTACCCTTCCTTTTCCAGGTCTTCTTTGGGGATGAATCGAAGCGCGGCGGAGTTCATACAGTAGCGGAGACCCGTGGGTCCCGGGCCGTCGTCAAATACATGGCCGAGATGGGAGTCGCCGCCTGTGCTCCGGACCTCGGTCCTCGTCGTGAAAAGGCTCCGGTCTTCTTTTTCCTGAATGTTGCCGGGTACAAGCGGCTTTGTGAAGCTGGGCCATCCTGTGCCGGAATCATACTTGTCGCGGGAGCTGAAGAGCGGCTCGCCGGAGACAACGTCTACGTAAATGCCCTCTTTCTTGTTGTCCCAGTATTCATTGTTGAAAGCCGGTTCAGTGCCGTTTTCCCGGGTGACACGGTACTGCAGCGGATTCAGTATGCGTTTCAAATCTTCCTTTGACATCTTCGTGTCCTTCCGCGGGCCGATGGCGCAGGTTCCGCCGGCAGGCGCTGCACCCCATATCTTTTCAAGATACTTGTCGCGGCCTGAGTTATACCGATAGAATTTATACCGCACGGGGTTTTTAGCGGGGTAATCCTGATGGTAGTATTCCGCAAGATAGAATTCCGCTGCCGGAAGTATTTTCGTCACAATGGGCTTTGAATACCTGCATTCTTTTTCGAGGACTGCCTTTGATTCTTCAGCCATCTTTTTCTGCTCCGCGTTATGATAAAAAATTGCCGTCAGGTACTGGCCTCCCCGGTCAACGAACTGCCCGCCGGGATCGGTGGGATCAACCTGACGCCAGAAGGCGTCGAGAATCTGTCCGTATGAAATTTTCTGTGGGTCATAGGTGACCTGAATTGCTTCCAGGTGCCCCGATTTACCGCTGGATACTTCTTCGTAGGTAGGATTTTTCGTGGATCCTCCGGTATAGCCGACGACGACATCGCTGACGCCGTCCAGCTTTTCAAAGGCCGGTTCCATGCACCAGAAGCATCCCCCTGCAAAGGTGGCTTTGTCGTAAGCCTGCGTCTTTTCTTCACTTGCATCTGCAGGCGTGCCGATGAGGCCTTTCGAGTTCGTTATGTAGGCCGGATAAAGGAAAATCAGAAGTGCTCCAAGGCCGATCGTGAAGGCCCATAGCATTATCGTGAGAAGTGACGGTTTCATGATTCTTACCTCCTGTTCGGGAGGTAAGTTAATCATAGGGGGATGAAATGACAAACAGGAGTGGCCGGCATTCAACCTTTGACTCCGGCTTTCGGAGTGACGGCAATTAAATTACAATCCTTCGATTCTATTTTTACGGCCTGAATTTCGCCCCCTGGAAGGTGTCTCTGCGCTCCAGTTCACATTCGATGGCGTTGAGGACCTGCATTTTATTGCGGCCCCAGTCGGGGGCAAGGTAGATATCCCGGTACCCGTCGGCGGTGAGACGCTGAATCACCATATCAGGCGGCAGAACCTCCAGGATATCGCAGACGGTGTTCACGTATTCTTCCTTCGTCATCAGGCTGATGTTCCCCTCACGGAAGAGTCTGCCCATAACGGTTCCCTCGAGGGCGAGGGCGAGATGAATCTTGATGCCCTGGATGGGAAGCGCAGCAAGGCGGCGGGCGGTCTCCAGGATGTCGTCCCGCGTCTCTCCGGGCAGTCCCGCGATGATATGAGTGCAGATGAGAATGTTTTTCCCCGCCGTTCTTTCGACGGCCTCGGTAAAGGCGCGGTAATCGTGCCCCCGGTTGATGTAGTGAAGGGTTTTGTCATGGGCGGACTGGAGACCGTATTCGACCCAGACGTGGGAGTCCCGGCCGTAGCCGTCGAGGAGCGTGATGACCTCGTCGGAGATGCAGTCGGGCCGCGTTCCCACGGCGAGGCCGATAACGTCCTTCTGTGCGAGGGCTTCTTCATAGAGCGCTTTCAGTTTTTCGAAAGGACCGTAGGTATTGGTGAAGGTCTGAAAGTAGGCGATGTATTTTTTCGCGCCTCTGAGCTTCCGGTAGAGTTCCTTCGATTTCGCAAGCTGCGCGGCGACCGCGGGAAGCGGCCCCCGCTGCCTCAGCGCCGAGCCCCTGCCGTCACAGTAGATGCACCCGCCCGTTGCCAGGGTGCCGTCCCTGTTCGGGCAGGTGAATCCGGCATCTATCTGGAGCTTGTAGACGCTGCACCCGAATTTTTCCCGCAGGTAGCTTTTGAAATCGCGGTATCGTTTCCGGTTCTTCCCGGATGGGGGATCCGGCATGGCTATCCTTATTTTTTTATTGTCTTTTCCGGAATCATGGTAGTAAATAAAACCCGCCAGTTCAAGAAATAATACAATCACGCGAGATGTATGCCTTTCCCACTTTTTTTCGAGGTCATTGTCGTTGGTGCCGGACACGCCGGGTGTGAAGCGGCGCTCGCCGCGGCGCGCATGGGGTGCCGGACGCTTCTCTTAACCATCAATCTCGATTCCATCGCGCTCATGGCCTGTAACCCGGCCATCGGGGGACTGGCCAAGGGACAGCTCGTGAAGGAAATCGACGCCCTCGGGGGAGAGATGGCGAAGATCGCCGACCGGACGGCCTGCCATTTCCGCCTGCTCAATAGTTCCAAGGGCCCCGCGGTGCAGTCGTCCCGCGTCCAGTGCGACAAGCAGCTCTACCGGCTGGCAATGAAAGAGGTGGTCGAGATGGAGCGCAACCTCTATGTACGCCAGGCCCTTATCGATGAGATTGTCGTGGAAGACACGGTGGTAACCGGCGTCGTTGACAATACAGGTTTTTTCTATGGGGGGAAAACCGTCGTCATCACGGCGGGGACCTTTCTTGACGGCCTCGTGCACGTAGGCACATCGAGACAGCCCGCCGGAAGGGCGGGGGAAATCGCCTCCATCGGTCTTGCGGCGTGCCTGAAAAAACTGGGGTTCGAAACAGGGCGCATGAAAACGGGTACGCCGCCCAGGCTGAAGGCCTCGTCAATCGATTTTTCCGTCATGGAACGGCAGGACAGCGATGCCGCGCCGAAACCCTTTTCCTATACCACGAAGGAACTCCGCCCGGAGAGGCTCCCTTCATATTTTACCGCCACCACCGCGGAGACGCACCGCATTGTGAGGGAGAACATCATGCACTCCCCTCTCTACTCGGGGGTGATTACGGGCGTGAGCGCCCTCTATTGCCCGTCCCTCGAGGACAAGGTCATGCGGTTTTCCGGCCGGTTAAGCCACCCCGTGGTCCTCGAGTTCGAGGGATTGACCACGGAAGAAATGTATGCCAAGGGGCTCGGCAACTGCCTGCCCCTTGAGCTCCAGGAACAACTGGTGCATTCCGTGCCGGGCCTCGAAGGGGCACAGATCATGCGGAGCGCCTACGCCATCGAGTATGATTATATCCAGCCGACCCAGCTTCTCAAAACGCTCGAGACGAAACTCGTGAAGGGGCTCTATCTTGCGGGACAGATCAACGGAACCTCGGGGTACGAGGAGGCCGCCGCGCAGGGGCTCTGGGCAGGCATCAATGCCGCCAGCGCCGCGCAGGGACGGAAACCATTTGTGCTCGACCGCGCCGATGCCTACATGGGCGTCCTCGTGGACGACCTCATCACCCGCGGCGTCGACGAGCCCTACCGCATGTTCACCTCGCGCGCGGAATACCGGCTCATGCTCCGCGAAGACAACGCCGCCATGCGCCTCATGGGGAAAGGCTGCGAGCTCGGCCTCATTCCCCGCGATGACTATCTCGCGCTCCGGGAAAAAATGAAACATATCGAATCGGGAATCAGGAACCTTTCGTCACGGACACTGTATCCCGTGGCAAAGGTGAATGAGACGCTTGCAGGAATCGGAACAACGGCAATAAAAAACCCCACGACACTCTATCAGCTTCTCAAGCGGCCTGGCATCGCCTACGACGACCTGAATGTCTTCGAGGGGTGGGAGGCGATACCCGACGGCACGGTGAAGAGGGAAATTGAAATCGAGGCGAAGTACGAGGGGTACATCAGCCGGCAGCGGGAATCGGTGGAGAAATATAAAAGCCTCGAAGAGAAAAAACTTCCCCGTGACATGGATTTCACCGCCATCCCCGGCCTTTCGAGAGAGCTCCAGAAAAAGCTCACCGCCGTCTCGCCTGCATCCATCGGCCAGGCGGAGCGGATACCGGGCATGACACCGGCGGCGGTGACAGCGGTACTCATCTACGCGAAGAAGATGGAGCGCGAAAGCGGAGTGAAGAGCGCGGCAGCAGGGCCGGGAGAAAACAGTGATGTGAAAGAACGGAAGGAGTGATGGAAGATGACGGAAGTGAAACTTACCGATGCGGTGGTGCAGCTCATGCAGAAAGGGGTTTCCATCCCCAGTCCCTGGACCGTGGAGATCGGCCCCGGGGTCGATCCCGCGAAGATATCGGGGGAGGGCGTGACATTCCATGGAGGCACCAGGATTTATGGTGCGAAGACGGTTATCTCACCCAATGTCACGCTGGGCTATGAGGCGCCTGTCACCATCGAGAACTGCCAGCTCGGACGTTCGGTGGAACTGAAGGGCGGGTTCTTCAAGGAATCGGTCTTTCTCGAGAAGGCGTCGGCGGCATTGGGCGCGCATGTGAGGGAGGCATGTATTCTCGAAGAAGAATCGAGCTGCAGCCATACGGTGGGGCTCAAACAGACCATCCTCTTCCCCTTCGTCACGCTGGGGAGCCTCATCAATTTCTGCGACTGTCTCATGGCGGGGGGTACAAGCCGCAAGAACCACAGCGAGGTGGGGAGTTCCTACATCCATTTCAACTATACACCCAACCAGGACAAGGCGACGGCATCCCTCATCGGTGACGTGCCCCGCGGTGTGATGCTTCGGATGCCGCCCATTTTCCTGGGAGGACAGGGCGGGCTCGTCGGCCCCGCGCGTATCGGTTATGGAACGGTCATCGCCGCGGGTTCCGTTGTCCGCAGGGACTGCCCGGGGGGCACGCTCGTGAGAGAAGGTGTCAAGGAATCCCGGGACGATTTTCATCCCGGCTTCTATGCGGACATCCAGCGGCGCGTCTTCAATAACATACTCTATATCGCCAATCTCCTGGCGCTGCGGCAGTGGTATTGCCACGTCCGCAGGCCCTTCTTCCAGCCCGAGGAGCATGGACCCGATATATATGAGGGGGCGATGGAGAAACTCCAGATGGCACTCGTGGAACGGGTGAGGCGGTTCGAAGACCTTGCGGAGCGCATGGAAGCATCCATCGCCGCGGGCGAGGAAATTCTCTCCGGAGATGCAAAGGAAAAGCTCCTTGCGCACACGAGACAGTTTTACCGCGCCTGGCCGCGGATGAAATCATTCTTCACGCACGGGGACGAGGAAGAGGCCGCCGTGGAGAAGAGGGACTTCTTTCTCAGGGCGACTGAAGAGCGCCGGGCCCGCGAAGGCACGCGATATATCGCCGTCATCCAGGCTCTCGATGATGACGCGGCGGCGGCGGGAGTTGCCTGGCTCCAGGCAATCGTCGATGCCGTCACGGAGCGGGCACTCGAGGAATTGAGGCGGGTATGACGATCATTCTCCTTATAATCGCGGCGGCAACGGTATTTTTCTGGTTTTCCGCGGGAGCCGTCTACGAGTCCCACAGAAAGACGAGGGAGAATCATCCCACCCTCTTTAAGATTACCGGCATGAACGAACGGTGCCTGGATGACCGCGCACGGTGGATACGGCACTTCCGCATCCAGACGGTGCTCGCGGCGGTTCTGTTTCTTGTCGCCTTTCTCGCGATTCTCCTGAGGGCAGGGGGCGGCTGAAAGCCTCATGGGAAAAAGGGAGGCGGGAAAAACCCGCTCATAGTCGTCCACGGCGCCTGGCATGGCGGTATGGCGCCGGTTCGACGTATCGGGGGGATGAAGAACACGGGAGAAAAGCCGGTCGTGCGAAGACCGCATCACAGGGAGTTGTAAAACCATGGGTATCAAAACGAGTGAGGAGTATCTTGAGAGCCTGAAGAAGCTCAAGCCGAAGGTCTACATTGCCGGTGAAAAGGTCGAGGATGTGACGACCAGTAAATATTTCCAGGCATCATTACAGGAAGCCTGCAAGTTTTACGACTGGATGCATCAACCGGAAAAGCGCGGCGACTTCGTGTACTGGTCGCCCCTCATCAATGAAGAGGTGAGTTTCTGGACCCACATCCGGCAGGAGAAGGAAGATTTTTTCAAGCTCCTCAGGGTGATGAAAAAGAATAACGCGAAAAACTTCTGTTCCTTCTGCATGGGCATCGGGCCATGCGTCTTCTGGGCGACCACCTACGACATCGACAAGGCGAAAGGCACGAACTACCAGGAGCGGCTCATTGAATTCTTCAAAAAAATCCAGAGGGAGGACCTGCGGTTCTGCCTCGGCGTCATGGACCCGAAGGGCGACCGCTCGCTGAAACCGTCCAGGCAGGCGGACCCCGACCTGTATCTTCATATTGTCGAAAGAAATGCGAAGGGCATCGTGGTCAACGGCGCAAAAATGCACACTTCCAGCGCGCCCCTGGCACACTATATATTCTGCGCCCCCTGCGGGTTTCTCACCGAGGAGGACAAAGACTACGCCGTGTCATTCGCGATACCTGTCGATACGAAGGGCATCACCTTCATCACAAGGCCCTCGCCCTGCCCGGTCGATCCCTCGCCGATGACCAATCCCGCAAGCATCAGGCACAACATGGTCGAGTGCCTCACCGTCTTCGACCACGTCTTCGTACCCTGGGAAAACGTCTTCATGGCGGGGGAATGGGACTTCACCGACCGCTTCATCCATTACTTCTCCTCCTTTGGAAGACCCGTCAAGGCCACCTGCATCTCCGCGCGGACCGACATGATTGCCGGCGCGGCCGCGTTGATTTCCGACTACAACGGCGTCTCCCGCGCGAGCCACATACGACACAAGATAAATGACATGGCCATCGCCTCGGAAATCGGGTGGGGATGTGTGCTCGGCGCCGTCGCCAATTCCGTCATGCACCCGAGCGGTATGACCATACCCGACATTTCCATCAGCAACGCAGGACTCCACTACACGAGGCTCCGGTTCGTCGAGTTTCTGGGAATGCTCATGGAGATTGCGGGCGGTGTCGTGACCACGATGCCCGTCGAGGCGGATTTCAGAAACGAGGAAACGAGACCGCTCATCGAGAAGTATTTCAAAGCGAAAGCGGACGTCTCCACCGAAGACCGCCTGAAGCTTCTCTACTTCATACAGGAACTGACGGCGTCGCGGTTCGGCGGGTATTTCCTCTCCAGCGCCATCTGCGCCGTGGGAACGCCGGAAACCAACCGCCTCGAGGTGCTGCGCAACTACGACCTCATGACGCAGATTAATAACGTGAAGGACATATGCAATATCACGAGTTAAAGATAGTGAGATTGGAGGCGTGTTTCGGCATGGGGAGCCGACGTCGGGCCCATGGCTGAAGTCCGTGACGTTGTATCCGGGAAGTTTGATTTTAATTTCAGGCTTTTGCCCGGCATTTTTTAACCATTAAGAAGGAGGATATTCATGGCGGAGAAAGTACTGGTGCTTCTGGGAAGTCCGAGAAAGAAGGGCAACAGCGCTCTCCTGGCAGGGGAAATTATAAGGGGTGCAAAGACGGCAGGGGCGGCAGGGGAATCGGTCTACCTCCATGGGAAAAAGATAGCGCCCTGTAATTCATGCTACGCCTGTCAGAAGGAGAAGAGCAGGGGTTGTGCCATACAGGACGACATGCAGGATATCTACGGGAAGCTTCTCGATGCGGATGCCTGGGTCATCGCAAGCCCCGTTTACTGGTTCACCATGTCGGCGCAGACAAAGCTCTTCATGGACCGTTTATTCGCACTGCCCGCCTACGCGAAGAATCCCTTTTCCGGCAGGCGCATCGCGATTGCCATGACCTACGGCGGCGAGGACCCCTTCGACTCGGGCTGCGTAAACGCCTTCAGAACCTTCCAGGACGCCTTCGGGTATGTCGGCGCGACCATCGTCGGCTATGTCTACGGGAGTGCCATGGGCGCCGGCGAGATCCTCTCACAGAGGAAGAAAATGAAAGAAGCCTTCGAACTGGGGAAGAAACTGGTATCGGGGTGAGCGTGCAAAGATGATCGTCATTTATTGAAAGGCTGACGGGTTATGTCTTGAGTATAACTAATAGCGTCCTGAAATGTTGCACATCTGATGTAGACCAATAATTCAATGCTCGAAATGGTACTATTTCTCATCTCTGCCTGTAATCAGAAAGACATTGTACCTAAGGCAAATGTGATTTCAGGAAGGCAACGAGATTTGTTTTTGAATCTTGTAATCCCAGTTTTTTCCTTATGTTTTTTCGGTGAGTTTTCACAGTATTGATAGACACATTAAGATATGATGCAATCTCTTCTGACTTCATTTCATGTCCGATCTGCGTGGCGATCTGCAGTTCTGCGGGAGTAAGTGAATACAAAATCCGCGTTCTTTCAGCATGTTTTGAGGTCTTAGCGTCTAAATAATTGATGATGGAATCGAACTCATTTGCAAAAAAACCAAGTCTCTTGTCACTTCTCAGTCGCTGCATTACGGGCAGGAGAATTTTTCTCAGTTCCAAAAGAATCTGATTTTCTGTTTCATGATGCACGTGCTCCATATTCTTCGCCAGTATCGAGAGGGCACTTTTGTTTTCGATAACCTGCTGCCGAACCGATTCATACTCATGCTTTATTCTGTCAAGTTCACCTTTTTTAGCGATAGATTCGTTATTGAGACTTTTTAATTCCGTTGTCTTCTCGACGAGATCGTTTTCTAATTTCTGGGATATGATTCGTAGCTTCTCTTCAATTAATTTCCTATGATTAATGTCGTACACAATGCCTGTTGTTCGTGTAAGTTTTCCTTCCTTCACAACATGCCGCATATGAGAAAGAACCCATATAATGGCGCCGCTTTTTGTTCGAAGCTTGTATTCCACGTCGGCAGGTAAATTTTCACCCCTGCTAAAAGCCCTGATCCTTTGATGCATGACCTTCACGCTTTCTTCGGTAAACAGGGAAGAGACCTTCATGCTGAGCAACTCATCTCTTGAATATTCCACATACGAGCATATAACGTCATTAACATCGATAAACCTGTCGTTTACTACATCAACTTCGACAATCCCGACCGGCACATGGTTTATGAGGTGCCGGTAGCGTAGTTCGCTTTCCTTGAGCCCATTTTCTGCCTCTTTGCGTTCGGTGATATTTCGCACAACGGAGACCAATCCAGTGACTTTACCATCACGAATAAGGGGTGTTCCCTGTATTTCGGCGAATACTTCTTTTCCGTCCTTTGTTAGAAATCCATAAGAATTTACCGGCAGTTTCTCGCCCGACAGAAGCCGGGAAATGTTATGAATGGCTCTATTGAGAGACTCGGGTTGGAATACATGCAAGCAATCATGAACATATTTACCGACAAATTCGTCCGGCGTGTATCCCAGATGTTTTTCTATGCTCGGCGAAACGGAAGTCACACGAAAATCGGCATCTATCGAAAGAATGACATCATTGATATATTCAAAATGGGTTCGGTATTTGTCTTCAGTCTCGCGCAGCTTTGCTTTTGCTTCAAGACGATCGGTAATATTCCGTGCGACAGTCAAGCCAACGTTTCTGCCTTCGATATTCGTCCGGCGGACATTGATTTCGGCGGGAATCTTCCGTCCCGTCTTTGTTTCAAACATCACCTCTTTCATTAATCTGCCGGTTTTGATGAACTCACTACGAAGTAATTTGAAATCATCGATACTAAGAGCTGCCGTGATATCCACGGGTGTTAACTCCATCAGTTCGGCTCTTGAATATTCCGTAAGCTCAAGGGCTGCATCATTCACGTATATAAATTTCCCCGGCGGTCCGGGTTCATTACTTTCGTACATGAAAATGGCATCATTAACGGAATCCAACACGGCCGCATAATCTTGAATCGCGCATTTGATGTCCCGGATTTGTTTCGGATGGGTATTGCTGTTTTTTGTTTTCATTCCTGATCTTTCCTCCTCATCCGATACCATTTTTCGAGTCGTTCCTTGATTGTTTTCTCGTAGCCCCGGTCGGTGGGAGAGTAGAAATTCCGACCGAGCAGCTGGTCGGGAAGATTGTCCTGGGGAACAATGGCGCCGGGGTAATCGTGAGCGTAGCGGTAGCCTTTGCTATAGCCGAGGTCCTTCATAAGTTTCGTCGGGGCGTTTCTGATGTGGAGCGGCACCGGCAGGGTTCCTGTCTTTCTAATAGCCTCTTTCACTCTGCCGAATCCCGTATAGAGGGCGTTGCTCTTCGGGGCCGTGGCGAGATAGACGGCGGCCTGTGCGAGCGCCAGCTCCCCTTCGGGCAGCCCGATGAAATGAAATGCCTGCATGGCGGCGACGGCAATGGAAAGCGCCGCGGGGTCGGCGTTTCCCACGTCTTCCGAGGCGAAGCGCATCATGCGGCGCGCGATATAGAGCGGGTCCTCGCCCCCCTCCAGCATCCGACCGAGCCAGTAGAGCGCCGCGTCCGGATCGCTCCCCCGAAGGCTCTTGTGAAAGGCGGAAATCAGGTTGTAATGTTCTTCCCCCGCCTTGTCGTACTGGAGCGCCTTTCTCTGAAGGGCCTCTTCCACGACAGCGAGGGTGATTGTCCGCTCTTGCATGTTTTCTTCGCGGATAAGCGTTGCGACCGCCTCCAGGCTGTTGAGCGCCGTCCGGGCATCGCCGTCGGCGGTCCAGACGATGTGTGAGAGGGCGTCGTCGTCAATGGTGAGATTGAGCGAACCGAGCCCCCGCGTTCCGTCTTCAAGGGAGCGCCTGAGTATCAGGAGGAGTTCCTCCCCCGAATAGGGCTTGAGGACCATAACGCGCGTCCGGGAGAGAAGCGGTGCGATGATTTCAAAGGAGGGGTTTTCAGTGGTGGCGCCGATGAGGGTGATGAGCCCGCTCTCCACGTGGGGAAGAAAGGCATCCTGCTGGGCTTTGTTGAAGCGGTGGATTTCGTCAACGAAGAGAATCGTTTTTTTCCGCCGGCCGGCACGCTGCGTTTTCGCCTCCGCCACCACCGCCTTGATTTCCTTCACCCCTGAGAGTACGGCGGAAAAGGTTTCGAAGTGGGATTGTGTCTCTCCGGCGATGAGCCGCGCGAGGGTGGTCTTGCCGGAGCCGGGAGGTCCCCAGAATATGATGGAGAAGAGGCGGTCTTCCTCGACGGCACGCCTGAGAAGACTGTCCTTCCCCATGAGGTGAGGCTGGCCGACGAACTCATCGAGCGTCTCCGGCCTCATCCGGTCGGCCAGGGGGCGAAAAGTTTCTTCCGCGTGGTTGTTGCCGCGATCCAACATGTGCATCTATGACATTCCCGAAGAAAGTCAGGATTATGACGGCACGGAAAAACAGGCCACCCGTACGGCGCAGATTCCAGGGTGGACTTTTCCCCGGGCCGTTATATGTATACTTCAACGACCGCGGCAGAACAACCCGTTTTATCATGGGGCCGGGGAGAAAAAACCCCGGAGGAATTGCGTTGTGCTTTGTGCTTCAATCATTCCTCTTCTTCGCCTCCTCAGCCATTTCCAGTATTTGCGAGAGCTTGTCCTTCGGCGAACGGGCAAAGCAACGGTCCCAGTCATCCGCAGACATGACCCCCCGCAAGTACTCATCCGCGGGGAAACGGGCCTGCCAGCATATGAGCGTCCGGCCGCAGGGGAGAGCGCCCTGTTCCTGCCTGCAATAGGCAAAGGTCACCTCCCCTCCCAACCTGGGACATCGGATCATCAATTTGTCGAAATCAGACATGGCAGCCATTTTAAGCAACAATCTCGGCTAACAAAACATTTGAACTCGTAGGGGCACGGCATGCCATGCCCCTACATCCCTATTGCACCCTGTTCATAAAAGGGGGCGATGCTTTTAACACACCCCTCACGGCTTCGGGTACTTCTCCACGACCTTGAGCGCCCGCCGGATATCCTCTTCGGGAAGCTCATAGTTGGTGAGCTTGCCCGACAGGTACGAATCGTAGGACGCGAGGTCGACAAGCCCGTGACCGCTCCAGTTGAAGAGGATTACCTTCTCCTTGCCTTCTTCCTTCGCACGAAGCGCCTCTTCTACGACGGCGGCGATGGCGTGATTCGTTTCGGGGGCCGGTATGAACCCTTCCGAGCGCGCCCACTTGATACCGGCATCGAAGGTATCGAGCTGCTGGTACGCCCTTCCCTCCACGACACCCTCCTTCACAAGGTGGCTTACAATAGGCGCCATGCCGTGATAGCGAAGCCCTCCCGCGTGAATCGGCGGCGGCACAAAGTCGTGACCGAGGGTATACATGGGAAGCAGCGGTGTCGTCATCGCAAGATCACCGAAATCGTAGGCGAACGGCGCCCTTGTGATAGTCGGACATGATGCCGGCTCGGCGGCGATGATGGTGATCTTCTTGCCGTGAATCTTGTCCCTCGCAAAAGGAAGCGAAATGCCGGCGAAATTGCTTCCCCCGCCGGCGCAGCCGATGACCACGTCGGGGTATACCCCGATTTTCTCGAGCTGCTTCTGCGCCTCAATAATCAATCTATTATAAAATTTCTAAAATTAAGAATCTTATATCTGATACAGAAAAAATATATGATATATCTGGAAATCTTCAACTTGCAATAATTAAAACTGATTTAGAATTACTGAGTTGTTTTAGTAG
>JAPLJO010000028.1 GCA_026388515.1 Deltaproteobacteria bacterium | reverse complement strand
GTTGAGATTCGCACGGGCGGCATAGAGACCCGTCGTCAATCCCGCCGGACCGCCTCCCACAATTACCACATCATGCGTACCTGCTGGAATTCCTCGCTCAGCCATGACGTTCCTTTCATCTCATCCATTACATTTTCTATTTGCACCAAAGAGCACAACAATTCAAGCGTAAAGGCCGGCGGCGGCACACGTTCCGGTGCGGTGCTTCCTTGCGTCTCATGCGCGGGCACCGGCGCCCTTTCCTTTCAGCCTTTTATGCACCCCACCGACCGCAGCCGGGCCACTTTTTTCGAAATACCCGCCCGGTGTACCACGTCTACTACCTGATCGATATTTTTATACGCCTCGGGGATTTCTTCGTTGAGGGTGCCCTTCCCCTTCGCCATCACGATGACCCCGCGCGCGGCCATTTCACGCCCTACGGATCGTTTCCTGCTTATCTTCAGGGCCTGGCTCCGGCTCATCACCCGGCCGGCGCCGTGGCAGGTGCTGCCGAAGGTCTCCGAAAAGGCCTTTTCGGTTCCTGCGAGGACATAGGAGCCGGACCCCATATCACCGGGAATCAGTACGGGCTGTCCCACGGGGCGATACCGTTCGGGGAGCGCCGCATGCCCCGGAGGGAATGCCCGTGTGGCGCCTTTGCGGTGCACGCAGACGGTTTTATTCCGGCCATCGATGATAAAGTGCTCTATCTTCGCAATATTATGACAGACATCGTAGAGCAGTCTCATGCCGATATCGCGCGGCGACCGCTTCAGTGCCTTTTCGAAGGTTTCCCTCGTCCAGTGCATAAGCATCTGCCGGTTTGCCCAGGCATAGTTCGCGGCGCAGGCCATTGCGGACAGGTATTCCCTGCCCTCGTTCGAGGCAAGGTAGGCACAGGCAAGCTGTCGATCCGGAATCGGAACTCCTATGTCATGAATGTGCTTCACCATCCTCGCAAGGTAATCGTCGCAGACCTGATACCCAAGACCGCGGGAACCGGAGTGAATAACCACGCACACCTGGTTCAGGGCAAGGCCGAAGGCGGCTGCGGCGTCGTCGTCAAAGATTTCTTCCACCACTTCTATTTCGAGAAAATGGTTTCCCGAACCGAGGGTGCCGAGCTGCTCCCTCCCGCGCTCCACCGCCCGCTCGCTCACACAGGCCGGGTCGGCACCCTCCATGACGCCGCCGTCCTCGGTGGCCTCCAGGTCCTGAGGAGTGCCATAGCCGTGTTCCACGGCCCACCCGGCACCGGAACAAAGCACCTTCTTCTCTTCGCCGGCCGAAAGCCTGAGCGACCCTTTCGAGCCGACGCCGGTGGGAATATGCCGAAAGAGCGCCCCCACGAGATCTGCCACCTCACTCTTGATTTCCTGGTAATCAAGCTTCGTCGTCATAAGGCGCACGCCGCAGTTGATGTCGTAGCCGACGCCGCCCGGTGAAATGATGCCCTCCGCCATGTCGAAGGCGGCCACTCCCCCGATGGGAAATCCATATCCCCAGTGCATGTTGGGCATCGCCATCGAGTAGCCGAGAATTCCCGGAAGGTGGGCCACGTTCGCCACCTGTCGGGGGCTTTCATCGGTGCCGATATCCCCCATCAATTCCCGTGATGAATAGATGAGTCCCGGGACCCGCATCCCGCCCACGGGCGGTATGATCCAGCGACACTCATCGAGTTTCTCAATCTTTATCTCAGACATCAAGGATGACCCTTCCTCGCCACCCGCTGGGGACTTCGGCAACCTCGGCCATATGGTAGGTTACCGCCTTGATTTCGTGGCGGATGGTGTGTGTGCGGGGATCGAACCGTTCTCCCGTCGCCGTCCCGGCGACATGAGTACCCGTGATCGCGTGAATGGTGACGTCCCTGACAATAAAATCCTCGTCGTGGAACCAGCCTAACAGTGCCCGCAGATAATTGATAAAGAGATCCTGCAGATCGGCGCCCGAGACGGAGATGTCCCGCATAATGACGCCTTCGACGGTATCGAGGTCCGCAATGTTATCAAAAAGCGCACGGGCGGCATGGGCAAACAGATCCCCCACATCACTCCCGTAAATTTCCAGACCGAGGTCCGCCGTATGATCAAACACCCTGTAGATGCGGTGTCCCCGGTTTCTGACCACACCACCCATCGCGTATGCTCCCGGACTGTGAACTCACTGCCCTCAGGGACCTCCCGGCGGTTGAGGCTGCGCAGGAGCGGCCTTTCGGCGAAGCGCGCGCCGGATATCATCCCGGACGGCGGGCGTTCCCGGCGCTATACTTCGGGTTCTCCCTCTTTCTCCGGGAGTTCTCCGGTGCCGTTTTCCTCACGCTCTTCTTCCCGTTCGGCCCTCGCAATGCCCACGACCTTTTCTCCCTCGTCGAGACCGATGAGACGAACCCCCTGGGTACTCCGGTGCATGAGGGGAATTTCATCAACCCGCATCCTGATGACTTTGCCGGCATTGCTTATCAGCATGATGTCCTCATTGCCCACCACCTGCCTGATGCCTGCCACAAGACCTATCTTTGGCGTGGTCCTGATGTTGATGATGCCCTTGCCGCCGCGGGACTGCAGGCGGTATTCACCCGCGGGCGAGCGCTTGCCGTAGCCGTGTTCCGAGACCGTGAGTATCGAATTATTTTCGCCCACGATTTCCATGCCGATGACCTGGTCTCCTTTTTCCATCCTGACCGCGGTCACGCCCCGGGCAGTCCGCCCCATGGAGCGCACGTTTTTCTCCGCAAACCGCACCGCCTTCCCTTTGCGCGTGCCGATGAGTATCTGCTGATTGCCGTCGGTGAGCCGCGCCTCAATGAGTTCATCTCCCTCGTCGAGGGTGAGCGCGATGATGCCCCCCGCGCGGGGATTTGCATACGCCATGAGGTCGGTTTTTTTGATGATTCCCTGGCAGGTCCCCATGACCACATATTTGTCGGGCACGAATTCGGGGACCGGCAGCACCGCCGTCACCTTCTCTTCGCTGGAAATGCCGATGAGATTGACGATCGCCTTTCCCTTCGCCGCCCTTCCCGCCTGGGGAATCTGATAAATCTTCTGCCAGTGGACACGTCCCGTGTTCGTAAAAAAGAGAATGTGGCTGTGCGTGGAGGCGATGAAAAGCCGCTCGACGAAATCGTCTTCCTTGGTCCCCATGCCCACTTTGCCGCGGCCGCCCCGGTGCTGGCTCCTGTACAGGCTCACGGGATTGCGCTTGATATACCCCTGGTGGGAGACGGTAACGACCATATTCTCCTCGACAATCATGTCTTCAATGTCGATTTCCTCGCTGGCCAGGACGATTTCCGTTCTCCGTTCGTCGCCGTACCGTTCTTTCAGGGACTCCTGCTCACCCACAATCAGGTTGAGGACCTTGCGGGGATCGGCAAGAATACCCTCGAGTTTTTTCACGAGCGCCGTCACGTCCTTGTGTTCGTCCCGTATCTTGTCACGCTCCAGGCCGGTGAGTCGCTGGAGCCTCATGTCGAGAATCGCTTTTGCCTGTACTTCCGTAAGTCCAAAGTCCTTCATCAGCCGTTCCATCGCCTCGGCGGGACTCGCGGACTTTTTAATGGTCGCGATGATGGCATCGATATGATCGAGGGCGATGATGAGCCCTTCCAGTATGTGGAGCCTGTCTTTCGCCACCGCGAGTTCGAAGGCGGTCCGTCGCGTGATGACCTGTTTCCGGAAATTGATGAAGCTCTGGAGAATTTCCTTGAGGGCAAACACCTTGGGCTGCCCCTGCTCAATGGCGAGCATGATGATGCCGAAGGTGGATTCCATCTGGGTATGCTTGAAAAGCTGGTTCAGCACCACGTACGCGACTTCGTCGCGCTTGAGATCAATGACGACCCGCATGCCGTCCCGGTCGGATTCGTCCCTGATGTCGGTGATGCCATCGATTTTCTTCTCCCGGACCAGTTCGGCAATTTTTTCAATCAGATTCGCCTTGTTCACCATGTAGGGAATTTCGGTGATCACGATGCTTTCCCGGTCGCTCCGGGCATTTTTTTCGATGAGTGCCCGTGCGCGCACCCGTATGATGCCTCTCCCCGTCCGGTAGGCCTCGACGATGCCTTCACGCCCGTTGATAAAACCGCCCGTGGGGAAATCCGGCCCCTTTATGTATTTCATGATTTCATCCACCGGGAGTTCGGGATTTTTGATGAGCGCGATGATGCCGTCGGCAATTTCATTCAGGTTGTGGGGCGGAATATTCGTGGCGACTCCCACGGCGATACCCGAGGAACCGTTCAGAAGCAGGGCGGGAATCGTCGCGGGAAGTACCACGGGTTCCGTGAGTGAGCCGTCATAGTTGGGTATAAAATCGACGGTATCCTTATCCAGGTCGGCGAGCATCTCCTCGGTAATGCGCGCCATCCTGACCTCGGTGTACCTCATTGCCGCCGGAGGATCACCGTCAATGGAACCGAAGTTCCCCTGGCCGTCGACAAGGGGATACCGCATGGAAAAATCCTGGGCCATCCTGACAACGGTTTCGTACGCCGCTGTATCGCCGTGGGGATGGTACTTACCGATAATGTCTCCCACGATTCTGGCCGATTTCTTGTACGGACGGTTCCACCGGTTCCCCAGTTCCACCATGGCGAAAAGCGCCCGCCGGTGCACCGGCTTGAGGCCGTCCCGCACGTCGGGTATCGCCCTGCCCACGATGACGCTCATCGCGTAGCCCGTGTAGGACCGCTTCATTTCGCCTTCTATAGTGACCGGTACGCTTCGCTCGTGAATCTGATCCATTGGCTGTATCGTCTCCTTACTCCTGTGCTCCTCCACCCCTCACGAGCATCAGGACATCATGTATGCCGGGAATGAAATGTCTTCTGTGACCGTGGGGATGGGGCAGTTCGTACTGCGTCAGACATCAAGGTTTGTTACATTGAGTGCGTTCGCAAAGATGAAATCCCTTCGCGGTTCCACCTGGTCTCCCATGAGGGTTGTGAATATCTCGTCGGCGGCAACGGCGTCTTCCACCCTGACCTGAAGAAACATCCTTTTTTCAGGATCCATGGTGGTCGACCACAATTGCCCGGGGTTCATTTCACCGAGACCTTTGTACCGCTGGACGGAAATGCCACGCTTGCCGACGCTGATGATATGATCTATCAGTGCCTTGAGGCTGTCGAATGTTTTTTCACCCTTCCCGGCATCGCCGTTTTCCACCACCGTGAAGGGAGGTTCTCCCAGCGCGCCGAGTTGCTCGATCAGCGCCCGCGCCTCGGTAAACTTGGGAAGCTCGAATATGTCCCGGTTGATCCACGTCACGTGCTCGTTGCCGCTCTCGGTGATGCCGAAGAGCATTTTGAAGCCGCCCCTCTCGGCGTCATCCTCGGTCCAGAATCGCGCGGCGTCTTTCTCGATGGCGCGGCCGACCCGTTTTCCCACTTTGTTCAACTTTTCCTGATTGTTGAAATCTTTCGCCGAAAAGGAGGGGTCGCCGGCGAGCAGCCTCACCACATTGCTGTCGCGCCCGCTTTTCCTGAACTTTTCAAGTATTGTTCCGAGGCGGGTTCCCTTTTTGATGAGCGAGAGAAGCCGGGTGCCTGTAATGCGGGCACCGTTCCCCGTCACGATCTGTACCTTGTTGCCGCCGTTCTCGAGGATGAAGTGTTCCATTTCCTCATCGGAGCTTATGTACATTTCCTTTTTATTTTCACTCAACCGGTAGAGCGGCGGCTGGGCAATATAGAGATAGCCCCTTTCGATGATTTCGCGCATGTATCTGAAAAAGAAGGTGAGCAGGAGTGTCCTGATGTGGAGTCCGTCGACGTCCGCGTCGGTCATGATGATCACTTTGTGGTACCGGAGTTTCTCGATGGTAAAATCTTCCTCGCCGATCCCCGTGCCGAGGGCGGTGACGATCACCCTTATTTCATTGTTGCTCAGCATTTTGTCGAACCGCGCCTTCTCGACGTTGAGCAATTTCCCCCTGAGCGGGAGAATGGCCTGGTTGGACCGGTCCCTGCCCTGTTTTGCGGAGCCCCCCGCGGAGTCGCCCTCGACGAGATATATCTCGCTTCTGGCGGGATCCTTTTCCTGGCAGTCGGCAAGTTTACCCGGGAGCGCCCCCACGTCGAAATTCGATTTCTTGCGGACCAGCTCGCGGGCCTTTCTCGCCGCCTCGCGTGCGCGTGCCGCATCAACCGTCTTCGCCACGATCTGGCGTGCCACGGGAGGATTTTCTTCAAAGTAACTGCTCAGCTTGTCGTACACGATGGTTTCCACCAGACCCTTGACTTCGCTGTTGCCGAGCTTGGTCTTGGTCTGGCCTTCGAACTGGGGTTGTTTTAGTTTGACGCTGATGACGGCTGAAAGGCCCTCCCTGACGTCTTCCCCCTTCAGCGACATTTTGTCGCTCTTCATAAGATTGCCGGCGAGGGCATAATTATTGATGACTCTCGTGAGCGCGGAACGGAACCCGATAAGATGCGTCCCGCCCTCCGTGGTGTTGATGCTGTTTGCATAGGAAAACACGTTTTCCATATAGGAATCATTATACTGAAGCGCCACCTCTATGACGCCTTCATCGCGCTCTCCCTCTATATACACGGGCTTTTTATGGAGCACCCCCTTGTTTCTGTTGATGTACTCAACGAAGGAGACGATGCCGCCTTTATAAAAGAATTCGTTTGACTTGTCCGTTCTTTCATCCTTGAAGATGATCCGCACACCCTTATTGAGGAATGCGAGTTCGCGCAGGCGGTTCGAGAGGGTATCGAAACTAAAGTCGTTGTCCTCGAATATCTCCGGGTCGGGCATGAATGTGATCTTGGTACCCCGCTTTTTCGTCTTTCCCACCTCGGCAAGGGGCGCTACGGGGATTCCCTTCCGGTAGGACTGACGGTATACCTTTCCATCCCTCCATACTTCCAGTTCCAGATAACTCGAGAGTGCGTTGACTACCGAAACCCCGACGCCGTGAAGACCGCCGGAGATCTTGTAGCTCTCGTTGGTAAATTTTGCACCGGCATGCAGCTTGGTCATGACCACTTCCGCCGCCGATACCTTTTCGGTTTTATGCATATCCACGGGGATGCCGCGGCCGTTGTCAATGACGGTCACGCTGTTGTCGAGCCTTATTTTCACATCAATAACGTCGCAATATCCCGCGGCCGCTTCGTCCACGCTGTTGTCAACAACCTCATACACCAGATGGTGAAGACCATCCTTACTGGTGCTTCCGATATACATGGCAGGCCTTTTCCGTACGGCCTCCAGTCCTCCAAGGACCTTTATGCTTTCAGCTCCGTAGTTCGTTTCACTCAATGCGTTCCTTCTACTCCTCTCTCAACTTTATCGGCATGATGATGCACATATAACGGTCGTTTTCCACAGACCGGATAATGCCCGGCCCCTCGTTTCCGCGTATCTCAAACTTCACGCTCTCCTCTTCCATCACCTCGATGGCATCGAGAACATAGCGTACACTGTACCCTACCTCAAGGGGTTTTCCTTCATAGGAAATATCTATCTCATCCTTTGCCTCTCCCAGATCCGGATTGGTGGAGGTTAATTTCATCCATCCCGACACCAGTTCGATTTTCACCCCGCTGGAGCGCTCACTCGACATGATGCTCATCCGTCTCATCGCGTGAAGAAACTTATTCCTGTCCACCTGCACTTCAGTGCTTTTATCTTTCGGAATTACTTTTTTGTAATCCGGATATTCCGCGTCAATTAGGTTTATTCTGAAGGTGATATTCTTCACCTTCACCACGCACACACTGTCCTTCACCATAATTTCCGCGGGTATAATAACACCCTTCAGGCTTTTACCTCCTTCGATATCCATTGTGGAAAGAGAAAGGCGGTGCCCGTCGGTCGCCACCATTTTCACCAGTCCCTTTTCTATCTCAAAGTACGCGCCGTTCAGGCTCGGCCTCATTTCATCAACTGAAATTGCAAAATATGTTTTGCGTATCATTTCCTTCAGGGCATCACCGCCGATAGTGATAAACCCGCGTCCGTCTTCCTGAGCGACCTGGGGGTATTCCGAGGCTGGTATGCCGGGTATACGAAACACCACCTTATCACAGGTCACGAATACCCAGTTATTCTCCGCGACCTTGATAGAGACGGTGTCTCCCTCAATTTCCCTCACTATTTCATAAATCTTTCTCGCATTGACGGTAATCTCCCCTTTACCTTTCACATTCGCCTCATAATCCGCAATGAGCCAGATATCCCTGTCGGTGGCAACAATCCTGAGACCATCTCCGGAAGCCGTGAGAAGAATGTTACTGAGAATAGGCATGGTTGTCTTTTTTTCGACGATCCCCAGCGTCCTCTGTATCCCGTCCAGCAAAACTTCTCTTTTCACTGTGCATTCCATAGCATCACCCTTTTTCTAAATAGTTTTTATAGTAATTAAAATAAATAGTCGTAGTAATAGGTATTGTTGATATGTTGATATTATACTCATAAGGTATTAATTTTAAACTATAAACAACCTCTCCTGCACTGTGAGTAAGGTGTTAGGTAATGCTTTGCAGTATCTCCTCAATTTCTCCCACCATCTTTTTAACGGCGGGGTCCTTCTCCATTAGTTTCTTTACTTTATTCATTGAGTAGATTACCGTTGAGTGATCTCTCCCGCCGACTTTCGCACCTATGTCAGGAAATGACCGGTTCGTCATTTTTCGAGAAAGATACATTGCAATCTGCCGGGGCAGTATGAGGTTTTTATATTTCTTTTCCGATTTCAGGTCGGAAAGCTTGATGTTGAATTTTGCCGCGACGGTCTTGGTGATTTCGTCGATGGAAATCAATTTTTCCTTGACATTTTTAAGAAGGTTTTTAATCGCCTCCTTTACCATGCCTATTTCTATTTCTTTTCCCGTCAGCGACGAATAGGCGGCGATTCTTGTGAGCACACCCTCGAGTTCTCGTATATTTGAATCCGCCACGGTGGCGATATAGCGGGTCACCTCGTTGGAAAGAGTGATGTTGTTTTCGTGGGCCTTTTTTTCAATGATGGCGATTCGTGTTTCCATGTCGGGACTTTGAATATCGGCGATAAGTCCCCATTCGAACCTTGAACGCAGGCGGCTCTCAAGGTTCGGAATGTCCTTGGGAAATTTATCGCTCGTCACGACAATCTGTTTTCCCGAATCATGGAGCGCATTGAAGGTATGAAAAAATTCCTCCTGGGTGCGCTCCTTGCCGGCGATAAACTGGATATCGTCGATGAGGAGGGAATCGATTTTTCTGAATTTTTCCCTGAAGTTCTGCATCTTATCGTATCGAATGGAGTTGATGAGCTCATTCATGAACTGTTCCGCCGATATGTAGAGGACGCTTCTCTCGGGGAAGAGCGAGAGGGTCTGAAGCCCGATGGAGTTAATGAGATGGGTCTTGCCGAGCCCGACACCGCCGTAGATGAAGAGGGGGTTGTAGTTGGAGGCCGGCTGCTCGGCCACCGAAAGCGCGGCTGCGTGAGCAAACTGGTTTGACGGCCCCACCACGAACCGCTCGAAACTGTAGCTCGGGTTGAGCGATGGATGAAGACGCGGGATGACCGCCTTTTTTGCGTGTTTCTTGCCGGTCCGGACGGGCGCTTCGGGACCGCGGGCATCCTCCTTTTCCACCACGAAGTTCACGTTCACGATGGTTCCCATGGTCTGTGACAAAGAGTCGCTGATGACGGAAATATAGTTCTCAACCAGCCAGTCCTTGAAAAATTTGTTCGGCACCGCAAGGTAGATGTTATTCTCCTCGACGGCGTGTATTTTTATGGGCCTTATCCACGTCTCAAAGTTTTGCTGTGACACCTTTTCTTTAATAATTTTAGCACATTCCATCCAATATAATTCCACTGACCGATCCCTCTATACACAGGGTTATTAACAGATGTTGATAACGCGTCACCGCGCGGAAACTTACCTGCTGTTTCTCTCGAGCAGCAGATTGATAAGCCGGTCCAGGTCATCTCCCGAGGTATAGGTGATTTCTATAGTGCCCCCTCGAGTCCTCTCGCGGATTGTAGTCTTTGCCATGAGCCGCCTGGTGAGCTGCTCCTCTATATCAACGATAATGCCACCCTTGGCCCTGGTGACGCCCGTTTTTGGATTCGTTGTTTTTTTCACCAGGCGTTCCGTGTCGCGGACACTCAACTTTTTATCCATGATATGCTTCAGAAGCCGCGACTGCTCCGCCCTTGAGTCGAGCGCGAGAAGTGCCCGCGCGTGGCCGGCGGTGATACTTTTTTCAATGAGCGCTCCCCTTACATCGTCGGGAAGCTTGAGAAGCCGGAGGGCGTTGGTTATTGTCGAGCGGTCCTTGCCGACGCGAGATGAAATCTCCTCCTGGGAAAGGTGAAACGTCGCTGAAAGCGTGTGGTACGCTTCCGCCTCTTCGACCGGATTGAGTTCTTCCCGCTGAAGGTTCTCGATCAGTGAGAGCTCTGCGACATCAATGTCCTCGGCCTCGCGGATGATGACGGGAACATCCTTCAGCCCCGCCGCCTGGGCGGCTCTCCACCGCCGCTCGCCGGCGATGATTTCGAATCTCCCGGCACCGGTCCTCCTCGCGATTATAGGTTGAATGATGCCGTTTTTTCTGATTGATGCCACAAGGTTTCTGATTTCTCCTCCCTCGAACGCTTTCCGGGGCTGGAATCTGTTGGGAGTGAGCTCTTCGATGCCGCACATGACAAATGAAGGCCTCGAAGCCGTGCTTCCGAGATCGGTAAATATGGCCCCTAATCCTTTTCCCAGGGAGTTTTTCTTCATCACAACCTTCCGTTGGCGAGAATTTCCTTTGCAAGGTCCATATATGCAACCGCCCCCTTCGAGCCGATGTCGTAGAGTACGACGGGCAGCCCGTGACTCGGGCTTTCAGAGAGCCGGACATTTCTCGGTATGATGGTGTTGAATACCCTCGCACCGAAGTATTTTTTCACTTCCTCGGCAACTCGATGAGAAAGTCTGTTTCTCGTGTCAAACATGGTGAGTAAAATGCCGGCCAGAGTGAGCGCCGGATTCAGCCGCACCTGCACCAGCTTGACCGTGTTGAGAAGCTGACTGAGTCCCTCAAGGGCGAAATACTCACATTGCAGAGGTATGAGTAAATAATCGGACGCCACAAGAGAATTGACCGTCAAGAAGCCGAGCGACGGAGGGCAGTCAATTATAATAAAGTCATAGTTCGTGTCAATTGCCTTGAGAAGATCTTTTAATTTCTTTTCCCTGTCCTCGAGGGCGATGAATTCAACCTCCACGCCGATGAGATCCTGGTGGGATGGAATGATGTCGAGCGTGGGTATCTCGGTTTTTCGGACGGCATTCCCTGCCGGCACTTCGCCGGTCAATACACGGTACAGATTGTCCGCCCTGACCATTGATTTGTCAATTCCCACGCCGTTGGTGGCGTTCCCCTGGGGATCGCAGTCGATCAGGAGAGTCCTCTTCTCGGCAACGGCCAGGCACGCCGCAAGATTAATCGCCGTGGTAGTCTTTCCAACGCCACCCTTCTGGTTAGCTATGCAAATGGATTTACTCACTATTTCGCGATTCTGCAAGTGGGATATGGAAAGAGAAAAATACTGGCGGCATGCTATCACAGAAAAGCATCTTTGAGAAGGAGAATTTATTTTTTTACGGCGGATGGCAGCTCTGAATAGACAAGAATCGTACGGTGATCTCCCGTGACGGGGAGTCGCAGCCGGTGGTGTTCCCTGAGGGTGAGCCCGGTCTTGACGGCGGCCGGTGCGGCTTCCTCGATCTCCCGTCCGACCTCCCTGCCTTTCATCGCGATAAGGACACCGCCGGGCGCGAGAAAGTGGCTGCCGGTTTCGAGGAATACCGTGAGGGTGAGCGTGGCCCGCGAGGTGATGGTATCAAAGCGGTTTCTCGTGGCCGCCGCCCCGGTGAGACCCTCAATCCGTCCGTTCTCCACGGTGACGCCGGCGAGGCCGAGTGTTCGCACGACGTGTTTCAGGAAGGAACTTTTTTTTCGCGACGATTCGACCAGGGTGATGGAAAGGGTGTCCATGGCGATTTTTAACGGTATGCCGGGGAAACCGGCTCCCGCGCCGATGTCGAGGAGGCGACCCCGGGCAGATGCGATCAACGGGGCGATGGTAAGGGAATCACAGAAGTGTTTTACCGCGACATCGCGCGGCGATGATGCGGAAACCAGCGCCATGCGGGCGTTCCAGAAGAGAAGTTCGTGATAATAGCGTTCAAATATGGTAAGTGCATGGGCTCGTAACGGGATATGCAGTTCCCGTGTCGCGGTGCTGAGAATATCTTTAATCTCCGACATGGCCTCACCACGTGTGAAAGGGCGGTGTATGTATTCTATGCCAAAAAAATACGAAGCCGCAACCACTATGAGGAGGATGTAGAAGCACAATGACGAATGGAATATCGCTCCGGCACATCACCATCGTCCTGAAGCAGCCGAAATACGTCGGCAATATCGGATCCGCGGCGCGGTGTGCAAAAAACATGGGGATCGAACGTGTTGTCGTCGCGGGGGAAGAGCACTACGATGAAGCTCAGATGAAACAGATGGCGACGCACTGTGCTGCCGATGTGGTTGACGGCATACGGTATTTTGATACGATTGACGAAGCCCTCGCAGGCGCCCGGTATGTGGTGGGGACAACGGCGCGGGCGGGAAGGTCGCAACTGCGGCAGTCGGTGGTTGATCCGCGCCGCATGGCGGAAGCTCTTATCGATGTATCGAAGACAAATGAAGTGGCGATCGTGTTCGGACCCGAGGACAGAGGTCTCACAAATCACGACCTCAGGTACTGCGACCTCGTGGTCACCATCCCCACGGCGGACCGGATGCGGTCGATAAACCTCTCCCACGCGGTCATGATTATTTGCTATGAATTGCTGATGGCCTCGGGCGTTCGGCCCACGTCATTCACGCCGCGCCTTGCCGCACGTGGAGAAATGGAAAAAATGTATCGGCACCTGGAGGAAGTGCTCCTGAAAATTGATTTCATCAATACCCAGAACCCGGCACATTCAATGATCGGGGTGCGTCGATTTTTCTCGCGGGTGCAGTTTACCGCCAAGGATGTAAAAATTGTGCGGGGCATCTGCCGCCAGGTTGAAAACTGCATGGAGAAAGCTACAAAAGACTTGACATCCACCGGGGGCGACCGTAAGTAAGCCCTCAGTATGCCACGTATTATTTAAATCCGTCGAAAGACACCCCGCCCTCCGCCGGGGATGTATCGAGGTCGATCTGCATGGTAATTCGAGCGCATGCCGTCGAGAGCGCCTACGAAAAATTCAGCCCCGCCCTGCGGTCAAAAATGGACTGCGTCGTCGATGCCATCGTTACGGCCAAGCGGGAAGGGCACACTGTCGTGGCGTGCATCGGCGGTGCGGATCATGTGTACCGCGGCGTCACCACGCTTATCGCCGAACTCATGCACCGCGGCATAGTGGACGGTGTGTGCACCACTGCGGCGGTTGTCGGTCATGAACTGGCGGGTGTGCTGGAAAAGGTGAAGCGCATTAACGGGACAAAGGAGGGAATCCGGAGTTCGCTGCTTCACGAAGGGGAATACTTTGACGTGGCGCTTCTTTCTCCGGACGTCCTGGAACAGTTCCAGCAGGAGATCGATGTGGATATCAGTTTTTACCGGTCGCTTCTCGGGGCGCCGGGGGATATGGTGACCCGCGCGGCGGGGAACGGCGCCTATCCCAGCGGGCTGCGAACGGAGATGCTGTCGAAGGAAATCCTCGCGCTCGCTGCAGAGCGCCGCATCCCTTTCGAGCAGATGGCGGGATACGGTGCGGACCCGATGACCATGATCGGTGCCGGTGCCCGCCTTGGCATTCCGGTGATCGTGGCGGTATCACAGCTCGTCGGGAGCGGCGGAGTAGGCCTCTCGATCGGTGATTCGATTCCCGTCTCGGAGCGGGCGCTTCGCGTTTCAAAGATGATGGGCACGGCCAAGGTGGTCCTGCAGTCAGCCCCGTGTTTCGCCGAGAGTGAGCAGGATCCCTGTGAAGTGCACCGGGGGTGCGGGATATGGACGGGATGGCAGGGGAAATGGACCTGGTCGCTGGCGGAGAGAACCATGATCCTCATTGAAGAAGATACCGCACCAGCCGCAGTTCCTGGTGCCGGTGAAGCAGCGCCTCTTCCCCGCGACATGACAATCAGAGGCGATTCCGGTATCATATGGTCCGTGCTGGCGGGCCGCGTCGCCGCGTCGCTGGGCATACGGCTGGAGTTTATGACATACGGTGCCTCGCCCGAGAGTGAAGCGGTGCGGGAGTGGATTGTCAATTCGATTCATCCCGCAGACAGGAATGAAATAGTGAGGGCCCATCACCGGGTGTAGTGAGCATCCGGCCACGCATCTCATGGCCACAAGGGTGCCGTAAGGCAAGACGGGGTTACCCGTCAACGGATCATACAAGGGAGGGATGGACGTGATAGTCGTTACCGGGGGAGCGGGATTCATAGGAAGTGCCTTCATATGGAGACTGAACCGTGAAGGGATAGAGGATATCGTGGTGGTTGACCGCCTCGGCAGCACTGAAAAATGGAAGAACCTCGTCCCCCTGCGGTATGCAGATTATTTCCATAAGGATACCTTTCTTTCCATGGTGATGGATGATTCGCTTCCCTTCTCCGTTGATGCCGTCATTCACATGGGCGCCTGTTCCTCGACGACGGAGCGGGATGCCGATTATCTGATGGAAAATAACTACCGTTACAGCCGGCGGCTGGCTGAATGGGCCATTACAAAAGGAATCCGCTTTATCTATGCGAGCAGCGCCGCCACCTATGGCGACGGCGCGCGTGGTTTTTCAGATGATGACGGAACGAGCATGGCGCTGAGACCTGTCAATATGTATGGCTATTCCAAGCAGCGCTTTGACCTCTGGGTCCTCCAGGGAGGGTTTGAGAAGCATGTCGCGGGTCTCAAATTCTTTAACGTGTATGGCCCGAACGAGCATCACAAGAGGGAGATGAGAAGCGTAGTGCACAAATCATTCGGGCAGATTGTCGAGAGAGGTAGGGTGCGCCTCTTTAAATCCCACCGGCCCGAGTTCGAAGACGGTGGGCAGCAGCGCGATTTCGTGTACGTCAAAGATTGTGTCGAGGTGATGCGGTGGCTTCTGGAACACCGGGCCGTTATGGGAATCTTCAATCTCGGAACCGGCCGGTCCCGCACGTGGAACGATCTCGCGGGCGCGGTCTTCAATGCGATGCACCGCACACCGGAGATTGAATATATAGCCATGCCCGAATCAATACAGGCCCATTACCAGTACTTCACGGAAGCCCGCATGGAGAAGCTAAAGACGGCCGGCTGCGACATACGGTTCTCATCGCTGGAGGAGGGCATCGCTGATTATGTCGAAGGGTATCTTCTTAACGGAGAACAAACACTCGCCCTGCCGGAATAATCCCCCCGTCAGTCCTTAATGAGGGCAATTCTCTTCCCCATGAGGAGTGCCCGTGCCTCGTCCCCCTTTTCCTTATACAATAACTCGAGCCGCGAAAGATATACAAGGAGTGCTTTTTTCCAGCCTTCGCCCGATGCCGTATCCGCTGCCAGTGTAAGGGTGTCTTCGTTGAAGCGCTGGTGCGTGACGGCAATGCCGGCGGCGATGAGCCGTGAAAGGGGGTCATCCATGCCCGCAAGCGCGGCATTCATCTCGCCTTTCGCACCCCGCTGAAAGGCGGCGATGAAAGGACCGTACTGCGGGGGGAGAAGCGCCCCATCCGCTTTTTCCGGACCCCCGGTGAGAAAGGCAAAATAGGCGGCATTTTCCCGGCTGTCCTCGATGTCGTGAATGGCGGTGAATGCGTCATCGCCGGGGGGATCAAGCATGGCGGCCCTGAGTGCGTATTTCAGGAGGTGCGCCCTGGCGAGCACCTCCAGGTCACCGCTTTTTTTAATCTCCGCAAGCGCCCGCGAAAAATAAATATCTGCCATCCGGTCATCACCGGTGAGCGCGTCTTTCTTGTAGGCTTCCATGTGTCTGAATGCTGCCGATTTCCATTCGGGAATGTGTTTTGCGGCGCATCCGGCAATGAAGGAGACAATCAGTGCGGCGATGATTACACGCTTCATGGCAGTTCCACATCCTTCTTTTTCTGTGAGGGGAGTGTTCTTTCTATTTTAAGGAGCAGTTCGTTCACCGAATCCATGGCGGTGTCGATGTCGTTTCTCAATTTTTCAAGGTCCCTCGTCGAGTGCGTGACGTCGGTGCTTGTCTGGGAAACGTTCTGCACTACCGTATCGAGCTTTTCGAGTTTGGCGAGGACATCCTTCAGTATTGCATGAACCAGCGTAAAGGTGCCGCCGGACCCGAAGAGATTCTGGTCGAGCTTCGAAGATGTCGTATCGATCTTTTCGATGATATTGACGACGTGTCTGCCCATTTCTTCCGATTTCTTCAGCGTGTTGATGATGGACTGTACGGCATCCTTGTCGCCGACCGCCATTTCGAGGAGAGTCTCTTTCCCCGCCAGAGAGCCGGTGATGCGGGCGGTATTGTCGAGAATGACATCGATTTTTTCGAGAAGCGGCTCGATTTTCTGAACGGCGTCGTTGATGCTGTCCACGGGATATATTTCCTTAAGGCTGTCGGTGGAAAGCACGGGGCTCTGCAGATTCTCGGTGAAGACCGTTATCTTGGGGGCGCCGATGAGGGGCCTGTCGAGTATGAGGATGCTGTCCTGCCGGAGCCATTTGATATGCCGCTCGGGCACCCTGACTTTCGCGATCACCATGCCGCTTTCGTTCAGCTCCAGGCTTTTTACCGTGCCGATGATGAACCCCGAGAATTTGAGGGGCATGCCCACGCTGAAGCCCTCGCCCGATTTGGAAAGGAGTGTGTAGGTGTATACCCTGGAGAACATGTCCTTTTTATAGGCGATGAAGACGAAGAACGCGGAGATGAGAACCAGGGCGGTGATAATGAATATCCAGACTTTAAGTTCGATGCGTTTCTGTATCATAGGTCGTATACTTGCTCCTGTGTGATTCATAATCAAAAATAAAGCATTCTGTAAACAGATTTTCAAGCACCTCGAGATTTTCAAACATGAAACCGGCATCTGCCATGTTCGGAATGATGAGAAACGGCCGATCAATCACAAGCACATCATTCATCATGGCGGCTCGCAGAAGCATGACGCGGAACCGCTCTTCATCCCTCAATTCGGGATTGCGCTTCATCGCGACGGATTCACAGCGGAGCATACCGAGGTGCTGGAGCGTCAGTGCGTGCGCCGTTGTTCCGGAATACCCCTGATGATACTGTTGTATAAGCGCCACATTTTCCCATACGGAGAGATTCGATATGAGCGGGGCATCGGGAGACACGAAGCCCCTTCGGGGATGAAGCGCAAGACACTCATCCCTCGCACGTGTGAGGACCTCTCCGCGGTCGAAGAAGCTCAGATGAATCGGGCGATTAATGACAGCACCTCCACTGTGATTATGGCGGCGAACACGCGCATCATGCCCTGCAGTACCGACACGGGGATGCTTGTGAGCATGTATGATGTTTTCATTCCGTACAGTATGGGGATGAATGTCACACAGAAACCGAAGGCGGTGCATTTAAGCAGCAGGATTGCCATATCGGAAAAGAGAACCGAATGCGCCACGAGGCTTGAATACATGGAAAATTCCATATCGAAAATGATATGGGAAAACAGAAACCCGCTTATCACGAGGATGATGGAAAAAAGAACGCTCAGCAGTACCAGCGAAATAACGCCGTTCAATATTCTCGGCACGAAAAGATAATCGATAACGTCGATACCAAATACGGAGAGCGTGAAGAGTTCCCTGTTGACCTTCATAACGGCGATTTCCGTGTTGATTGCCGATCCGGAACGGAGTGCAATGAGCAGCACGAATACGAAGGGGGATAATTCGGTGACGACAAATCCAATGAGGATGGTCCCGAGGTACTCATCCAGTCCCAGATTTTTTATGGTCTGAAAAATCATCCCGATAAAAAGAGTTCCCAGAAGCACCGACACAATAAGAAAGAGCGGAAGAATCTGGACGGAGGTAAAATAAATCTGATTTGTCAGCACCGCCCTGGTGGCGCTGTTATAGGTTTTTCGCGAAAAAATCCTGAGGAGTATGGTAACGGCATAGAGAAGGGTTTCGACGACACCTTCCGGTGCGTCAAGCAATGCTGTGTCACGGCGGTTCGTATGATCAGTCATGAGAGTCCAGCATGCGCATCACGCATTTTCGATCAGGCACTCCCGCGCGGCATCTCTTCGCTCGGCACCGCGGCGGGCGGAAGCCTTTTGTACGATGATGGGGAAATATGAATTTATTCAGGGCTGATGTCAACCCATTTTATCGGCTTTATCAAAGGCCGTTGTTCTGAAAAGTGCGCTTCTTCGTATAATTTGTAATTACTCATTGAATAATTAGTATCAAAGGAATATAATCGCGCCCCTACAAATTATTGGCCGGATTCTGGATTGTGAAAATAGCCCGTTTTGTTTCAGAGGATGGAGACATAGTATACGGCCTCGTATATCTGGGAAATCCTGACGTGGCAACCATTATCGAGGAACCGTTTTTTAAACGCATATCCATCACCGGCAAAAGAACGCGAATAGAAAGGATGCTTTCGCCTGTAACCCCGGTGAATATTTTCTGCCTCGGACTCAATTACGGCGCGCACGCCAGCGAGACAGGGGCTGTCCGCCCTGAACACCCCGTATTTTTTATAAAATCCACCAACAGCGTGACGGGTCATGGCTCACCCATTCTGCTTCCGCTCGCCGGGCCGGGAGAAGTGGATTTCGAAGCGGAACTTGCCGTCGTGATCGGAAGTGAGTGCAAGAATGTTTCCGTTCATGAGGCGAATGACTATATTTTCGGATATACATGCGCGAATGATGTAAGCGCACGGGACTGGCAGATTTTTAAACAGATGAAACAGTGGGCCCGCGGCAAGAGCTTTGATACCTTTTGCCCGCTGGGACCGTACCTTGTTACGAAAGACGAAATCCGCGACCCCCGGAACCTGCGAATTCGTGCGGTGTTAAACGGCCGTGTCATGCAGGATTCGAATACGTCGCAGATGATATTTGACGTGTATTCGATTATAAGCGAGCTCAGCGCATCAACAACCCTGCTTCCCGGTACGGTAATTTTGACAGGCACGCCGGAAGGAGTGGGATTTACCCGTCAACCCCCCGTGTACCTGAGGGAAGGCGATATCATTACGGTAAGTATCGAGGGAGTAGGCGAGTTGACGACCCCCGTTCAAAAGGAAACGTGATTAGTCACGTTGAATCGCTCATTAGAGGAAGACAGGAGGAGGATTTACATGAGTGCAAGGGAATTGAGAAGGCAAAAAACATTTCTATCCTGGCTGACGATACTTTTCATCGCAGCATTCATCATTACTTTTGTGGGTGCAGTGAGCGTGAGCACCACAAAATCGACAATAGCGGTCAATGATGCATCGGCGGCTTCCATTTATAATTCTTCCCCCCCGCTTTCCTTTGCGGACCTGGCCGAAAAGCTCAAACCGTCAGTAGTCAATATCAGCACTACAAAGACGGTATCCGGGGGATTGAATCCCTTCCTATCGCCGTTCAGGGGATCACCATTTGACCGGTATTTCGGCGACGATTTTTTTGACCGTTTTTTAGAGAATTCCCCGCAACGGCAGTTCAAACAGAGAAGTCTCGGTTCGGGGTTTATCATAAGTGAGGACGGTTACATCTTTACGAATTACCATGTTGTTGAAAAAGCTGATGAAATTCTGGTTAAACTGTCGAATGGCGAGGAGTATAAGGCAACCGTCAAGGGAAAAGACAAGAATACCGACCTTGCACTCCTAAAAATAGAGTCAAAACAAGTACTTCCTGTCGCAAAGCTGGGCAATTCAAATGATCTTCGCGTCGGCGATTGGGTGATTGCGATAGGTAATCCCTTCGGTCTTTCCCAGACCGTCACAGCGGGCATCGTAAGTGCGAAGGGCCGTGTGATAGGCGCCGGACCCTATGATGATTTCATTCAGACGGATGCCTCAATCAATCCGGGAAACAGCGGCGGTCCTCTTTTTAATCTTGCAGGTGATGTGGTGGGCATAAATACCGCCATTGTGGCTCAGGGACAGGGAATTGGGTTTGCCATCCCTATTGATATTGCAAAAGAAATATTGCCGCAGCTTAAAACCAAAGGCAAGGTGGTGCGCGGCTGGCTGGGGATATCGGTACAGGATATTACCGATGATATCGCACTGAGCATGAATCTCAAAACCCATGAAGGAGCCCTCGTCACGGATGTCTTCAAGGGCGATCCCGCCGATAGATCAGGCATCAAGACAGGGGACGTCATTGTTGAGATCGACGGGAAAAAGATTTCCAACACCCATGATTTGCTTTTAATTGTCGCGAGCCTTCCTGTGGGTAGACAGCTTAATATCGTCGTCATGAGAAATGATAAGAAAAAGATTTTCGAAGTGGAGATTTCGGAGCGCGCCGAGGAAAAGCAGGTGGCTGCCAAAAGCGAGAGCAAGGAATACCTGGGAATGACCGTACAGGAACTGACGCCGGATATAGCCGAACATCTGGGTCTCTCCGATACTTCCGGAATTATTGTGACAGCAGTGGATGGTGGCAGTCCGGCTGAGAATGCCGGGATTCAGGAGAAGGACATCATCATTCAGATAGACCGCATGAAGATTACAGATATGAAAGATTATCACAAGGCGATGACGAGGGCTGCGGCAAAGGAAAGTGTGCTCTTTCTGATCAAGAGAGGCGATTCGAAATTCTTTGTGGTAATCAGGAAATAATGAACATAAGGGGAGGAATTACCCCCTCCCCTTTTCGACACAGGTATTTCATAGCGCATTGTGAGCACGAAGGAGTATATCCTGCATCGCTTCACAGGTATGATGAATGCCCGATGTTCGCTTAAAGGAAGTCTACGAACTCCTCGATATGCATTTCGGGGACCTTCACTGGTGGCCGGGGGACACCCCGTTTGAAGTTGCCATCGGTGCCATACTCACCCAGAATACAAGTTGGAAAAACGTGGAAAAAGCGATTGGCACCCTTAAAGCCCATGGAGCGCTGGATCCGCACCTGCTGGCCGCCCTTTCTGACAAAAAACTTGGAGCGTTGATACGACCGGCAGGATTTTATAATCTGAAAACCAAGAGAATCAAGTCGTTTCTCGATTTTCTCCATCGTGAATACGGGGGCATCATGGAGGAGATGTTCCATGAAAATCTCCGGACTCTCCGGAGAAAGCTTCTCTCGGTGAAGGGTATCGGCGAGGAAACGGCCGACAGCATCCTCCTCTATGCAGGAGGCAAGCCGGTATTTGTGGTTGATGCCTATGCGCGAAGAATTCTGTTACGGCATACTATTATTAATGAAGAAAACGGGTATGGCGAAATACGGAAACTTTTCATGGAGAGCCTTCCCCGCAAGGCATCGCTTTATAACCAGTATCATGCACTCTTCGTACACACAGGGAAAATATATTGCAGGAAGGAGCCGCTGTGTACGTATTGTCCTCTCAATGTGCTGGCCAGAGCGTAATGCTTTATGACTATGCCGGCTGCATTCATTTTCATTCCGACCATTCCTTTGACGGATTTATTCCGGTATCCGATATTATCAGGGCGGCAAGAAAGAATGCCCTGGACTTCATAATGCTTACCGACCATTCTAGTCTTGGCGCGAAGCCGATGGAAGGATGGTACGGAAACACACTTCTTATTGTCGGACAGGAAATATCCCCGCGTTTCAACCATTATATTGCCTTTGGTACATCCCGGCCTGTTTTTGTTGAAGAAGACGCCGGATTGTTGCCGCAATCATATATTGATGAGGTGAAACGGCAGGGAGGTATAGGATTTATCTCTCATCCGGATCACCGGGGCGCCCCCATGTTTCACGTGAAACATTACCCATGGCTCGACTGGTCGGTTTCGGGATTTACCGGCATGGGAATATGGGATTTCATGACCGACTGGCAATCATCGCTTACAGGCCGAATGAAGGCCTTAATGAGCTTTTTTTTCCAGTGCTCATGCTGAAGGGGCCCGAAGAGAGGACGCTCAGGAGGTGGGATGCACTCACCCGGACACGAAGGGTAGCCGGTATCGGGGAGATTGATAATCATGCCGTTCCGCGATCACTCGGGACAGTACATTTCAGAGTATTTCCTTTTGAAAGGATATTCCGTTATATCCGGACCCATGTCATGTCGGACGAGATGCTGACCGGCGATGGGCAGCGTGATGAGGCCGCGATCCTCCGGCTGCTTGAGCGGGGCAGGGCTTACATCGCAATGGACTATTTCAAGAAGGCGGAAGGTTTTTCTTTTATGATTGGCGATGGTGAGAAGCATGCCTTCATGGGTGACGATTTCAGTCTGGCGAATGAAGCGGTTCTGCATGTAACGGCAGCCGGACAGGGGAAAATCAAGATAATCAAGGATGGAGAATTATGGAGTGAATTTGATAGTGATATATATAACTGCCCTGTGAGAGAGAAAGGCGTCTACAGGGTAGAGGTTTTTTTGAAGCGATTCGGCATGTTAAGACCCTGGATATTCTCGAATCCAATCTATGTGAGGTAGAAAGCTATAAAAGGGTGACGATGATCCGTCGCTCATCGCGGGGTCCGTCAAATTCACAGAAAAAAACGTTCTGCCATGTGCTGAGGAGCAATTTTCCATCTTCTATGGGGATTACCTCCGAGGGTCCTATAATGCCTGCCTTTATATGGGCATCACCGTTTCCGTCTATTTTGTCGTGTATCCAGCGGCCTTGTGGTACAAGGGTTCGGAGGCATGCAAGAACATCGGTTTGTATGTTGGGGTCCCAGTTTTCCTGAATCATGATGGCTGCGGTGGCGCCAAGTGCGTAAAGAAAACATGCACTGCACTTTTTCCCATGCCGGGCGACGATTTCTGCAACATCACGGGTGATATCGACGAGTTGCTCACGTTCGATGGTGCGGATTGTAATGATGATTCTCATGAGCGGTCCAATGTTACAGATTTTTCAATTACTTGTGGTCATCGTCGAATCCAATTTCGTGGGCGTATGAAAATTGGTGATCCCACGGGATTGAAGGATGTGCCTGGGTTATTATCGCTCCTCCCACCTGTCGGACCGATTCTTTATCCACAGCGATCGGGTGGGTGCCTCCTATGAATCCGGTATCAGGAGCAATTATTGAATGGTCTCCCGGAAGGCAATCGCAATCGGTCGTAACCTTTATAAGGGCGTTGATACAGATTGTTTTATCATGAATATGCTTCCATACCGCAGCTGCCGTTTCAACGAGCCTTTCGAGGAATACACGGTTATCGGCATTCCAGAAAATTTTGAGGGCCACTTCGGGACACAGGGCTATGCACTGGGCGCAACCCAGGCAGGCAGCAAGATTAAATTCAGGGAAATCGGGCGGGGTTATCGTAATGGCGCCGGCAGGACATATGTCGGCACAGGTCCCGCAGCGGGTGCACAGCTTCTTTTGAAGAACAGGATGTGCATCAGCATGCATGCGCTGTTTTTGCGCCCGTGATGCAAAACCCATGGATATATTTTTAATGCACCCTCCAAATCCCGCTCCCAGATGTCCCTTAAAGTGGGAAAAAATGATGAAACCATCGCATTTCCGGACAATATCGGCGACCTGCACATGCTCAAAATGTTTATAACGCGCCTCTATATCGATGACACTTCGTCCATCCATCCCGTCCGCAATGATAACAGGACAGCCGAGGAATTTTTCAGTGAATCCATGGTCATGTGCAGTTTTCAGGGCATCTTCACCGGTGCGCCGCCCCCCCGAATAAAGCACTGTGGTATCGAACACGAGGGGAGAGATATCCCTGGTGCGAAGCCATGAAACAATTGCAGCTGTGTACATGGGCGAGAGGTATGAATGATTGCCGAGTTCGCCCCAGTGAATTTTCACACCCACTGAATTCCCTTTTTTGAAAGGAATTTCGAGTTTTTCGAAGAGCACCCGGAGATTGTCGAGATGACTTTCGGCAGAACCGTCAGATTTTTGAATTATTATGTGATTCATGAACGACACCCTCTGTTCCGTGAGATGCAGAAAAGCACTGCATCATTTATAGTGTGAATCCTGATATGGAACACTTCCGCCCGATGATACGACACGAATTCATAGAGCTCTCGGATAGTACATTATTTTTCAACGTCTCAAAAGATTTTTCTCATGATTTTTCCGCTGCTCCCAAAAAAATCTTTGCACTTCCGGCGAAGGTACTTATAATGAGACCTGTTGAGATGTATAACAATTATTGTTCCGCAACAGTTTCCCATCAAAGATATGAGAAAATGTAGAGATATAATCGTGGCCGTTGTTTTCCCCCTCGTTATCATAATGACGGGTCAGGTTGCATACGGGACCGGGTCTTATGATGAGAGGTGGAGTGCCTTCATGTATGAAATAATTTCACCTTTTACGATAAAATCCGATCTTGATATTTCAATCTTTCCGGTATTCTACGAAAAGCCATTTGAGACTTATCGAGTTCCGGACATGAAACAGACTGAATTCAAAGAATATTATGGGGAAGGACTATTCTACGGTACCGCAATCAGTCCAAATGGATATGGGGTACCCCGTCAGGACGCCGATGATCTCATTTCCGCAGAACATATGCCGGGAAACAAGCTCGCCTTTGAGGAAAAAGACAGCAGGCACTTTGTCATCGCTGATCAATCATACCCGGCATATGAAGATATGGTTATGAATCCTGATGCTAATGGTGTTGTCATTTCCCCCCGTCACAGGCTTGAAAGGGTGACTGGACGTTCATGGATTGTGCCTTTCTCCCTGCCGGTATCCCCGACGGAAGATAAAGGATCGTTCCTGATCCCCGATGCCGTCTCAATAGGGCTCGCAGTCGATTATTTCAGGATTGCCGACGATATCAAAACGCTGGGTGGCGGAGACTTGCATTTTCCCTCAATTGTCGGGAAAGGTAAGGCAGGCTGGATAAGTCCCGAAGCGGGATTTCTGCGTTTCGAGTGGAAATGGGGTGGGAAGATAGATCTCTGATATTGTTTAAATTATCATCTTCATCGGCGCTTCCTTCCATGACGCTTTCAATGTATAAAGACGATAGTTTCTCCATGATGTTATCGTTATTGCTGAAGCGAATCAACCTCCTTTTCCGTAAAAAAATGGGGGTAATATTTTTTAAACTCTTCAATAATTTTTTCAAGGGGAAGATCATCAAAATGCCCGTAATCATGGATATATTCCATGTATCTGTTCCCCTGCCCGTCATGCTCGTGAAAGATTGAATCGTGAATGCCGTCGAATTCAAGGGGGTTGACCCCATGGCGTCTGCAGAGATCTATATCGAAGGCAGGGGTTGCCTTGACCCAGTTGTCATCGAGATATATCTCATTATAGCCGTGAAAGACGAAAAGATCCGTTTTCATAAGGCGAATGAGGCGTTCCGAGGCAAGGTGATTGCGGACATTCGCAAAGCGGAGACGGCAGGGAATGTCCTGAACCCTGCACGAGGCGGCGAGTACAAGGGCCTTTTCAACGCACCATCCCGACCCTTTCATGAGTACTTTGCCTGCACTGACGTGTTCCGGAGAGAGACTGACCTGGTAGGGATCGTATTTTATGCCGTCGCGCACCGCATAGAAGAGGCAGATTGCTATCTCGATTTCAGAAGAGGCGCCTTTTGCATGTTTTGTAGAAAACTCAATGATTTCGAGAGAATCACTGTCAATATACGAAGTGGGGGAGAGATATTTTCTCAGAGTCTCCGATGTTTCACTCATGCGAGGGTCCTTGCGGTCAGGTATGCATCCTGAGTTCAGGATGTTCTATGATTATTTCCTTTATTGAAGTTTGATATTCAAGGGATGCCGCTTCTGTCTTTCTTTGAAAGGAGTTCATGCATGGTGCATCCCAGCTTGTCGCCCATCTCGCAGGCCCTGATAAAATCAGCGAGGGCCTCCGTCGCACGGTCCCTCTTGAAATTTGCCTGGCCGCGACCAGTGTACGCCTCTTTGAAGCGGGGGTCAACGTTGACGGCTTCATCGAAGTAGCGGGCGGAAGTCCGGTAATCCCTTTTTTTATAGTAAGCAATTCCTAGAAAACACAGGGATTTTTTGTCAGCGGGATTAAGGGTGACCGCTTTTTTAAAATCCTCTATTCCCCTGTCAATCGTTTCGGGTACTTCCTGAAAGGTGATTCCCCGCGCGTAATAAAGTGCTGCATTTGCGGGATCAAGGGTAATGGCCTTTGTGTAGTCATCAATGGCATTCGCCCTCTGTTTGTTCAATGCATAGGCATTGCCCCGGTGCAAATGGGCGGGAATATCGGCAGGCGAGAGTGTGATGACCCGGCTGAAATCCTCGATTGCCATGGGGTAGTCACCCGTTTTGTGATAGGAAAGACCCCGGTTGTAAATGGCGTTGAGAAGATTCGGGTCCGTGGTTTTTTCAAGGGACCGTTCAACGATAGTGTAGTTCACGATTGCCTGCCGGTAGTTGCCTTCGCCATAGAGCCGGTTCCCTTCATCGAGCAGTTTTTTGATATCCGGGGCAGCATTCTGCGACTGCGCTCCGACAGACGCAGCGTTTCCAGGAGCTATATCAATCGCATGTGAAGGACATACAATAATGAGCATAAGGAAAAATGCAATTATACCGGAGAGAGGATATCGCATAACAGCTTTCTTGATGAAGTGGTGTCAGGTTGTGTTCGTGTTCCTGCGGCTTACGCCTCTATCAGATTAGGGGATTCATTTCAAATGGTATCTTTATAGTATTTTTTCTTTGCTCCCCGGCGAATCTCCTTATAATATGCGTTCATTATAAGGACCGGGGGTGTGAAATGATCCTGCGGGAACTCATCATTCGAAACAGGAGTTATCGGCGTTTTCACGAGGATATACCGGTGGCAGGGGAAACACTCCGTGAGTGTGTTGATTGTGCCCGCCTGAGCGCGTCGGCGGCCAATCTCCAGCCGTTGAAGTACATCATTTCCTCCACACCGGAGACAAACGCCAGGATATTTCCGAATCTGGCCTGGGCAGGCTATCTCAGGGACTGGCCCGGTCCGTCCGCGGGCGAGAGACCGTCGGCGTATATAGTGATTCTCGGGAACAGAAAACTTTCGGGATTTCTTGAATATGACTGCGGTATCGCCGCGCAGAGCATTCTTCTTGCGGCATCCGAGAAAGGGCTGGGAGGATGCATCATCGCCTCGGTCCGCCGCGCTGAGATGAAAACGGTATTCAGCATTCCGGATGACCACGAAATACTCGTTGTGATTGCCCTGGGTGCGCCGAAGGAAAAGGTAGTGATCGAAGCGATCGAGCCGGCCCATGGTATCATATACTGGCGGGACTTCGAAGGGGTTCACCACGTTCCAAAGCGCTCTCTCGAGGAAGTCATCATCGGGTAGTCACCGAGGCGTTATTCTTGATAAGAATTCTTGACGGTTTCTAAAAAAAGTCAAGATGAGGATCTCAAAGTCGAACGCTTCAGCTTCAAGGCGTGTAAATTCCGAGGAATCTTAGTCACTTACTCATACGCCGCAATGACGAGGAAGAGAGAGGAGTGCAAAAGATGGATTTTTTCGAAGCCATCAATCCTTGACATGTCAAATCCAGTGATTAGATTGATTACGTCAAGTTGAAAATAAAAGAATTGAACGAGGGGCTGCAATGCTTCTTTTATTTTCATACCTTTATAATCGTGAAAATCCTCAATTGAGCTTGATTTATGATGTGTAGTGTGAAAAGACGGTGCACCATTCCGCCGAACAGGGTGTGCCGGTTTCCATACAAAAATGAACACCAACAAAGGAGGTAGTGAATTATATGAAGTTCAGGCCGTTACATGATCAGGTTCTTGTATTGCGTGTGAAGGAAGAGGAAAAAACAAAAGGGGGTATCATTATTCCCGATACGGCGAAGGAAAGACCTCATGAGGGACAGGTTGTCGCGACGGGTCCCGGCAGAGTAAATAAGGACGGCGAGCGAATGACCGTGGACGTCAAAAAGGGCGATCGGATTCTTTTCGGTAAATATTCCGGCACGGAAATCAAAATTGATGGCGTGGAACATATAATCATGAGGGAAGATGACATTCTCTGTATCGTTGAAAAATAACAGGAGGAATTAAAATGCCAGCAAAAGAAATAAAATACGATATGGTCGCGCGTGAGAAAATCGTCAGAGGTGTCGACGCGCTCGCCAATGCAGTGAAAGTGACGCTGGGACCGAAGGGCCGCAACGTGGTTATAGAAAAGTCCTGGGGATCGCCCACGATCACCAAGGACGGTGTCACCGTGGCGAAGGAAATTGAACTGGAAGACAGGTTCGAAAATATGGGAGCTCAGATGGTCAAACAAGTGGCGTCGAAAACGTCCGATGTGGCGGGCGACGGAACCACCACGGCGACCATTCTCGCCCAGGCCATTTACCGGGAGGGATCGAAACTGGTTGCCGCCGGCATGAATCCCATGTCGCTCAAGCGGGGAATCGAGAAAAGCGTAGAGGCTGTGGTGGAAGAACTGAAAAAGATTTCGAGGACCGTCAGGGACAAGAAGGAAATTGCCCAGGTAGGAACCATATCGGCCAATAATGACAAGACTATAGGGGACATTATTTCCGAAGCAATGGAAAAGGTGGGGCGTGAGGGTGTCATCACAGTCGAGGAGGCCAAGGCCATGGAAACCACCCTCGATCTCGTCGAAGGAATGCAGTTCGACCGGGGATATATTTCTCCCTATTTCGTGACCAATGCGGAAAAAATGGAAGTCAATCTTGAAGACCCCCTGCTGCTCATCCATGACAAGAAAATCAGTTCCATGAAGGATATGATTCCCATACTTGAGTCGGTGGCCAAGATGGGAAAGCCCATAGTGATCATCGCCGAAGACATCGAAGGGGAGGCACTGGCCACGCTCGTGGTCAACAAAATCCGCGGCACGCTGAAGGCGGCGGCGGTGAAAGCCCCCGGGTTTGGTGATCGCAGAAAAGCGATGCTTGAAGACATTGCCATTCTCACCGGCGGCAAGGTCATATCGGAAGAACTGGGAATCAAACTTGAGAGTATAAGCCTCAACGATCTGGGCAAGTGTAAACGGGTCACCATCGACAAGGATAACACCACCATCGTCGAGGGTTCCGGTCGCAAGGCCGATATCGAGGGCAGGGTAAAGCAGATTCGTGCGCAGATAGAAGAGACCACCTCCGACTATGACCGGGAAAAACTTCAGGAACGTCTTGCCAAACTGGTGGGCGGTGTTGCCGTCATTAAGGTCGGGGCTGCCACGGAAATCGAGATGAAGGAAAAAAAGGCCCGCGTCGAGGATGCACTCAACGCCACGAGGGCGGCCGTCGAGGAAGGTGTAGTGCCGGGTGGCGGCGTCGCGCTCCTCAGAACGCTCAAGGTGATCGAGAAAGTGAAGCTGAAACTTCCCGACGATGAAGTGCCCGGCGCGAATATCGTGAAGAGGGCACTCGAAGAACCAATGCGGCAGATCGCCGAAAATGGCGGCTATGTGGGCTCCATCGTGGTGGAAAATGTAAAAGGGCACAATGGCGACTACGGGTTCGATGCGGAGACCGGCGAATATGACAACCTGACGAAGCGGGGCATCATTGATCCCACGAAGGTGGTCAGGTGCGCGCTCCAGAACGCGTCGTCGGTGGCGGCGCTTCTCTTGACGACGGAGGCCATGGTCGCGGAAAAACCGAAAAAGAAGAAAGGTGCCGGTATGCCGGGAGCGGGTATGCCCTCCGACATGGACGACATGGATTACTAAACGGGATCCCCTTACCGGGACAACTCACACGCCGGCCCATCCCCGAAAGTGAACGGGATGCGCCGGCGTCTTTTTAAATCCCGCACTCGTATTCATCGCCCGCAGGTGGCACGCCGCTCGTGCAAGGATGGGGATATGATCCGGATTGAAAATCTGTCGAAGCATTTCGGGGAGGTCTGTGCCGTCAATAATATCAGCCTCGATATTGCGCGGGGTGAAATCGTGGGCCTTCTCGGCCCCAACGGGGCGGGGAAAACCACCACGCTGCGGATGATGACGGGATACCTCCTGCCCACCTCCGGGACGATCCGTATCAAGGAATACTCCATGGATACGGAAACGTGTGCGGGGAAAAATGTCATTGGATACCTCCCCGAGGCGGCCCCCCTCTACCACAATATGCTCGTCTACGACTATCTCGACTATGTGGCATCACTGCGGGGAAAGAGAAAAGAGGAACGAATGCCCCGGCTGAGGGAACTCGCAGACCTGTGCGGGCTCCATGGCATCATGCATAAGACGATCGGCGAGCTTTCCCGGGGATTGAAACAGCGCGTGGGACTCGCCCACGCCATGATGAGCAATCCCGAAATATTGGTGCTCGATGAACCCACCGCGGGGCTCGATCCGAACCAGATAGTTGAAATCAGGGAAATCATACGCAGGATCGGGAGAGAAAAAACGGTAGTGCTTTCGACACACATTCTCAGCGAGGCGGAGGCTACCTGTGACCGTATCGTCATTATTCACCGGGGAAGCATCGTCGCCGACGACAGGACGGAGACGCTGAAAAAATCCCTTGGCGGCGGCCAGCGCGTCAGTCTCGCCCTCAGAAACGCCTGCGCGCGGGAGGTAATCGAACTTCTGCAGTCTCTTGAAGGCGTCCATCAGGTGGACGAGGGGGACTCCGGCGATGATCTTCTTGTCTTCACCGTCTCCGCCCGCTCGTCGGATGACATTCGTGAGAGGATTTACCGGGGGATCAGGACGACGGACTGGGTGCTCGTGGAGATGCACCAGGAATCCAAACCGCTCGAGTCAATATTCAGGGAGCTTACCAGGGAGGCGTGAGATGCAGGCCATTCGCATATTCAAAAAGGAGTTCAGGGATTATTTCGTATCACCCATTGCCTACATCGTCATTTCCCTATTTCTTCTCGTGATGGGATGGTTTTTCTTCGCCCCCTTTTTTCTTTACGGGCAGGCGACGCTTCGCAGCTTTTTCTCCCTGCTTCCCATTGTTTTTTCCTTCATCGTGCCCGCCGTCACCATGCGCCTTTTTTCCGAGGAACTGAGCGTCGGTTCCTATGAAATTCTTCTCACCATGCCGGTGTCCTCCCGCGATGTCATTCTCGGCAAGTTTCTCGCCGCCTGTGCGTTTGTGTCGGCCATGCTCATTCCGACGCTTGCCTATCCTGCAACGGTGGCGCTCATCGGCGACCTCGACTGGGGACCGGTAATCGGCGGGTACGGTGGTGCACTACTTCTCGGCGGCGCCTATGCCGCCATCGGCATGTGCGCCTCGTCGCTCACCCGCAACCAGATTATCGCCTTCATCGTGGCCACCGTCATCTGTTTCACTCTCGCACTGATAGACAAACTGCTCTTTTTCTTCCCTCCGGCAATTCTCGGGGTCATCGAGTATCTCGGTGCGGACTATCACTTTCAGAATGTCGCCAGGGGCATCATTGATTCACGGGACATCATCTACTTTGCCGGCGTTATCTTTATCGGTCTTGCTGGCACGGACATGATTCTTGAGGAAAAGAGATAGGAGCCCGACATGAAAACGCTGCGAGCAAGCCGCTATGTAACGTTTGCCCTGTATCTCGTGGTCGTGGTGCTGGTCAATCTGGCAGCCGTCACGCTCTTTTTCAGGTTCGACCTCACCGCCGGCAGGGTATATTCGCTCTCGGAGGCAAGCAAAAAAGTCATCGCCGCCATTTCGGAACCGCTCACGGTGAAGGTCTTCTTCACCCGTAATCTTCCCGCGCCGTACAATGGCACGGAGCGTTACCTCCGCGACCTTCTCGGGGAATACTCCCTTCATGCAAACCGTTATTTCAATTATACGTTCTACGATGTTAGCCCCGAGGCGGGCGAGGCCGGCGCCGGGCAGAAGGATAATCAGGAAGAGGCGCGCAGTTACGGCATTTATCCCGTCCAGATACAGCATGTGGAAAACGATGAGATGAAGTTTAAGAACGCCTATATGGGGCTCGCGATAATCCATGGGGATGCAGTTGCAGAGATTCCCACCATCACGTCCACTGATGGGCTCGAATACAGGCTCACCACCACCATACAGAAACTGAACAATAAAATCAGCACGCTTCTTTCGCTTCCGGCGCCGATCCAGGTGAAGGTATATCTTTCCTCCTCCCTGACGCAAGTCGCCCCCTACATCGGCGTGAAGGAGCTGCCGAACGTTTCAACAACCATTGCAGAGATCGTTGCAACCCTCAACAAAACCCATTATGGAAAACTTTCGTACCAGCTCATCGATCCCTCGAAAGAGGGGAGCGAACGTGAACGTGAGGTGGCGGACAGGTACAAACTCATGCTCCTCCAGTGGCCCGGCCTTCCCGACGGAACGCTTGCGAAGGGCCAGGGGGTCATCGGTTGTGTGCTGGAGTACGGGGGAAAGGCTCAGGATATCCCGCTCCTCAACGTCACGCGCATCCCCATTCTGGGCACGCGGTACGAACTTGTCGAGAAGGGGCGGCTCGAAGAGGCGGTGAAAGCCGGCGTGGAATCTCTCATCGGCATCAATGAAAAGCTGGGGTACCTTTCGGGTCACGGGACGCTTGATATGTCGGGGCGTCCGCCCATGGGGTCCTTCGGCGGCAGGGGCGACGACGATCTCTCAAAATTCGGCGCGCTGGTATCGCAGGTGTATTCCCTGGAAGAGGTTCGTCTTTCCGATGAGCCCGTGCCTCCGCAGGTCAGGTGCCTCGTGATTACCCGGCCGACGGAGTCGTTCACCGACTACGAGCTCTATCAGATTGACCAGATGCTCATGAGGGGAACGAACCTCGCCGTATTTCTCGAAGCCTTCAAAGAGATGAATCCTTCCCCGCAGAACCCCTTCGGGGACGGCGGAACTCCCACCTACCTTCCCATCGATACGGGACTGGAAAAGCTCCTCGCTCACTACGGGGTGACTGTGAAAAAATCCTACGTGATGGACGAGCACTGCTACCGGCAGGAAATGCCGGAGCAGCTTGGCGGCGGTGAGCGCCCCATTTACTTTGCGCCCATCATCCAGCAGGAATTCATCTCGAAAGAGTTCAGTTTCACGAGCAACATCAAAGGTATCGTGGTTCCACGGGTATCGCCTCTTGAACTTGACGAACGCAGGTTGAAGGAAAAGGGTGTTCGCGCCGGGCAGGTGCTTGCCTCATCGAACCGGTCCTGGGAGATGAAGGAGCACATCACGTTCAATCCCCTGTTCATTTCACCGCCACTTGAGGAATCGGCGTTCAAGAGCATGCCCATTGCCTGTGTGCTTGAAGGTGAGTTCGAAAGCTACTTCGCCGGCCGGCCCGTTCCCGTGAACGAAGCGGCGGGGGAAGAGAAGGAAGGTATGGGCGCTACGGTACCGCCGCGCGAAGCCGCACCCCTCGCGCCGGTCGAAGGGAAAAGGGAGCCGCTTACGAAAAGCCGGCCGGCAAAGATATTCGTCATGGCCTCATCGGAAATGCTCGGGAACAATGTGCTTGACGATGAAGGGAGAAGCACGAACGCCATGTTTGTCATGAACGTCATTGACTACCTCTCCGACCGCGATGATATCGTGGCGCTGAGAAGTAGGGAACAGCGGTTCAATCCACTTTTCGAAACGGGCCCTCTCCTGAAAACCGGTATCAAGGCATTCAACATCGTCGTACTTCCCCTCCTGGTGGTGCTGTGCGGACTCGTGGTGTGGCTGCGGAGGATCGCACGCAGGAAGGAACTGCAGATGATGTTTCCCGAAAAGAGAGGATGAAGGGAATGAAGGTAAGGAAAGAATATATTATCCTCGGGATCGTGATTATCGCCTGTATGGCATATCTCACGCTGTATAATAAGGACAGGACCCGCTATACACTGCCGTCACCACCGCCCATTGAAAAGGATGCCCTTTCGGCGGTTGCAATCACAAGGGGCGACACGACGCTCCGCCTCGAGAAGAAGGGAAACAGATGGTATATCGAGCCCGGCGGCTATCCCGCGGATAAAGACAGGGTGAACGCCATGCTGGAAGCATTCAGGGGATTTACGCTCACCACGCTCGTGTCCGAGTCGGGAAGTTTTGGACGGTATGGTCTCGATGATGTCGGGAAAATCACGGCGAAAGCCTGGGCAGGGAACAACCTCGTACGCAGCGTCGACATCGGCGATACGGTGTCCACACGCCAGCACACGTTTGTAAAACTACCCGGGGATGGGAATGTGTATCATGCCCGCGGTAATTTAAAAAACCTTTTTGAAAAAAGCCGGGACGACCTCAGGGACAAAAGGGTGCTTTCTTTTTCACAATCCGATATCCGGCGCATCCGTATCACCGCCGGCAGGGCCGCACGGGAGCTTGTGAGACAGGAAATAGTGAAAGGTGAGGAGAAACCGGGACCACAGGGGAAACGGGAATCTCCTGGAGGGCCGGTGAAAGCAATACGGTGGAATGATGCGAACGGTGCTACGGTGGATGAGAAGATGGTGCTGCGGCTTCTTACCATGTGTGCGGATATGAGGTGCAGCGTCTTCATCGAGGGAGAAAAAGAGGGTTCCACCGAACCCCTCTTCCGTATCGAAATGGAAGGCACACAGACACAGGTGCTTACCCTGTTTCCCGGGAAGGATGAAGGGGCAAAGGAATACCCCGCGACGTCCTCCGGAAGTAACAATTTCTTTTTACTTTCCACCCACACGGTTGATGAACTGCGGAATATCGTGACCGGCCTGCTTTCCCGCTGAAGGTGAGGCGACTCTCGGCCCCCATACCCCTTCAGGTCATTCCCGCGCCTGGTCATTTGCCGGATTCGATGTGTACCACGAAGCCATCAACCATCCAATTCCACTATCATCGTTACCGCCTCACCGCCACCGAGGCAGAGCGATGCCTGGCCGAGGACACAGGAGCGGCGTTTCATTTCATGGATGAGCGTGGTAAGTACCCGTGTACCAGAAGCGCCGATTGGATGTCCCAGCGCCACGCCGCCGCCGTTCACATTGAGGATTGCGTGGTCAATGCCGAGGACGCGCATGACGCCCACCGTTGAACCCGCGAAAGCCTCGTTGACTTCATGGAGCGCGATGTCGCCGAGAGTGAGCCCCGCTTTTGTAAGGGTTTTCGGGATTGAGTGAATGGGCGCCATGAGGACGTGCATGAGTTCGATGCCGGCGGAGCCATAGGCGATAATCTTCGCCAGGACGGGCATGTGGTGTGCCCGGGCCGTTTTTCTCGTCGTCACCACCACCGCCGATGCCCCGTCGCTGATGATGGAGGAGTTCCCCGCCGTGGCGAAGCCGTTCTCGCGGAAGGCGGGCTTCATTTTCGAGAGCGCTTCCAGCGTGGTGGGACGAGGACCCTCGTCCTTTGCAATAGTGATGGCGCCCCTCTTCCTGTCTTTGATGTCGACAGCGATGATTTCCTCATCGAACCTTCCCGCCTCCATCGCCTTCAGTGCCCGGGTGTAGGACTCAAGCGCATAGGCGTCCTGATCCTGCCTTGAAATGTTCCATTTCTCCGAGATGAGATCGTTGCTGACGCCCATGTGAACATCGCTGACCACATCCCAGAGGCCGTCATGTACCATGTGATCCACGAGAGTTCCCGACCCCATCCTGATGCCGAGCCGGGAGTTGGGAAGAAAGTGCGGCGTCGCGCTCATATTTTCCATGCCGCCCGCCACTACAATATCGGCGAATCCCGTCCTTACGTACTGGTCGGCGATCATCACCGCCATGAGGCCGGAACCGCAGACCTTGTTCACCGTTAAGGCCCCCTTGTCGAGGGGAATCCTCGCCTTGATGGATGCCTGACGGGCGGGATTCTGTCCGTATCCGCAGGGAAGCACCATGCCCATGATAACTTCGTCCACATTGACCGCTTCGATCCCCGCTCTCCGGACGGCTTCACGAATAACGTGAGCCCCCAGTTCCGTGGCGGGAATCCCTGAGAGCCCTCCCTGGAATGTACCCAGCGGCGTCCGGCAGGCGACTGCGATTATGACATCGTTATCGTGTTTCATGACAATTCCTCCCTGTTCGTTGAGTCGTGATGAATGGCGGCACCCTCGGGATGCACGCCGGAAAGTTTCACTTTCTATAGTATGAACACGTCCGTGTCAATCAGAAAGGACTTATTTGCAGGGCGATACCTGCGGGGAATCATTCCCGTTGTCTTCAGAGAAATCTCGCCTTGCCTGTGCCTGAAAAAATTGCTATGGAGTGATGCGTCGCGGGACCCGCCACTTTTTCATGCCAACCGTGAGGCATCCCCGGCAAGGGACACCGCTCATTCCCCTATACACCACGGGTGGTTACCGGGACGATAGACACCAGCACACAGATTGCAGAGAAGCCGATAAAGCCTGAAGCGGCGCCTGTGATAAAGAAGGGAGGGAGACACTTGTATTTCACGAAAAAGGTACTCGATGAGTCTGCGCTTCTCAGGAAAAAGTGGGAGGATGAGGTGCGCAAGGCTGTTGCCGAGTGGCCTGATCAGAAGGAACGATGGTCCACGGTTTCGGATCTCGAAATCAAGCGTCTCTATGGTCCCGAGGACATCAGTGACATCGATTTTGCCCGCGATATCGGCTACCCGGGGCAGTTCCCCTTTCTCCGGGGCAATCAGGTGACGGGCTACCGGGGCCGATTCTGGACGTTCCGGATGTTCGCCGGCATGGGGACTGCCGCTGATACGAACCGTCGATGGCATATGCTTCTCGAGCAGGGAACGACAGGCCTCAGCACGGCCTTCGATTATCCCACCCTCATGGGATATGATTCAGATAACCCCCGGGCGCGCGGCGAGTGCGGACGATGCGGCGTCGCCATCGATACGCTGGAAGATTTTCTTCAGCTCGTCAAGGATATCCCCCTCGACAGGATCACCACCTCGATGACCATCAATCCGCCCGCGTCGGTCCTCTGGGCCCTCTACTGCGCGGCAGCGGAACTTCAGGGAGTGCCTCTCACCGAGATAGGCGGCACAATTCAGAACGACATGCTGAAGGAATTCATCGCCCAGAAGACTTTCATGTGTCCTCCTGAGCCCTCGGTGAAGCTCATCAGCGACACCGTTGAATTCGGCGCCCGTTATGTCCCCCGGTGGAATACCATCAGTATAAGCGGCTATCATATCAGGGAAGCCGGTTCCACGGCGGTCCAGGAGCTTGCCTTCACCCTCCGGGACGGCGTTGAATATGTGGAGGACGTGGTGCGGAGAAAAGGGCTCGATGTGGATTCCTTCGCCTCGCGGCTTTCATTCTTCTTCAATTCCCATATCGATTTCTTCGAGGAAATCTGCAAGATGAGGGCGGCGCGCCGGATGTGGGCCACCATCATGCGGGACCGCTTCAAGGCAAAGGACCCGCGTTCCTGCTGGATGCGGTTTCATACCCAGACGGCGGGCTGTTCACTGACGGCCCAGCAGCCCTACAACAACGTGGTACGCACCGCGATAGAAGCGCTCGCCGCCGTGCTTGGCGGCACCCAGTCGCTCCATACCAATTCACTTGACGAAGTCTGGTGCCTTCCCACGGAGAATTCCGTTGAAATCGCCCTCAGAACCCAGCAGATAATCGCCGAGGAGACGGGAGTGGGAAGCACCATTGACCCGCTCGCCGGTTCATATTTTGTGGAAGCCCTCACCAATGAAATGGAAGAGAAGGCCTGGGAGTACATCGAAAAAATCGACGCCATGGGAGGCATGACCGCCGCTATTGAAAGGGGATATCCCCAGATGGAAATCGCCGATGCGGCATTCAAGTTCCAGAAGCAGCTCGAAGCGGGTGACAGGGTAATGGTGGGTGTGAACAAGTATTTGACCGGTGAAGAAGAAAAGATACCTATCCTTGAAATAGACGAGCGTGTGGAGCAGGAGCAGATCGCCCGGTTGAATAAGGTGCGACGCACGCGCAACGGCAGGGCGGTGAAAAAGAGCCTTGAGGAACTGCGCCAGGCCTGCAGGAAGGGCGATAACGTCATGCCGTTCTGCATTGAGGCGGTGAAAAACATGGCGACGGTTCAGGAAGTGTGCAACGTATACCGCGACGTATACGGTGAGTACGCTGACCCGGCGATATTTTAACGAGCGGGAGGATGTGCGGCATGGCTGAACGAAAACTGAGAATCATGGTGGCAAAACCCGGCCTCGACGGCCACGACCGGGGCGCCAGAATACTCGCCCGCCACTTCCGCGATTCGGGGTTCGAAGTAATTTACACGGGATGTCACCAGACACCGGAGCAGATCGCCGCCTCGGCGATACAGGAAGACGTCGATGTAGTTGGATTGAGCTGCCTCTCGGGAGCACATCGCTATCTTTTCCCGAAGGTGGTTGAACTCTTGAAGGAGAAAGGTGCCGATGACATTACGGTAATCGGCGGGGGTATAATTCCCGAGCAGGATTTCCAGATGCTTTATGATGCGGGCATCAAGGCTATCTTCACCCCCGGGTCGACGCTTGAAGCGATCGCCCGGTGGGTACGGGAGAATGTCACGCAGGGGAGCTGAACCCGCGTGCAACGGGTGTTATCCTGTTTCATGTCACGTGATATGAAAAAAGCCGATAAAATCAGAAAAGGCGATATCAGGAGCGCCACGCGGCTCATCCGCGACATCGAGGACAATGTCCCCGGAGCGAAGTCGACGATGAAGCACCTGTTCCCCTTCACCGGGAAAGCGCGTGTCCTGGGACTCACGGGGGCGCCGGGCGCGGGGAAGAGCACGCTCATTGATGCGCTTATCTCACGTTACCGGGCGGGGGAGAAGACAATAGGGGCGCTTCTTGTTGATCCCACGAGTCCCTTTACGGGCGGCGCCATTCTTGGCGATCGCATACGACTGCAGCGCCATGCCGAAGACCCCGATGTGTTCATACGGAGCCTTGCCACCCGGGGGGCCCTGGGAGGCCTTTCCAAGGCTGCGGGAGACGCCATCCATGTCCTCGACGCCATGGGGAAGGATATTGTGTTCGTCGAGACGGTGGGCACAGGCCAGCAGGAAGTGGAGGTCATGAACCATGTCCACACGGTGCTCGTTGTGCTGGTGCCGGGCATGGGCGACGATGTGCAGGCACTGAAGGCGGGAATACTCGAGATAGCCGATATTTTCGTGATCAACAAGGCCGACCGTGACGGCACTGGGAAACTCTACACCGAGATTTCGAACATGCTCGACATGGTGCAAGCCTTCCCCGGCGGGTGGCGACCGCCCATAGTGAACGTGGGAAGTGTCTTCCAGCCAGCCCTTTTCAGGGAACACGTGGAACAACTCTCACAGGCGATAGACGGGCATTACGAACATCTCGTGAAGAATGACCTCCTTGGCGACCGCATACGACGCCAGACCTTAGTTGAATTGAATGAAGCCCTCCGGTCGTGCATTCTCGCGCCTATTCTGGAAAAGCTGGTGAAAGAAGGCGAGATCGAGAGAATGGTGGACAAACTGCTCAAGAAAGAATCCGATCCCTACACCTGCGCCGAGGAAATAGCGAATAAGTACTTGCGGTAGCCGCCCGGTCTCTGAAAAGGCATGAGGCGTATGCCCTGCCGGCGGCACGTGGATTTTCGGGGCGGCATCCCCGGGGACATGGACAGGAGTTGCAGCGGGAAAGGCGTCCGCGGCAATGAGGGAAGGAGCCCCGCCAATGACCACACAAACTGATGAAATTGCCGGAAAATATGAAAAAGGGCTGGTGATTGTCCTTACCGGAAACGGCAAGGGGAAAACCACGGCCGCCCTCGGGCAGGCCCTCAGGGCCATCGGTCACGGGCTGCGGGTGTGCATGATACAATTCATGAAGGGAAGAAAATACGGGGAAGTCATGGCGGCCGAGAAATACCTTCCGGGGTTTGCCGCGCACCTTTTCGGTCTCGACAGTTTCGTCATGAGAGACAATCCCGCACCGGTTGATATCGAACTTGCCCGGAGGGGGCTCGCCTTTGCGAAAGAAGTGATTGCATCCGGCGAATATGATATGGTGATACTCGATGAAATCAACGTGGCCTGCGATTTCGAACTTGTTGACCCGAAGGACGTGGCGGACATGATCAGGGGAAAACCGCCGGCCCTTCACCTCATTCTCACCGGGCGGTATGCACCGGAGGAGATATGCGCCCTTGCCGATACGGTGAGCGAAGTCGGAGAGGTCAAGCACCACTATGCGGCGGGTATCAAGGACAGGGCGGGGATCGAATACTGACGGGGTCGTACGGAGCAGGGGACGGTCTGATACTGAGAAGGCTTTCAAAGGGGGACGGGAACGATGAAAAATGCACTCGGGAAATATGCGTGGTTGCTGTGTGCGGTACTTGTAATGGCGGCCTGCACGCACCTCGAACGCCCCACGGAAATAGTGGGCACCACGGATCGTTACCTCGACTGGGGAACCAGTCCGCCGCCGGCGCAGGACCGTGCACGCCATGTCATTGAGGGCCCCCGGCCTTTCGAGTGGTGGTATTTCGACGGTCATCTCGATAACGGCGATACCTTCGTGGGCGTCTTCCTCGACCCGAGCTTCACCACCGGGAAACCGGGCGCCATGCTTTCTCTCTATGGACCGGACTGGTCGAAAGAAACACGTCTTGTCACCCTGGAGGCGGAGGAGATAACATCATCCCTTGATGATGCCGGCATAAGAAGTTCCGCCGGTTTCCTCCGCAGATTGAACGACACCACATACCGTGTCTACTGGAAAATCGACGGCCTGGAAGCCGATCTCACTCTCAGCACCCTTGCCCCGGGCTGGATGCCGAAGGGGGATGACGGAGTCAATGAGTCCGCGCTGGATTTCTTCTGGACCATTCACCAGGCGAAGAACAGAATCACGGGAACCATCACGCGGGACGGTGTGTCCCGGGAGGTCACCGGCACGGGGTACGCCGATCACAACTGGGGTCGCAGACCGCTCTATGAAATCACGCGGCGGTGGGTGTGGGGAAGGATCATCGCCGGCGACTACACGATTGTCTATGCCGACGTCGATTACTATAATTCTTCGATTGAATCGCGCCCTCTCTACATCGCGAAGGGTGATACGATGATTGTCGGGACCGGAAGCCCCACCATCCGGCAGGAGAATTTCGTGACCGACCCCGTACTCGGGCGGCACTATCCCTCCAAAATCACCGTTGATTTTGAGAACGGCGGCACGAAGGCCCACATTGACATCACACTGAAGGCAGTCGTTGAAAACGTGGACCTTCTCACCATGTCCGACCTCAACCCTGTTGCCCAGTGGGCGGCCCGCACCTTTGTATTCAAACCCACCTACTTCCGCGTGATCGCCGACTATGAGGGGACCATCGAGTACGACGGCATCACCGACGACATTTCCGGCGAATGCCTCTATGAAGTGATGGGGTTCGAATAATGTCCCGCGCGCGGGCGTCATAACGAGCGGTCGGCTCTGATATCCCGGCCCGCGACGTGTGATGAATACGGAAAGATGCGACAATGGTAGAAAACGGCGGCCTGATTGAAAAAACGGTTCTTCTGAACAAGAATAATGAGGCGATCCTCGTCTGCGACAAGTGCGGCATGTTCCATAAGATCGACGAGTCGCTCTACCGGTTGGGGGACATGAAACGCATCCTCATTGAATGTCAGAAGTGCCAGCGCCGGTATAGCGTCCTCGTCAACCTGCGGAGACACTATAGAAAAGGGATCTCCCTTCAGGGGACATACAACATAGTTGAAAAGGCGGGCGGCATCGGGATTGCCGGCGGCATGGCAAGAATAACCATACAAGATATGTCGAAATCAGGCCTCGGATTCAAGACGAATGGTCCTGCGAGACTCATGGTGGGGGATGTCCTCAAGCTGAACTTCAGGCTGGATAACGCCAAGAGAAGTTCCGTCGAAAAGAACGCCATCGTGAGACGGGTATTCAACGATATCGTCGGTGTGGAATTTACCAAGCACATCGACGAACGGGATCCCGATCTCGCGTTTTACATGTCATGAGCGTGCGCCGACGGGAGGTGATACAATGAAAACGGGTACGTTGAAGAGTGTTCTATTGCTGGGTGCGGCAGTCCTCGTGCTGATGTCCGGGTGCGGCGGCGTGTACATGAATGTAAAAACTCCCATGCCAACACTGGATATGCAGGTGAACGCCGACGGACAGGCAAAGGTGGGTAAGGCATCCGCGGAGATGTTTGTGTGGCTTGTCGTGGTGGGCGACTGCAGCCTCTCAACCGCTATGACGAATGGCGGTATCACCAGAATTCACCACGTCGATACGGAAGTACAAAGCGTGCTTTTCGGTGTGTACGGAAAATTCACCACGGTGGTGTACGGGGAATGATTGTAACCGCGCCGGGAGGTTCGTGACCTGTGATGATCCGGAAGTGTGGGCGGCGGGTATTCGTAATGCCGGTGCTCATCCTCCTTGCGTGTATCATTGTCTCTTCGCCGCCGGTCTCAGCAGAGGTCGTCACCCGTCTTGCCTTGCCTGGAAGAATCGTGGCACTTACCTTTGATGCATGCGAGACGAAAACCCCCTCGTATTTCGACGAGTCAATCCTCTCATACCTGTTGAGGGAAAAAATACCCTTCACGGTCTTTGTCGGGGGGAAATTCGCCCGGCGAAACAAAGTGCGTCTGGCGGAACTCGCGGGATATGACTTTGTCGAAATCGAGAATCATTCCATGAACCATGAACTGCATATGGAACGTCTGAACGATACGGAGATTATGCGGGAAGTGAAGGACAATGAAGGGCTGATTCAGGATATTATCAAACGGACACCGCATTATTTCAGGTTTCCCGGGGGCAACTTCGACGCGAGATCGCTCAGGGTCGTTGAGGACCTCGGATATGAAGTGGTGCACTGGAGCTTCGCGGCAGGCGACGACAACAGGGATCTCACACCGGAGGAGCTCACCTTGTGGGTGCTCTCAAAGACAAAACCGGGGAGCATTCTCATATTTCATATCAACGGCAGGGGATATGCCACCGGCAGGGCACTTCCCGGCATCGTTGATGCCCTTAGAAAAAAGCACTTCACCTTCGTGAATCTCACACACGCCCTCGCAAAATAAGCGTGGCTGACATTCCATTCGGGAAGTCGGCCAATGCAGACATTAAGAATGCCTACAGTGCCGCACAGGCCTACTTTGCGGAAAGTCCCGAAGGAACGGTGACGGAGGCGCTGCTGACAGTAAGCGGATTCAGGCCGACGGATAATGTGACGCTGACGATCGCCGACGGCTCCATAGGTGCGCTCAACTTATCAGCCGCCCATTCGAAAGGTACCCTGACTTATACGATTGATGCGAATGGCGTGATTACCTCATCGTAATCCGCCACACCCGTTTGTGCGTTCCCCGCCATGCACTGTTCATGGCGGGGAACAGGCTGACGGAGCAGGTTAAGACTCAGGCTCATAAACTCGCCGGTTCATATGCATACAGGGACCGTTACGGGTTCTTCTCTTCCGGTGTACCCTTCTGCAGTTCGAACACGGCGGCGAGGATTGTTCCCTTCCCCGGCTGTGAAACAAGATGCACACGATCGCTGTAGTTTTTGATGTTGGCGAGGCCCATGCCGGCGCCGAATCCCAGTTCGCGCACCCAGTCCGCGGCCGTACTGAACCCGGGCTTGAATGCAGCCTCGGTATCTTCGATTCCAGGACCCTCGTCTCGCGTAATGATGACGATTCGCCGGGGACTTATCTCGGCGCGGAGTTCCCCCCCGTGAGTCGTGTGAATCACCAGGTTCATTTCAGCCTCGTAGGCCGCGATGGCGATGCGGCGCAGAATGCCCGGATCGGCGCCAAGGCGCTCCAGGGCACGCTTGAGCTTGCTCGATGCCCGCCCCCCCCTGTCAAAGTCGTTCACGGCCACCTGGTAACGCAGGATGAGGCTTGTTTTGTCGGATTCGATATCTTCAAAGATATGGCTGGCACGGTAATGGCGCAGCTCTTCTACCTTGTATCGCTGGCTCAGGCTCTTCAGCAGACCCCGCGTGATGTCGCCGCCTGTGAGAATGCCCACGAGGGCGCCGTCCTGGTTCACCACGGGGATGCGGCGGAACCCGTGCTGCGCAAAGAGATTCACCGCCTGGACCGCCGGCTCATCGGCGCGGACGGTGACTACGGATCTGCTCATCAGGCTCCCCACGGTGTCGCCCTGCCGATGGGCTGCCATGGCCTTGATGAGGTCTTCGAGGCTGATGATGCCCACAAGAGCGCCGTTGTCAACGACGGGCGCCCCGGAAATGCGCTTCTCGCGAAGGATCTCCTTGAGTTCGGCCATGGTCACCGCAGGCGAAACGGTGACGACGTTCACTGCCATCACGTCACCCACGCGAAGCTCATAGACAAGTTCGTGGATGTAGGTAAGCTCGCTGGTATTCGTGTCGGTTGATTGTGTTTCCATTACGGCAGCACGCATTTTTCGGGCGAGTATAGGGGAATGGCCGGGGGGTGTCAACGGAGAAAATGCCGAAGGTCGACGAGACCCCGGCATTACATGAAGCTCACGGGATCGACATCTACCTTGATTTCAACGCCGTCTCTTTTCGTCCGGGACATGATGGTCCTGGTGACTCCGTGGAGCGGTTTCAGTTCTTTTCCCTTGAGAAGCATGTGCCAGCGGTACCGCCCCTTGATCTTTGCGATGGGTGCCTCCGACGGGCCCATGACGTCAATCCTGGGAGGATCGTGCTCATTCCGGCAGCACTCGCGGGCGATCTCGCCCAGTTCTCTGGCGGTGCGCTCCACCGCATCCCTGCCGGTCCCGGATATCCTGAAGCCGACGATCCTGCTGAAAGGGGGATACCCGAGTTCCTTCCTGAGGATGATTTCGTCATCGTAAAAGCCCCGGTAGTCATGCTCCCGCGCCCTCGTGACGGCGTAATGCCCGGGATTGAGTGTCTGTATCACCACCCTGCCCGGATGGTCTCCCCTTCCTCCCCTCCCGGATACCTGCGTGAGAAGCTGGAACGTGCGCTCTGCGGCCCTGAAATCGGGGATATTGAGGGAGATATCGGCGGAGACGACGCCGACAAGCGTTACGTTGGGATAGTCATGGCCCTTGGTGATCATCTGGGTGCCGATGAGAATATCAATCTCTCCACGGTCGAGTGCGCGCAGAATCCGCTCGTGGGAGCCCTGCCTGACCGTGGAGTCGCTGTCCATCCGTTCCACCCGCGCCGCGGGAAAGAGAGTGGTGATTTCTTCCTTCAGCTTTTCCGTCCCCGTCCCGTAAAAACGCACTTTGTTTCCACCGCAGGTAGCACACCGGGAGGGCGCCTTCACCGAATAATCGCAGTAGTGACACCTGAGCGTGCCGTCCTCACGGTGGTGGGTCATTGAGACGGAGCAGTTGAGGCACCTGAAAACATACCCGCAGTCGGCGCAGTAAAGAAAGGTATTGAACCCCCTTCTGTTGAGAAAGAGAAGTGTCTGCCTGCCCGCTTCGAGTGTTTCTTTGATTGCCCGCTGGAGCCGTGCGGAAATGACGGGCACCTGCCCGCGTGCGGTTCGCTGGTCCTTCATGTCGATGATTTCGATGCGGGGCAGCGGCCGGTCCTCCACGCGCTTCGTGAGGGGAAGGTAGGCATACTGCCCCGTCGTGGTGTGGAAGTAGGTTTGTATTCCAGGTGTGGCAGAGCCGAGAATCACCGTGGCGCCGGACTTTTCCCCCCGGACAACGGCGAGATCGCGGGCATTGTAGACAAGGCGCTCTTCCTGTTTGTAGGAATGATCGTGTTCTTCATCCACAATGATAAGCCGCAGGTTTCTTGCCGGTGCGAATACGGCGGAACGCGCGCCGATGATGATGCGGGCATCCCCCTTCCGGGTGCGCCGCCATTCGTCGTACCGGGCGCCGCGGCCGATGCCGCTGTGGATGACGGCGATGAGGTGTTCGTCGAACCGTTCCGTCACGCGGGAGAGAAGCTGCGGGGTGAGCCCGATTTCAGGAACGAGCATGAGGGCGCTTCCTCCGTGCGCAAGCACCTCCTCGATTGCCTTGAGATAGACCTCCGTTTTTCCGCTTCCCGTTACTCCGTGGAGAAGAAAGGGACTGAAGGTTTTTGAT
>JAPLJO010000057.1 GCA_026388515.1 Deltaproteobacteria bacterium | reverse complement strand
GCAGTTCACCGTGTGGGGATTCACGATAGTCATTTCCTCGGTGGTATTCCTGATGGCGGGGTACTGGCTGGACGGGAAGTTCGGGACGCAGCCCACCTTCACCATGGGGTTATTCCTTCTTGCGGTGATCCTCAGCATCGGACGGCTCTATCAGGATGCCTGGAATGAGATGAAGAAACAGCAGTAACACGGCCCCCTGAGGCCGGTAGACATACACCCCCCTCTCCCGAAAAGGAGAGGGGGGATTTCAACGGATTAATAAATGAAAACAGCACAAATCATACAACACGCACTACATACCATAAACCCCCAGTTTGCTGTGCTGTGATCAACTCCTTCGGTTCGGGCTCCTTCGGGGGCCCGAACCACCCCCTTACAATCAACCCTGATATCATTTCCAAATCCTGAAAAACAATTCATCCCCTGATTTGCCGGCGAGAGCGACCTCGCGTTTCCATGAAAGTCTTTCCCTTGCCTTTTCACGGCGTATCTCTATAATGGTGACGGCTTCACGGCGCCCTTTGCAGGGGCGCAAACTATCACCTTTCACCGCACAGTCGTTTCGGGGATATTAATAAAACAGGCTTCAAGGGGGTACGAAAATGGGAGGATTCAAAGAGTACGACCGTTATGACGGTACAGGACTTGCCGAACTTATCAGGAAAAAAGATGTCTCGGCGGAGGAAGTATGTGAAGAGGCCATCGGAAGGATTGAAAAGGTCAATCCCTCGTTGAACGCGGTCGTGACGCCCATGTACGATCTCGCAAAGAAATCGCTCGGAGCGGGGCTCCCCGACGGACCCTTCACGGGGGTTCCTTTTCTGCTGAAAGACCTCCTGGGTGCATACGCGGGGGTACCCCTTACGGGAGGCAGCAGGGCCTCCAGAAATTATATCCCCGCACACGATAGCGAACTGGTGGCACGCTATAAAAAGGCCGGGTTCGTGACCCTCGGGAAGACAAACTGTCCCGAGTTCGGACTGCTCGGCGTCACGGAACCGGAGCTTTTCGGTCCGACGCGCAATCCCTGGAACACCGACCGCACACCGGGAGGGTCGAGTGGCGGGTCGGCTGCAGCAGTGGCGAGCGGGATGACTCCACTGGCCTCGGGAGGTGACGGCGGAGGGTCCATACGGATTCCTTCTTCCCACTGCGGCCTTTTCGGCCTCAAGCCCACGCGCGGCCGGAATCCCACCGGGCCGGATCATGGAGCTCTATGGCAGGGCGCCGCGGTGGAGCATGTGATTACCCGTTCCGTCAGGGACAGCGCCGCCGTCCTGGACGCAACTTGCGGCACCGATACAGGTGCGCCCTATATTATCCCGCCGCCGGTACGTCCTTACAGGGAGGAAGTGGGGTTGGAGCCGGGCCCGCTCACCATCGCCTTCAATACCCGCTCTCCCCTCGATACCGAGGTCCATCCCGAGTGTGTGAAAGCCGTGGAAGATGCGGCCATTCTCCTTCAGAAACTGGGTCATCGTGTGGAAGAAGCTCGCCCCTCACTCGACGGGAAGAAACTCGCCTCCTCTTACCTCACCATGTATTTCGGCGAAATCGCCGCTGACATTGAAGAGCTTAAAGAAATTCTTGGAAGAAAGGCAAATCGGGACGACGTGGAGGCGCTCACCTGGACACTCGGGCTGCTTGGCCGCACCTTTTCAGCCAGCTATTTTGTTGAGGCCATCCGCGAATGGGACAGGGCGGCACGGGTCATGGGACGATTCAATGAAAAATACGACCTCTATCTTACACCCACGGTAGCCTCTCCGCCCGTGAAAATCGGGGAACTCCAACCCAAGCCGGCGGAACAGGTGGCCATGAAAATTGTCAATGCGCTGGGACTCGGGACCCTGCTGAAAATGTCGGGCATGACCGACAAGCTGGCTATTCAGAGCCTTTCGAAAACGCCATTCACACAGCTTGCAAATTTCACGGGTCTCCCGGCAATGTCCGTCCCACTCCACTGGACAGGAGACGGCCTTCCCATCGGCATTCACTTTATCGGTCGTTTCGGTGATGCAGCGACAGTGCTCCGGCTGGCGGCACAGCTTGAAAAGGCACGGCCATGGTTTGACAAACGCCCGCCTGTAAAGGCCTGAAAATCGCGGGACGATCCATGAAACTGCTCATCAGGGGCGGAAGCATTGCGGCGGGATATGGGGTTGCAAGGGGATACGTTGATATACTGCGTGATTACTGCACCCCGGCGGGGATCGAGCTTATCAATAAATCCAGGCCGGGAGACAACTCCTTTGATGGTGTGTGGTTCTTTGATGAAGACATAAATCCTCATCAACCGGATATTCTCATCCTTCATTTCGGTATGGATGATGCCTTTGCATCCGTCTATCGTTCAGAATTCAAAGAAAATCTCGTCAACATGATTCGAATGTCCCGCACCAGATTCAATCCGGTCATTGTCCTTCCCACCTCCCATATTCTCGACAATCCCCATGAGATGGAAGCCGTCCACATCTACTACAGAACGATACGGGAGGTCTCCCTCGATCTTGAGTGTCTTATGATTCCGGTGCACACCTTCTGGGCGGGATTTCTCGTCGAGAAAAGCATATCGAACACCGACCTTCTCCAGAAAGATGCCCGTTACCCCAACGAAAAAGGGCACGAAGTGTATGCGGATATCATCGTACGCACGGTTGAACGGCTTCTTGCCGCCCGACAAAAGCAGCATTGACTCCGAAACGACGGCCCTCCGGAGGCGCGATATGGGAGAGATTGATATTATAAAAGGCTACGTGCCCGGCGCAATCGGCAGGATTGCAGAACTGCACGGGCTCTACTACGGTATACACTGGGGGTTCGGCCTCTTCTTCGAGGCCAAGGTGGCGGGAGAACTGGCCGGGTTTCTTGCACGGTACGATGACCATCGCGACGGATTCTGGATTGCTTCTCATGACGGACGTATTGAGGGATCAATTACCGTTGACGGACTCAAGGCATCAGCTGAGGGGGCGCATCTTCGGTGGTTTATTGTATCCGATGCGCTCCGCGGACAAGGTATCGGCAACAACCTCTTGGGGACTGCCGTGGATTTCTGCAAAAGCCGGGGCTATCGCCGCGCATACCTCTGGACCTTTGAGGGACTCGATCCTGCCCGGCATATCTACGAAAAAAACGGATTCATCCTTATTGAATCCAGGTGTGGGAACCAGTGGGGAACGGAGGTCACGGAACAGCGATTCGAATGGACGTATGACGCGAGTTAACATATTGATTTATTCGGATTCAGGTGGTTCAAGGTTGCCAGAATTCGGGGGCGTTTCTTACGTTGGAAATGGATCAAGCAATGAACGAAAGGGTTGTGGAGTCTGAAAAGAACCACATCAAGCTCACAGTGGTAAAGGCCTCGATAATCATTGTCACCTACGAGTCAATAGATTGATCAGACGGGGAAAAATGAATTCTTTATATTTACAGATATATTCTGCTTTTCTGTCCTCTCATGCTCGCCTCAGTGGTTTTTTCCATTTCTACCTTGAACGACCAGCTCTTTGACATGTCATTTATTTTCAAAACATTTTCAGGACAGTTTGCCACGCAGGCTAAACAGGCGATACATTTTCCTTTGTCAGCTTTGCCGGATTCAGCATCCATAGCTCCCGTGGGGCATAATTCCTCGCAAACCAGACACATGCTGCACTCATTTTCACCTCTGGTCGGAAGCTGCGTGAGCACGTTAAACCTGAATGATTCAATAGAATCCAGTTGTTCTTCAGTATGATTGGTCTTTTCCAATGCGCCGAGTATTCCGTTATCCTCACCGGTAAATCGCTTGTAAGTTGTTTTGGCATATTTTTTTGCCACGTTAAAATCAGATTTATCAGGTCGGCCTTCCATCGCCTTCCAGCCGCCAAGGTTGAAAGTATGACAGCCCAAGAAATCCGCGGATGAAACAACGATGAAGTTTTGATTTTCTAATAGTAGTCTGGTGGAATAATGAGTTGGGTGAACGCCAAACCCGCCATAGGTGAAGAACATGGAGCATTTTTTACCTTGGCCATCCAGAGTTCTCATCCATTCTCTCACGACTCTCGGAGCCCGCCAGGAATGAATCGGCGCCCCAAACACCACCGCGTGATAAGGTTTTAAATCAATCTTCTTTTGCCTATCTGCATTGGCGGTAATATCAGACATGGCGACTTCGCATCCCATCTGCGTGAATGTATCTCCAATGACTTTTGCAATTTTTCTTGTGTTTCCTGTGGCTGAAAAATACAATATCAACACCTTCATAGAATTAATCTCCCGTTCTTTTTTAATGAATGGACACTTATACCAATTCATAAGAAAAGAGAGGAATACCGTTTGAAATAGTGCATGCCCTCAAGAATTATCGAACACTCACTTTCCCCTGAAAATAAATATCTAAATTCTTGATTCTGCAATGCTATTTTCATTCTCTTTTGTAACGGCACGCCGTCATGACCGCTTCAGGAAGGCATTGTTTCGAATGTATCATTGACGAACCTCGGCACTAAACTCTTTTCCACAGTAAAATTGATGGCGCTATTCAGCGTTACAGAAATGTCAGTCCCGCCCTCGACGGAATGCGGCGAAAGAAAATCTGCGCTTTTTAATTGATCCGGCAACGAATTAAATCACCTTCAGAATCTTCGGCGCCTCGCGGGGCGGCACATCCGGTATCATTTGCGGATAGCCGAGGGCAATCGGGGCGATGATTCTGAACTCGTCGGGGAGCCCCATCTCCCGCCGCAGCCCATTATCCTTGATATAGGAACCCAGGGCAACCCAGCACGTGCCTAAACCGCGCGATGTCGCCGACAGCATAAAATATGACGCGGCGAGCGCACAGTCGACTTCGAGCGAGCGGGCATGGGCTGGACCGACGATATAAACCACACAGGGGGCATCCCAGAAGACGTTGAAATGATCGACTTTCATCACCTCTTTATAAGGCGAGAGGGGGGAGTCGGGATTGCTTTCGATTTCCCGGAGGATATTGCCCTTGCTTTCATCGGAGAGCCTTTTCAGCATCCCGGCGTCTCTCACAATAATGAAGTGCCAGGGTTGCTCGTTCCGTGCACTGGGGGCAAGACAGCTTTCCCGGATGATTTCCTCAACGATGGCAAGGGGAATTTCTTTCTTTTCGAACTGCCGGATTGAACGTCGTTTCTCTATGAGTGCTGAAAAGGTCGTCATCGCCCTCCTCCTTCATATGATATGGTTTCATGCATTAAACGCAGTTATGGGAGCAGCAGGTTCAATGGTGCCGGATTCTTACATGAAATATCCGTACAATCAAACGGAAAACAAAACGGGCGGTGTTTCATATCTTCCGCTTGAACTTACCAAGTCACTTCAGGTATTCTTCCCTCATCATGAATAAAGTCTCGCTCTTCATTCCCTGCACGGTTGATATCCTCCTCCCTGAAATCGGAGTGCATACCTTGCGGCTTCTCAGAAGTCTCGGCGTCACGCCCGTCTACCATGAAGCGCAGACCTGCTGCGGACAGCCCTCACTGAATGCGGGCCACCTCGAACTTGCGCGGAAGACGGCACGGCACATGATTGCCATCTTTGAGAACGACGAGGCGATTGTAAGTCCCTCGGGGTCATGTGTGCACATGATAAAGCATCATTATGTGGAACTCTTTGAAGGCGACCGTACATGGCGTGCACGGGCTGAGGCGCTTTCGCCCCGCATTTTCGAACTCTCTCAGTATATCGTGGATGTCCTCGGTATCCGCGATGTCGGGGCGTCCTTCAACGGCAAGGTGACATACCACGAATCATGTCATGTCCTGCGCGGCCTCGGGGTCTCGGACCAGCCGAAGGCCCTGCTTGCCGGCGTGACGGGAGCCGAGTTCGTACTGCTTGCCAATGCCGACCGGTGCTGTGGGTTCGGCGGTGAATTCGCGATCCAGTACCCTGACATCTCGGAAGATCTGGTGAAGGACAAGGTGAAGCACTTCCTCGCAAGCGGGGCCGATGTGCTCATCCTCTGCGAGCCCGGGTGTCTCCTCAATATCAATGGATACCTCTCGCGGAACCACCCCGGGAAACGGGCCATGCACCTTGCCGGTTTTCTCAGTGAAAACATAAAGGGACACACACGATGAGGGTAACTACGCACCGATTCAAGGCTGTCGTCAAGAAAGAGATTGCCGACCTCAGCTCGCGGACCTTCCTTTCGTTTCTTCCTCCCCTTTTCGCAGCGCTCAGGCAGGCGGCCATGGCGAGCTTCCCCGACCCTGCCGGGGCACACGCGTATGCGGCTGACATCCGCGCGGAGGTCGTGGCGCACCTTCCCGAGCTTCTCGAGGAGTTTGAAAGAAACGCCACCGGCCACGGCGCAAAAGTTATCTGGGCGAGGGACGCACAAGAGGCAAACGAATTCATCCTCAACCTCGCGAAAGAGAAGAATATCACCCTCGTCACCAAGGGAAAATCAATGGTAAGCGAGGAAATCGGCATCAATGAGGTGCTTCTCGGAAACGGAATCGAAACCTACGAGACCGATCTCGGCGAGTTCATCACACAGCAGCTTGACCGGCCCCCTTTTCATATCGTCGGCCCCGCCGTGAATATCTCGCTGCAGGAAATATGCGACCTCTTCATGGAAAAGGCGGGCATGACCGAACCCACCATGGACCCTGTGAAGCTCGGCTATGCCGCACGTCTTTTCCTGCGGGATAAATTCCACCGCGTTGAAATGGGCATCACGGGAGTCAATATGGCCGTCGCCGAAACAGGCTCCCTCATCAATGTGGAAAACGAGGGCAACATCCGCCTCAGCAAGTCTTCACCGAGAATCCAGGTCGCCCTCATGAGTATCGAGAAGGTCGTCCCCACCATGAAAGATGCCCTGCACCTCGTCCGGGTTCTCTGCAGGCACTGCACGGGACAGGCGATTTCCGCCTACGTCTCCATCGATACGGGACCGAAGAGGCCGGGCGAAATCGACGGGCCGGAAGAGCTCTACATCGTCATCGTGGATAATGGGCGCTCTACCTTCTACCGTGATCTCCGGGCGCGCGAGGTGCTCCGCTGCATCAGGTGCGGCGCCTGCATGAACAACTGCCCCGTGTACACCACCATAGGCGGCTATCCTTACGGATGGGCTTATTCGGGCCCCATGGGACAGGCACTCAATCCCCTCCTCCTCGGCCTTGAACAAACCCAGGACCTTTACCGCGCCTGCACGCTCTGCGGCTCCTGCAAGACCGTTTGTCCGGCAGGCGTGGACCATCCGGGTCTCTTTCTCTACTACCGGACAAAGGATGTCGAGGGCGACCGCGCCTTCGGCGGGATGACGCGGCACTGGAAGGAGACCACCGCTTTCAGACTCTTCACCTACGGCACCACCCACCCATGGTTCTGGAATCTGGCATCGAAGATAATCCGGCCTTTTTACAACAACGGCGCACGGGACGGCATGGTATCGGAGCTTCCCGGCCCCTTCGAGGCATGGTTCAGAAGCCGGAACCTGCCCGCCATGCCGAAGAGAACCTTTCACGAGGAGTGGAAGAGGATTGGAAAGATACCTGCCGAAGGACCAACTCACGGGTCGGCCCCTGAATAGTTAAAAAGAGATCAGGGATATGGAGATATCCGATGCCGCACGATGCACGCGATGAAATCCTGTCAAGACTGAAACGCACTCCCCGGAAAGATGTTCCGGCCCGCCGTGAGCTTCCTCCGCTCAACGAGCTTTCTCTTGACCGGGAAGGAATGATCAAGAAGTTTTCCGACCAGCTCTGGCTCCAGACGGGCGTGGTCCACCGCGTTGCCGATGCGAAAGCCGCCCTTGAAAAGCTCTCCGAAGTCGCCCGCGAGGAAAAACTGGAAAAGGTCATGGTCGCGACGGACAGCGTCATCGCACCTCTCGATCTTCCCGCGTGGGGTGCCGCCGAGGGCATTACCATCTTCAGGGTACGGGATTTCATGAATCGTAACGCCTTCAAGCATGCCGTATTCAACGAAGTCCAGGCGGGAATCACCGGTGCTGATTTCGCCGTGGCTGAAACGGGAACTCTGGGACTCATCCACGACAAAGACCAGGCGCGGCTCATTTCGCTGGCGCCCATTCTCCACATCGTCATTGTGCCGGCGGACCGGTTCGTCGCCGTGTACGAACAGGCGATTGAGGAGGTATTTGCAGATACAGACCGCCTGCCCAGCCAGTTCTGCTTCATCACGGGGCCCAGCATGACCGCCGACATCCAGGCCACACCCTTCAAGGGAATGCACGGTCCACGGCGGCTGATCGTCATCATCATAGGATAGGATGCACGTCATGAAGTCGGTTTCAGTTCCCTCGCGGCTCTGGTTCGGAAACGTTGAGAAGGTTCTGACCTTTCCCGACCGATGGGATATTGACAGTCTCACCTCCCCCGGTTTCGACCGGCCTGCCCTCAGCGCGGAGGAAATCGCAGGGAAGATAATGAACCCCGTCGAAGGGCCTCCGCTTGAAGAACTCGCACGGGGGAAGCGCGAGGCCGTCATCGTCTTTGACGACATGACACGGCCCACGCCGGTCTCCGCTGTCGCGCCTCACATCCTGGATGCCCTTCACCGCGCGGGGATGAAAAAGGAGCAGATACGCTTTCTCTGGGCGCTGGGAAGCCACGGAACCTGCGATATGATCAGCGCCCGGAAGAAGCTGGGCGACCACATCGTGGAACACTATGTCGTCCACAACCACGATGCCTTCCAGAACCTCCAGTGGGTGGGGAGAACCCCCACGGGCGTTGATCTGTGGATAAACCGCGAATTCATGGGGTGCGACCTCAGGATCGGCATCGGGTGCATCACCGCCCACGTCCACGTGGGATTCAGCGGCGGCGCCAAGATACTGCTCCCCGGGGTGGCGGGGATAGAAACGATCAACCAGTTCCACAACCAGATGTACCGCGATCCTTCCCGCACCGGCCTGGGCAGATTTGACGGGAACATCATGCGCGCCGAGTGCGACGCCGCGGGTGACATCGCGGGGCTACACTTCAAGGTGGACTGTCTGATAAACAGGCGGGGAGAAATAACGAATCTCTACGCGGGTCCCTTCCGGGCGACCCACAGGATGGGCGCGGAGGAAGGGAAAGACCACTACGGCATACCCCACGCCACGGGCTACGACATCGCCGTCTGCAATGCCTACGGCAGGGCGAACGAATCGGCGATTGCCCTGATTTTTACCCTTTCGCTTCTGAAGCCGGGGGCCGCAGGAACGGGGGTGCTCGTCTGCGACGCGCCGGACGGCCAGGTCCCGCACTATGTCATGCGCTCATGGGGAACGGGCTTCGGAGGCCGCCACTTCGTTCAGCGCGAGCCGGGTTTCATTCCCATGCTGATGAAGAAACTTATCGTCTTCAATCCCCGGCCCGACCGCACCATGCTCGACCTGGTATGCCATATCAACGATGCCGTGGTGGTGAAGACATGGCAGGAAACACTGGACATCCTGGAGCGCGACTACCCTGGTACGGCGAAGATCGCCGTCGTAGAGGATGGGACGGTGCAGTACATGAAGGCGCCGGCATGAGGCCGCCGGAGGTCAGTGGCCGACAAGAGATTTTCCCAGCTCGAATGCCTGGAGATTAACGGAAAGCTTGTCCGCGGGAACCACCTTGCCGATGACTTCCCTGAAATCTTCCAGTTCCAGAAGAAGCCCGCTCACCGCCGCCAGGGCCCCCAGCATGATGACGTTCCCAAGGATCGGATGCCCCAGCTTCAGCGCCTCATCGGTGGCGTCAACAAACCACGCTTCGGATGAAAGCTCGCCCGCAGATTTTTTTGTTGCCTCGAGCGAGGGATAGTCGAGATCGCCGGCAATGACCCCCACCGCGTGAATCGGCCTCGTGTTGCTCACGATCTTCACGCCGGGATTCCCGTAATCGTAAAGGACACGGACCGCCTCGGTGGGTTCGAGCGCCATAATGACATCCGCCCCGCCTTTCGGCATCTGGGGGCTCCAGGTGCCCGTCTCCGAGATTCTCAGGTGGCTCATCACCGAACCGCCGCGCTGGGAGGCGCCGAAGGTCTCCCCGATGGTCACGAACAATCCGCGCCGCACCAGCATGTTCGCCAGCACCCGGGAGGCAATGACGTTCCCCTGACCGCCCACGCCGGTGATAATTACGTTGTAAGGGTCTTTTGCGAGTTTCGCGCCAGTCATGAGAGGTTCGCCTCCTTTCTCGTGATGGCCCCCGCGGGGCAGATATCGGCACAGACGCCGCACCCCACGCAGATGACCTCATCGATTCTCGATATTCCCTTCGCCTTATCCCACACAAGGCCGGGACAGCGGAATATGCGCGTGCAGAGCCTGTTGCATCCGCAGTTCTCTCCGAGG
>JAPLJO010000033.1 GCA_026388515.1 Deltaproteobacteria bacterium | reverse complement strand
TTGTGGGACGCGATCTCACCTCACAGGTGACCTGCGATGCGCCCTACGAACTGCAGGGCGGTGACGGATGCCGGGTGGTGGTGATGGATTTCGGCGTCAAGCTGAACATCCTGCGGTCGCTCACGCGCGCGGGATGCGCCGTCACCGTCGTTCCCGCCCGTACGCCGGCGCAGGAGATTCTTCGTCTCAATCCCGACGGGGTGCTGCTTTCGAACGGTCCCGGTGACCCCGCCGCCGTCACGACGGCCGTCGGCACGGTGAAGGCGCTCCTCCGGGAGAAAATAATTCCCGTCTTCGGCATCTGCCTGGGGCATCAACTGCTCGGGCTCGCCATGGGCGACAGGACCTACAAGCTGAAATTCGGCCACCACGGGGTGAATCATCCGGTGAAGGACATAGAGACGGGACGCATCCACATCACCGTCCAGAATCACGGCTTCTGCGTTGACATCGATTCACTCCGCGGGAGCGACATGGAGATAACCCATATGAATCTCAATGACGGTACGCTGGAAGGCATGCGGCACAGGAAGCTTCCCTTCTTTTCGGTCCAGTTCCATCCCGAGGCCGCGCCCGGACCTCATGATGCGAAGTATTTATTCGGGCGTTTCATCGACTGTATGAAAATGCGGAGTGTGTGATGAGAGAGACCGTTGCCATTTTCGATTTCGGTTCGCAGTATGCCCAGCTCATCGCGCGGCGTGTCCGCGAACTCGGCGTGTACTGTGAAATAGTGCCTCATGACAGCACGAAAGAGGAGCTTTCCTCCCTCAATCCCGCCGCGATTATTTTCTCCGGCGGCCCCTCGTCGGTGCTCGATGCCGACCACCCGGACCTGAACCCGGCAATTCTCGCCCTCGGCGTGCCCGTCCTCGGCATCTGCTACGGCATGCAGCTCATCGCGCTCCTCGATGGCGGCACCGTGGAGAAAGGCACGCGCGGCGAATACGGCCCTGCTGAAATAGAAACATCCGGTGAGGATCCGCTTTTTCACGGTCTTCCCGCGAGGCTTCATGTCTGGATGAGCCACGGCGACCGAGTCACGGTCGTACCAGACGGATTCCAGGCGCTGGCCTGCTCTGCCGACGGCACCATCGCCGCTATGAGAAATGCCGCCCGGGCCGTCTATGGAGTTCAGTTTCACCCCGAGGTGGTCCATACGCCGGAGGGAAGCAAACTCATCAGCAATTTCCTCTACCTGATCGCGCGCTGCAGGGGCGGCTGGACCATGGGAACGTTCATCGAGGAGTCGGTGGCGGCGATACGCAAAAAAGTGGGAAGCGACCGCGTCGTCTGCGCGCTTTCCGGTGGTGTCGATTCCGCAGTGGTCGCAGCGCTGCTGAACCGGGCCATAGGTTCTCAGATGAAGGCATATTTCGTCGATAACGGTCTTCTGCGGGCGGGCGAGGTGGAAGAAATCGTGGACATATTCGAAAGGGAGTATCCCCTTGATCTTACCGTCATCGATGCCCGGGAGCGGTTTCTCACCGCCCTGAAAGGAGTCACCGATCCGGAAGACAAGCGAAAATGCATCGGGGAATCTTTCATCGACGCCTTCCGCGACGCGACGTCGCACATGGAGAACGCCCTTTTCCTTGCCCAGGGAACACTCTATCCCGACGTCATCGAGAGCCGGTCCGCCCGTGGCGGCCCGTCGGTCACCATTAAAAGCCACCACAACGTGGGAGGGCTTCCCGAGAATCTCGGCTTCACACTCCTGGAGCCCCTGAGGGAGCTTTTCAAGGATGAGGTGAGGCGCCTGGGGAAGGAACTGGGTCTTCCCGAGAAGCTTCTCCACCGCCAGCCCTTTCCGGGCCCGGGTCTCGCCGTCAGGATTATCGGCGAGGTCACCGATGAGGCGCTCTCGGTGCTCCGCCAGGCCGATACGATCGTACAGCAGGAAATGTACCGCTACGAAAACTACAGGGACATATGGCAGTCCTTTGCGGTGCTGCTTCCCGTCAAGACCGTGGGCGTCATGGGGGATGAGCGCACCTATGCGAACGTGGTGGCGCTCCGCGTCGTGTCGAGCCAGGACGGCATGACCGCCGACTGGGTGAAGCTTCCCTATGATGTCCTGGCGCGGGTCTCCTCGCGGATCATCAATGAAGTGAGGGGCGTCAACCGGGTCGTCTACGACATCAGTTCGAAACCACCGGGAACCATAGAATGGGAGTAGGCGCGAACCTATGCCTCGACGGACGGATATCAAGAAAATTCTCATCATAGGCTCGGGCCCCATTGTCATCGGACAGGCGTGCGAGTTCGACTACTCAGGCACCCAGGCGTGCAAGGCGCTTATCGAGGAGGGGTACGAAGTCGTATTGCTCAATTCGAATCCGGCTACCATCATGACCGATCCCGAGATGGCGCACCGGACCTATATAGAACCCATCTCAGCCGACGTGGTCGAAAAGATCGTGGCAAAGGAGCGCCCCCAGGCGGTGCTCGCCACGCTGGGCGGACAGACGGCGCTCAATACCGCCGTTGAAGCGGCGGAGCGCGGCATTTTTGAGCGTTACGGTGTCGAGATGATCGGCGCGGACATACGGGCCATACGGAAGGCCGAGGACCGTGATGAGTTCAGGCTGACCATGGAGTCCATCGGCCTTGAAGTGCCCCGGAGCTCGATCGCCGGGTCCATGGACGAGGCATGGCGCGTGGTGCGGGAGATCGGGTTTCCCGTGGTCATCAGGCCGAGCTTCACCCTCGGCGGGGCGGGCGGGGCGCTTGCCTACAACGTGGAAGAATTCGAACGGTACGCCGCACGCGGCATGGAAGAGAGCATGATAGGCCGGATACTCATCGAGGAATCGGTTGTGGGATGGAAGGAATTCGAGCTGGAGGTCATGCGTGACCGGAAGGACAACGTTGTCATCATCTGTTCCATCGAGAACGTCGACCCCATGGGCGTCCACACGGGGGATTCGATCACCGTAGCTCCGGCGCAGACGCTCTCGGACCGGGAGTACCAGTACCTGCGGAATGCCTCCATCGCGGTGATCCGTGCCATCGGCGTCGCGACGGGCGGATCGAACATCCAGTTCGCCGTTCACCCCGAAACCGGGCGCGTGGTGGTGATCGAAATGAATCCCAGAGTCTCGCGCTCGTCGGCGCTGGCGTCGAAGGCAACGGGGTTCCCCATCGCGAAAATCGCCGCGAAGCTCGCCGTGGGGTACAGTCTCGATGAGATTCCGAACGATATCACGAAAAAAACGCCGGCGTCCTTCGAGCCCACCATCGACTACTGCGTCGTCAAGATACCGCGCTTCGCCTTTGAGAAATTTCCGGGTGTTGACGATACGCTCACCATATCAATGAAGTCGGTGGGTGAGACGATGGCCATAGGCCGCACCTTCAAGGAATCGCTCCAGAAGGCGCTCCGGGGTCTTGAGACCGGCCTTCACGGTTTTGACCGGGCACTACCCGATGATCTCGATGATGCCGGAATCGAAGCCATGCTGGTCCGCCCCACTGCGGAGCGTCTTTTCGTCATTCACCATGCGCTCTCACGGGGCATGTCCGTCGCGCACGTTGCAAAGCTCACGCGGATCGATCCCTGGTTTCTGGAGAACATCCGCGACATCATCACCGTCGAACGGGAGCTCGGTGAGTGGCGGGGCCGCGGACCGCTTCCGCAGCCTCTCATGCGGCAGGCCAAGGAATACGGATTTTCCGATTGCCGGATCGGGGCGCTTACAGGGATGGAGGAAGGGGACGTCCGCGAGCTTCGCAGCCGGATGGGAATCACACCCGTCTACAAGCTCGTCGATACCTGCGCCGCCGAATTCGAGGCATACACGCCTTATTTCTATTCAACCTACGAGGAAGAAGATGAAACGCGGCGGGGCGCCAAAAAAAAGGTGATGATTATCGGCGGGGGACCGAACCGGATAGGGCAGGGAATCGAATTTGACTACTGCTGCGTCCATGCGTCCATGGCGCTCAGGGAAGCGGGCTTTGAAACCATCATGGTGAATTCCAATCCCGAGACGGTCTCCACGGATTATGACATTTCCGACCGTCTGTACTTCGAGCCGCTCACCCTCGAAGATGTGCTGAACATCGTCGACAAGGAAAAACCCGAAGGGGTCATCGTCCAGCTCGGCGGGCAGACGCCGCTCAATCTGGCGCTCCCCCTGGCACGGCACGGGGTGCCTATCCTCGGCACTCCCCCGGAGGCGATCGACAGGGCCGAGGACAGGAAGCTCTTCCGGGAAATGGCGGAATCCCTCGGGGTCAGGCAGCCCGAGAGCGACACGGCGCGCACCTTCGAAGAGGCAGCGGCCATTGTCGAGAGGATCGGTTATCCCGTCCTCATCAGGCCGTCCTATGTGCTGGGCGGCCGCGCCATGGTGGTCGTGTGGAACCAGGGTGACCTCGAAGGATTCGTAAGGGAGGCGCTCATCGTCTCGGCGCAGCACCCCATCCTGATTGATAAGTTTCTCGAGGATGCCATCGAGGTGGATGTGGATGCCGTGGCCGACGGGGTCGATGTCATCATAGGCGGCATCATGGAGCATATCGAGCACGCCGGCATTCATTCGGGCGACAGTGCCATGGTGCTTCCGGCCTACACGCTGAGCTCCGGCATGATCGCGGGTATCAGTGAAACGACACGGCGCATCGCATTGGAACTCGGCGTGAAGGGACTTCTCAATATTCAGTACGCCGTCAAGGGAGATGAACTATACGTCCTCGAGGTAAACCCCAGGGCATCGAGAACGGTGCCCTTCATTTCAAAGGCAACGGGTCTCGCCCTCGCGAAGGTCGCCACGAGAGTCATGATCGGCCAGTCGTTGGCATCCCAGGGGATTACGTGCGACCCTGCGCCGCATTATTATTCCGTGAAGGAATCGGTGCTGCCGTTTAAACGCTTTTTCGGTTCCGACACCCTCCTCGGGCCGGAGATGAAATCCACCGGCGAGGTCATGGGCATCGATGTCGACCTCGGCATCGCTTTTGCCAAGAGCCAGATCGCCGCGGGCAATGCCGTCCCCTCCGGGGGCAGGGTCTTTATCAGCGTCAAGGATTACGATAAGGGGGCCGTCGCCGGGATTGCAGAGGAGCTTGTGGAGCTGGGATTTGAAATCCTCTCAACGGCGGGAACGGCACAGACCCTCATCTCGCGCGGAATCAGGGTGACTCCGCTTCCCCGTCTCGACGAGGGCAGGCCGAATATCATGGACTACATGAAAAACCGGGATGTGGATCTTCTCATCAATACGCCGAGCGGCCCGAAGCCCCGCAGTGATGAAGTCAGGATCAGGAGTACCGCCGTGACACGGAATATTCCGCTGGTGACCACCATGTCGGGGGCGAAAGCCATGGTGAACGCCATCCGCGCCCTCCGGCACCGGCACTTTGAGGTGCGTGCGCTGCAGGATATATATGCATCCGGAGGGCGTGTGCCGGACCTCGCCGAGGCGCGGCGAGACACCCAATGACACTATGAATAGAAGGTCGGGTATTATGAACGAGCAGTCTGCCGCCATAAACAGGGAAACAAGGGAACTGGCCCTCCTCTGGGAGGTAAGCCGCCTTTTAGGGCAAAGCATGGATCTCGCTAAAATCGGTGCGCCCATCCTCCGCGCCCTTGATAAAAACATGGGCATGTCCCGGGGATTTTTCACGCTCCTCAACAGGGAGACGGGGGATATCGTCATTGAAGCCTCTCACGGCTTTTCCGAGGCGCAGATCAGTCGCGGCCGCTACCGTATCGGTGAAGGCGTCGTGGGCAAGGTCGTGGAAACGGGACGCCCCATGGTGGTTCCCCGGGTTTCCGAGGAACCCCTCTTTCTCGACAGGACCGGAGCCCGGAAGAATCTCGACAAAAAAGACATCTCCTTCATCTGCGTGCCCGTGAGGGTTCAGAGCGAGATCATCGGGACGCTCAGCGCCGACCGGATATTTGACGAATCGGTGTCACTGAACGAGGACCTGCGGCTGCTCACCATTATTGCATCCATGCTCGCCCAGGCGGTGAAGTACCGCCAGCAGGCCGAAGAGGCCCAGGAGCTGCTTTCACGCGAGCACGAGCGTATCACCCGTGAAAAGTCGAAGAGCACCGAGCGGGCGACCATGGGGCTCAAATCGCTTGATGCGGTCATCGACGGCCTCAGGATGGGCGACAATGTGGTCTGGCAGGTCGATCACATCGATGAATACAGGCATTTCGCCGCGTTTTTCGTTCAACGCGCACTGGAAGAGGGAAAGCGGATCGTCTACATGCGCTTCGCCGATCATAAGCCCATCATTGATCCTTCCGATGCGGTGAAGGTCTATACCCTTGATGCTGCCGAGGGGTTCGAGTCGTTTTCCTCGGAGGTGTACAATATCGCCACCCGCGAGGGCAAGGGCGTCTATTACGTCTTCGACTGCCTGTCGAATCTTCTTTCCGCCTGGGCAACGGACCTCATGATCGGCAACTTTTTCGTCATCACCTGCCCGTACCTCTATGAGCTGGACACCATTGCCTACTTTGCCATCGTGAAGGACAGCCATTCCTTCCAGACCGTGGCGCGGATCAGGGAAACCACCCAGGTGCTCCTGGACGTGCTCAGCATGGGAGGATATTACTACGTGCATCCCCTGAAGGTATGGAGGCGATATTCCCCGACGATGTTTCTCCCGCACAAAAAAGAGGAGGACCGTTTTGTTCCCATTATCGACAGCATTGATGCGGCGAAGCTCTATGCCGACATATCGAGGCTGAAATCGGAGCGGATGGAGCGAAGACTCGACTACTGGGACCGCCTCTTTCTCGAAGCCGAAGAACTTCTGGAAAAGCCCTGGGAATCCGAACGCCAGCAGGAAATGATCGACCAGATCTGCAGGATCATGATGACGAGAGAAGCGAGGATGTCGATTCTCGTGAAGGAATATTTCTCTCTCGAGGATCTGCTGGACATCAGGAAGCGCCTCGTCGGTACGGGATACATCGGAGGAAAATCGGCGGGAATGCTGCTGGCCCGCATGATTCTCGACAAGGACCGGCTCACGAACTGGCGTCAGCACCTTGAACCCCATGATTCCTTCTACCTTGGCTCTGATGTCTACTACACCTACCTGGTGCAGAACGGATGGTGGCGGCTCAGGATGAAGCAGAAGGCGACGGAAGGATATTTCCACGCCGCGGCCGTGCTGAGAGAAAAGATGCAGCACGGGACCTTCCCCGAGGAAATCAGGGAACAGTTCGTGAGGATGCTGGATTACTTCGGCCAGTCGCCGATTATCGTCCGCTCGAGCAGTCTTTTGGAAGACTCCTTCGGCAATGCCTTCGCGGGCAAATACGAGAGCATCTTTCTCGTCAACCAGGGGACGCCGGAAGAGCGGTATGAACAGTTTGAGACGGCGGTGAGGAAAATTTACGCAAGCACCATGAACGAAAACGCCCTTTCCTACCGGCTTCAGCGGGGCCTGCAGGATGCGGACGAGCAGATGCCGCTGCTGGTGCAGCGGGTGTCGGGGGCCTATCACACCCATTATTTCTTCCCCGATGCCGCCGGTGTGGGCGCGTCGTACAACACCTTTGTGTGGAACAAAGACATGGATCCCAGGGCGGGAATGCTCCGGATCGTCTTCGGTCTCGGCACGCGGGCCGTGAACCGCGTCGAGGGGGATTACCCTCGTATTGTGGCGCTCGACCGCCCCCTGGTGCGGCCGCACGCGGGAATGGAAGACACACGAAAATATTCACAGAAGGACGCCGATGTGCTCGATCTTTCCGATAACGTCCTGAAGACGATACCGCTCACGAATCTTCTCGGCGAGCATCTGGACGTGAAGATCGACCGGATCGCCGTCAGGGATTATGAAACGGACCGGAGAATAAAGGAGCTGGGAATCAAAAACCAGGAAGCCTGGATCGTGACCTTCGATGATTTCCTCTCGAAGACCCCCTTCAATGATGTCATGCGGAACATGATGCGCAAGCTCGAAACGATTTATGAATACCCGGTGGACATCGAGTTCACCGTCAATTTTCCCGATGCCAGCGATTTCAGGATCAACCTCGTCCAGTGCAGGCCGCTCCAGACCATAGGACTGGAGCGGCGTGTGGAACTTCCGGAGCACGTTGATGCGGACCGGATCGTCATTGAGTCTGAGGGGGGATTCTTCGGCGGGAGCATTTCAAAACCGCTGCAGCGGATTGTCGTGGTCGATCCCGCGGCGTACACAAAACTTCCTCTCACGCAGAAATACGACGTGGCGCGCCTCGTCGGGCGGCTCAACCGGCAGATTGTCGACCGGGAAAAGCTCTCCGTCATGCTCATGGGGCCGGGCAGGTGGGGTTCCACGACGCCCTCTCTCGGAGTGCCCGTCAGTTTCGCTGAAATCAACAATATGACTGTGCTTGCAGAAATTGCATACAGCGACGGCAACCTTATGCCGGAGCTCTCCTACGGAACCCACTTTTTCCAGGATCTCGTCGAGACACGCATCTTCTACCTCGCGCTCTTCCCCGGGGAGGCGAGCGTCATATTCAATGAGAAGTGGCTCGCCGCCCTGCCCAATCACCTGAATGAACTTCTTCCCGATTATTCACGGTATGAACACGTGGTGAAAGTCTGTGAGGTGACGGACCATGACTGCATCATCATGGCTGACATCGTTCAGCAGAAAGTGATCTGCTTTCTCAGATCGACGCGCCGCTGATATCGGTTGCAGGGAACGGCATATCTGTGATACCCAATTTTTCCTGAGAAGGATTTATTCGATGCGCGTGGGGAGTAGCAGGGTTCGTAGTATGAAAATGAAACTTCACAAGTAATAGATGGAGTAATACGCAATCATGGAACAACAGATCGGAACCAATGTGGTGAAGCGCGGACTGGCACAAATGTTCAAGGGCGGGGTGATTATGGATGTGGTCACGCCTGAACACGCCCTGATCGCCGAGGAGGCGGGTGCATGCGCGGTAATGGCGCTGGAGCGTGTGCCCGCCGATATTCGTGCCCACGGCGGCGTCGCACGCATGAGCGACCCGGACATTATTCTCAAAATCATGGAGGCCGTTTCCATCCCTGTCATGGCCAAATGCCGCATCGGGCATTTTGTGGAAGCCCAGATCCTGGAGGCTATCGGAGTCGATTATATTGACGAATCCGAAGTGCTGACACCGGCTGACGAAGAGTACCATGTCAATAAGCACCTGTTTAAAGTGCCCTTTGTGTGCGGTTGCCGCAACCTGGGCGAAGCGTTGCGGCGCATCGGAGAGGGTGCGGCGATGATCCGTACCAAGGGTGAGGCCGGTACGGGCGATGTGGTGGAAGCGGTGCGCCACGCTCGTGCCGTATTAGGTGAAATTCGCCGGTTGACGACAATGGCAGACGAAGAACTCATGTCCTATGCCAAAGAGATTGGAGCACCGTACGATTTAGTGAAGGAGACGAAATATCTGGGCAGCTTACCGGTCGTCAATTTTGCAGCGGGTGGTATCGCCACGCCGGCGGATGCGGCCCTCATGATGCAACTGGGCGTGGATGGCGTGTTTGTCGGATCCGGCATCTTCAAATCAGGCGATCCTGCCCGCCGGGCCAAAGCCATCGTTGAGGCAACGACGCATTTCCGTGATCCGCATATCCTTGCTGAAGTGAGCCGTAATCTGGGAGAATCAATGGTCGGGCGTTCCGCGGCTTCACTGCCGGAAGAGGAACTCCTGTCAGTGCGTGGATGGTAAGGTCAGCCGGCATACATTCAATATCCTGTAAACCAAGAAACTGTAGAATTTTATGAAAATAGGCGTCCTTGCGTTACAAGGTGACTTTATCGAACATATCCGGATGCTCGAAGGACTCGACGTACAAGGTGCAGAAGTTCGGCTGCCGGATGATATGGAGGGCCTTGATGGTCTCATTATTCCCGGCGGTGAGTCGACGACTATCGGCAAACTTGCCGCGAGCTACCATTTGATTGACCCGATCCGCCGGCTGGCCGCAACGAAGCCAATCTGGGGGACATGCGCGGGTGCAATCTTCCTCGCGAAGACTATACAAGTTCGGCAGGCTTTACTGGGGTTAATGGATATCACCGTGAAGCCCAATGCCTTTGGGAGACAGGTGGACAGCTTTGAGATAAATCTCGACGTGCCGGCACTAAAGATTTTGGGTAATGGCCAATCGTATCCATTTCATGCCATTTTCATCCGTGCGCCGCTGATTGTAAGTGTGAATGGGGATGTAGAGGTACTGACGACACTTCCTGATGGACGCATTGTCGCCGCCCGCCAGCGCAATTTACTGGTAACTTCTTTTCATCCGGAATTGACAGGAGACGACCGCTTCCACCGATACTTCCTCGGCCTCGGCCGCTGAAAATTTCTCGCCTGGCGAGTGTTCTTCGAAATGAAAAAACTTCCCCTCGGCAAGATTCACATGGATATTCTGGAGCGGCTGCTCGCCGACTACACGCACGGGGATAACCGCGTAGTGGTCGGATCCGGCATCGGTGAAGACGCTGCCGTGATCGACATGGGCGATTCCTACCTGATTGCCAAGACCGATCCCATCACGAGTGCCACCGACGAAATCGGCTACTACGTGGTGAACATCAATGCCAACGACATCGCGGCAATGGGGGGCACCCCGCGGTGGTTTCTTGCCACCGTGCTGGTGCCGAAAGGAACCGGGGCCCCTGAACTCGACCGCATCTTCGGTCAGATATCGGAAAGCTGCAGAAACCTGGGAATCGCTTACTGTGGCGGCCACACGGAGGTGACCTCCAGTGTGACCAGTGTCGTCGTGGTCGGGCAGATGCTCGGCGAGGCGGCGAAAACGAAACTCAAACCCTCCTCGGCGGCATGCGAGGGCGATCACCTTCTCATGACGAAGTCGGCGGCGATCGAGGCGACGTCGCTGATCGCCCGCGAGAAGGAAAACGAACTTGAAGCGGTCTTCATGAAAAGTTTCCTCACGAAAGCGAAAAATTTCCTTTATGTGCCGGGAATCAGTGTTGTGAAGGACGCGGCCGTTGTGATAAAAGTGAAGGGCGTCCACGCGCTGCATGACCCCACGGAAGGGGGAATCGCGACGGGAATCTTTGAGATGGCGCGGGCGAGTGGACTCGGCGTCGAGGTGGTGTACAAAGACATCCCGGTGCGGAAAGAAACCCAGCGGCTCTGTTCGTTTTATAGTGTGGATCCCCTAGGATGTTTCGCCTCCGGTTCCCTTCTCATTGCCGCGTCCCCGGAATCCTCGGCGGAGGTCATCGAAAAGCTTTCCGCGAGCGACATACCGGCGAAGAGAATCGGCACAATGGTGCCCGCCGGCGAAGGCATGACACTCATACGAGACGGATCAAAGGAGCCGCTCCCGGTCTATCATCAGGATGAACTCTCAAGGATTCTGGTGTGAGAGTCGGCATGCGGGTCGCTTCCTGCGGGGATCTTTAAAATTTAACTGAATATTTGCCAGGAGTCATACAATGAATTCCATATTTTCCTTTACCGGTGCGCGGCTGATAGTTTTCGGAAAGGGGTCCTTTGCAACGCTTCCCCAGCACATGGCGGACCTTGGCGCCAGCCGGCCTCTCGTGATTATGGACGGTGCCCTCGCAAAGTCAGGACTTGCCGAAAAGGTGAGGGCGCTCTTTGGCGAGAAGAAAATCGCCTGCCACCTCTTTGACGGTGTGGCGGGGGAGCCGGCGCTCGAACTCGCCGACGAGTGCGGTGCGCTGGCACGGGAGCATCGCTGCGACTGTGTCATCGGTATAGGCGGCGGAAGCGCCATGGACGTGGCGAAGGCTGCCGCAGTGGTGGCGACGAACGGCGGTCCGGCCGCAGAGTATCTCGGCCTCAATAAAATTCCCGCGCCGGGCCTTCCGAAAATCATGGTGCCCACCACGGCGGGAACGGGAAGCGAAGTAACCTTCACGTCGGTCTTTATACGGAAAGACTTGAAGAAAAAGGAAGGCATGAACAGCCCCTTCCTCTATCCCGAGGTGGCGCTTCTCGATCCTCTGCTCACGCTTTCCGTGCCTCCCGCGGTGACGGCCATGACGGGGCTCGATGCATTCTGCCATGCCGTGGAATCATACACGTCCCTCCGCGCGAATCCCATGAGCGAGATGGTGTCGCTGAAAGCGATAGAACTCATCGCGGCGCACCTGCGGACCTGTGTGCACGACGGTTCGAATGAAGAGGCCCGGGAGCAGATGATGCTTGCCAGCCTCTATGCGGGGCTGGGACTTGCCAATGCGGGCGTGACGGCGGTGCATTCGCTTTCCTATCCCCTCGGCGGGCGCTACGGTGTGCCCCACGGACTTGCCAACACCCTTCTTCTGGTACCCACGATGAGGTTCAATCTTCCGGGGGCAATCGAGAAGCTTG
>JAPLJO010000030.1 GCA_026388515.1 Deltaproteobacteria bacterium | reverse complement strand
GCAAAAAGCATGGCTATCTCGTGGAACTCCAGAATACCGGCACGCCGGGAACATACGCCATCAACTGGAGGAAAGTCCTGGCGGATCATCCCGCAAAGGCATTCCGCAAGCTCAATCCCGTGGGGTATCACGCCAATGAGCTGGTCTCGCTTGGCGAGAAATACATTGAGCCCCTGTTCGATCTCCCGCTGAAGAACGGTGCGTCGCCGGCACGCACCTCACGCAGGCTTCCCGTGTAGCGGGACCGCCGGGCGGACTGCCGCGGAAAGGTGCGATGAAATTCATCGGTACACACAGTAAGGAAGAAATAATCCGGCGCTTCGGCGCCCATGTATCATCGGGAAAGGCGGATTTTTTTCAAAGCATCGGCATCGATTTCGTCTTCGGCAGGCGGGAAGGACCCTATGTCTGGGACGCCACCTCGTCGAAGCGGCTCATCAACTGCCACTGCAACGGCGGTGTATTTAACCTGGGTCACCGCAACGCCGCACTCATCAGGGTACTCGAAGACAGCCTGAAGGAACTCGATATCGGCAATCACCACCTCATCAGCGAGCAGCGGGCCTGTCTTGCGGAAAGACTCGCCTCGCTCACGCCCGGCGATCTTGCCTGCACCGTCTTCGGCGTCTCCGGCGGCGAGGCGGTGGACCTCGCCATCAAGCTCGCCCGCGGCTCTACGGGAAAGCAGAAAATTATCTCCGCCCTCGGAGGCTACCACGGTCACACGGGATATGCCCTCGCGACGGGCGATGAAAAATACAGGGCGCCTTTCGGCGCGCAGCCGCCGGGATTCGTGCAGGTTCCCTTCAATGACAAGGAAGCGCTTTGGGCGGCACTTGATGATACGACGGCGGGGGTTATCTTCGAGACTGTTCCCGCCACAGGGGGAATCGCCGTCCCCGACCAGGATTATTTTTCCTTCGCCGCCGGACTCTGCCGCAACCGCGGCGCCCTTCTCATCATTGACGAGGTGCAGACGGGTCTCGGCCGTACGGGGAAGCTCTGGGGAATCGAACACTTCGATGTGGCGCCCGATATCATGGTGACAGGGAAAGGACTCTCAGGCGGTATTTATCCCATGAGCGCCACCTGCTTCAGGAAGGAATACGAATCCTTTTTCCATGCCAACCCCTTCATTCATGTATCAACCTTCGGCGGCGCGGAAGCGGGGTGTCCCGTGGCGCTCGCCGTGCTCGAAGAATCCTCGCGGCCGGCGTTTCTCTCCCACGTCCGCGAAATTGCGGCTATCTTCGCGAGGGAATTCGAAAACCTCAGGAAAAGGCACCCCGGGATTCTCGTGGGGCTGCGGCAGCTCGGACTCATGATGGGCATCGAGATGGTCAATGACTTCTGCGGCCCCGTGCTGTCGAAAACGTGCTACGACGAGGGGGTGCTCTCCGTCTATGCCAACAACAACACGCGGGTGAGCCAGCTTCTCCCGCCGCTTATAATAGAAAAGCCGGTCGCGGAGGAAATCATCGAGCGGGTGGACCGCGCCCTCGGTGAAGCCGCACGCCTCCTCAACCTCTGACCATGGAAGCACTCATGACTGCACTGCAGATTGACACGAGGTGTATGCCTGCAAGCGCATGCCCATTTTCAGGACATCCCATGAAATGGACCACTATGAGGCTCTCTACCGCGAGTACAACCGGCTTCTCGAAGAGGATATAGGTATTGCCGTGCCTGCAAGCACGTCCGTCCGCGTGATACCCCGGAAGGGGAACATGGTGGTGTACGCAATCCAGAGGAAGCTGCCTTCCGCTTCAATCTGCAACGCCGTCATCCGCCGCCTCGACGACGAATCGGCTGTCGCACTCGTCCTTCGCATCCTTGCGGAAACGGAGCATGTGTGGCGCTTCAATGCATCGGGCGGACCCGTCACCATCGGCTTTGACGGCCAGATATCGAACTGGGCGCTCAGAAACTACGGCGGCGGAGAGCCGCCCGCAATCGACAGCGGAACGGAACTCTTCTACTTCGATACGAGCACCCCCCTCATCACCCGGCATGGCATTGAAGAACTCAATCCCGATCTCTTTCTGAGGAGCGCCCCGTCGTTTCTTCTGTGGCTCATCAAGTGGTTTTTTCTCAAAGGCGTAATGACACGATACTATGATCCCCACCTTATCACGGTGGATCTCATTGCAAATTTCTACAAGGAGCAGCGGCCCGAGCTCATTCCGGCGCTTGTTGAGTCGGTGAACCGCTTTTTTACCGCTGATGCACGGGCGTGTGCAATCCGGCCCGTCACGGTGGAGGAAGTGCGCTCCTACTACCGGGAGGATGCCATGATATGGCGGCTCTTCCTGGCACTCAGAAAATTCGACCGCTTTCTTCATGAACGGGTGCTCCACAAGCCCTATGTGTTCATACTGCCCGGCACGATCCGGCGCTGACGGAAGAGCCATGCAGATAAACGATGAAAAGGAACTGCCCATGGGAAATTCCACTTCTGAAACGGAAGAAGGCGACACCCTCTTCCGGGAAATTCATGCACTTTTTAATCCCCGTTCCGTCGCCGTGGTGGGCGTTCCCACGGGGCTTAAAATGGGACGGCTATTTCTCATGGCCCTCCTCGACCAGGGATTCCCCGGCCCCCTCTATCCCGTTCACCCCGAGGCGAAGGAAATCGACGGCCTCAGGGCATATCCTTCCGTGTCGGCCATCCCCGGCGAGGTGGATCTCGCCATCGTGCTTGTCCCCCAGCATCTCACGCTCCCCGTGGTCCGGGAATGCGCGGCCCGCGGAGTGAAGGGAGCCATCCTCTTCACGGCGGGCTACAAGGAGACGCAGACCGCCGACGGCGCCGCCATGGAGAAGGAACTGGTTCGCACCGCCCGCACCTCGGGCATGAGGCTCATCGGCCCGAACTGCATGGGCCTCTATGTTCCGAAGGCCGGCCTTTCTTTTTTCCCGCAGCTCGCCCGGAAGCCCGGTCCGGTGGGCATCATTTCCCACAGCGGCTCGCTGGCAAGCACGGTGTGCCGCATGGGACCCGAACGGGGCCTCTACTTCAGCAAGGCCGTCAGCCTCGGGAACGAGTGCGACCTCACCGCCGCGGATTTCCTCCACTACCTGGGAAGGGACCCCGATACAGGTGTCATAGGAATCTACCTGGAAGGCATCAGGGAGGGGGGGCGTTTTCTCGCCGCATTGCGGGAGGCGTCCATTGTAAAACCGGTGATCCTCTGGAAGGTGGGACTCACCGAAGAAGGATGCCTGGCGGCCGCCTCGCATACCGGCGCTATGGGAGGATCACGGACCATATGGGAAAGCGTCGTCCGGCAGGGTGGCGCCGTCGCCGTGACGGGATTTGAGGAATGGGTGGACACGCTGACGGGGTTCGCACTGCTGCCGGCGGGCGTGGGTGAACGCATCGGCGTTATCTCCGGCCCGGGAGGCATTGCCGTCTCGGCGGCGGAGGCCTGCGGAAAGGAAGGACTCAGGCTCGCTGCGCTCTCGCCGGACACGGTTGACTGCCTCGCCTCTTTTCTTCCCCCGACGGGGACCAGCCCGCGGAATCCCGTGGATGTGGGGCTGAGCTCTTCACTCATTATCGATTACTATATCAGGGCCGCCGAGGCCGTCGCCGCCGACCCCGGCGTGGACACCGTTCTCATCTGCGGAATCGGGGCAACGCCGGAAATCAACCAGACCTATGCCGATGCCATGATCCGTATCCGCCGGGAATCGGGAAAGCCGTTTCTCGTTCTCAATTTCTACGGTCTTGACCCCGCGATTCCCCGGCAGCTGCTGAACGCCGGCATTCCCGTGTTCGAGTCGGCAGAGCGGGCGCTTGCGACCTGCGCCCGGGTTATCCGGTACCGGCGCTGGCGCCATGCTCATTCATGACGTAGAAAAAATCTTTACATATCCAGCCCGTTTTACTATCCTGTGCGCGCTTTACGCCAGGCACACCTTCTCTTTACAACCGGCATGACGGCATCACAATGAAAGTGCGCGAGACTATGACTACGGTGAAAAAAATATGATCCGGACAATCGCATTCGACAACGAAAAGTACCTGAAAGAACAGACCGCTGAAATACTCGAGCGGGCGGCCCGCTTCGGGAACAGGCTCTATCTGGAATTCGGCGGAAAGCTCTTTTATGATTACCATGCGGCGAGGGTGCTGCCGGGTTACGACCCGAACGTGAAGACGCGACTCCTCCAGGAACTCAAGGACAAGGCGGACATCCTCCTGTGCATTTACGCCGGTGACATCGAACGAAAAAAGATACGCGCCGATTTCGGCATCACCTACGACTCGGACGCGATGAAACTCATCGATGACCTCCGCGCACGCGGCATCAGCGTGCCGGGTGTCGTCATCACCCGTTTCGATAATCAGCCGTCGGCGATACTCTTCAAGAACAAGCTCGAGCGCCGGGGCATCAGGGTGTACACCCATCGCATGACCAGGGGATATCCCACGGACATCGAGGTCATCGTGAGTGATGAAGGGTACGGCGCGAACACGTACATCGAGACTGAAAAACCCCTCGTCATCGTCACCGGGCCGGGCCCGGGCAGCGGCAAGCTCGCCACCTGCCTTTCCCAGCTCTATCACGACTACCGCAGGGGCATTCAATCGGGATACGCGAAGTTCGAAACCTTCCCCATCTGGAACCTGCCGCTCAAGCATCCCGTCAATGTCGCCTATGAAGCCGCCACGGCGGACATCCGCGATTTCAATCTTATCGATCCATTCCACCTGGAGGCGTATCAGAAAACCGCGGTGAACTATAACCGGGACGTGGAGATATTCCCGGTGCTGAAGAGGATTCTCGAAAAAATCACCGGGGGGCAGTCCTTTTACCGGTCGCCCACCGACATGGGCGTGAACCGCTGCGGGTTCGCCATCACCGACGACGAAGTGACCCGCGAGGCCGCGAAACATGAGATAATACGGCGGTACTTCCGCTACCGCTGCGAGTACGCCATGGGCTTCAACGAGAAAGAGACGGTCCAGCGGGTGGAGCTTTTCATCAAGGACTTTCAGCTCGACCCCGAATACCGCAGTGTCGTTGCACCGGCGCGTGCCGCCGCCGGGAAGGCGCAGGAAGAAAAAAAGGGCAACGAGGGCATCTTCTGCGGTGCCGCCATGGAGCTCAGGGACGGCACGATGATCACCGGCAACAACTCCCCCCTCATGCATGCGGCCTCCAGCCTCGTCATCCACGCGGTCAAGCATCTTGCGGGAATTCCCAATAAGATAAAACTGCTGCCGTCGAACATCACCGATTCGGTACGGAACCTGAAAACGGAAATTCTCCGCGAAAAGTCGGTGAGCCTCGACCTCAACGAAACGCTGATCGCCCTCTGCATCAGTGCCACGACGAACCCCGCGGCGCAGCTCGCCGTCGAAAAGCTCAGAGAACTGGAAGGATGCGAAGTTCATATGACCCACATTCCCACGCCGGGAGACGAAGCGGGACTCCGCCGCGTCGGCGTGAACCTGACGAGCGATCCCAACTTCGCCTCGAATAACCTTTTCATATGCTGAAAAAAGGAACCTCCCCATGATCAGAATCAACTGCCTGGGGGCTGCCGGTTCCGTGACCGGCTCCTGCTTTCTCGTCCGGACCGACACGGGCGGCTCGCTTCTTGTCGACTGCGGTCTCTTCCAGGGCGGAAAAACCATAGAGTCGAGAAACCGGATGGAATGGGGATTCGATCCCCGGAGTGTACCCGCCCTTCTGCTGACCCACGCGCACATTGACCACAGCGGACGAATACCGAAACTCGTCAAAGACGGTTTCCGCGGCAGAATCATCGCCACGGAACCCACCGTCGACCTGTGCTCCATCATGCTTCTCGATGCGGCCCACGTCCAGGAGATGGAAGCCGAATGGCAGACCCGGAAAAACAAGCGGCAGGGCGGGGAGGACATGCGCCCGCTCTACACGATTCGCGATGCCGGGGAGTGCCTCCGGTACCTGGAGGCGGTGGAGCGCGACCGCATCATCGAGATAGAGCCGGGCATCCGCGCCCGCTTTCGGAACGCCGGCCATATTCTGGGTTCCTCAATCGTGGAACTCTTCGTCGAAGACGGAGGCAAAGAGGTCACCATTGTGTTTTCGGGGGACCTGGGAAGCACCCATCAGCTCATCGTGACGGACCCTGAAAAGGTGTCGGCGGCGGATTATCTTTTCGTTGAATCCACGTACGGGAACCGGCTGCATCGCTCCTTCGAGGAAAGCAAGGAGGAACTCCTCAACGCAATCATGTACGCGGTGTCACAGGGGGAAAAAGTCATCATACCGGCCTTCGCACTCGAACGGACCCAGGAAATACTCTATCTCCTGGGAGAATTTCACCGTGACGGAAGGCTCCCCGACGTACCGATATATCTCGACAGCCCGCTTGCCATCAAGGCAACGGAAATATTCCGGAAACACAAGAAATATTACGACGCGGAAGCACGGGCCATCGTCGAAAAGGGATTCGATCCCTTTGACATGCCGAATCTTCACTTCACGGAAACCACCGAGGAATCCATCGCCATCAACAGGAAACGCGGGCCTGCCATCGTGATTGCCGCGAACGGCATGTGCACGGCGGGACGAATCAGGCACCACCTCAAGCACAACCTGTGGAGGCCCGGCGCCGGCATTATCATCGTCGGATTTCAGGCCGAAGGAACCACGGGCCGACAGATCGTCGACGGCGCGAAGCACGTAAGGCTCTTCGGGGAGGACGTCGCTGTCAAGGCCCGTGTATCCACCATCGGAGGATTTTCCGCCCATGCCGACCAGGCGGGACTTCTCACGTGGGTGGGTAATTTCGCAGGCAGAGCACGGCGCGTCTTCGTCGTCCATGGCGAACCCGCCTCGTCCGAGGCGCTGGCATCGGAAATACGAAAGCAGTTCTCCCTCGAAACCTGCATCCCCCGATGGCGTGAAACACTCGTGATTGAGCCGGGGCTCATACGCACCGAGGAGCTTCCCGGAGTTGCAGCCGCCGACCTTCGTCCCCAGGTGAATCAACATATCCTCTCGATTGAAAAAGAGCTGGACCGGCTGAGAGAGAAAGCCGGACGGAAACAGGAGGGAGAAAGATTCCGCGATGAAGAAGTCGAGCTTCTGAAGCGCATCCGCGAAGAGATGGAGTCCATCGAGCTCTCATAGTACCCCGCACCATTGACGATGCGCCCTCACCTGATGCCCTTGGATTTCGCTTGACAGGGTTTCCCCGATTTTCTATGGTGCCATCTCGTCACTTCGCCGGGGCCGTATGTGCCGCCGCGTTTTTTTCATCACGCTTCACAGGATAGTATTCATGACGGACAAGTATTCCATCATCGGACCGCTCTATGATTTCCTCGCGTCGCTCTACAGCGCAAGACAGATCGATCAATGCAAAACGGCGATGCATGGGATGATAAAACCCGGCATGAAGGTTCTCTTCGCCGGCGTGGGGCACGGCATCGATGCCATCAAGGCTGCTGAACTGGGCGCCGAGGTAACGGTGGTGGATCTTTCGGATACCATGATGAAAAAATTCAACAGACTCGTAAGCGGAAAGAGCTTTGCCCGTCAGATCCGCCAGGTTCATGACGATATCCTCAATGTGGATGAAGCAGGACGCTACGACATCGTATTCGTCAACTTCTTCCTCAATGTGTTTCCTGAAGAGCTGATGATCCGGATACTTGCCCACCTCACCGGTCTCGCAAAGCGCAAGGGTTTTGTGGTGGTGGGTGATTTTTCCCTCCCCGCAGGGAACCGGTTCAGAAGGTTCATCCAGATCATCTACTGGCGTATCGCCGATCTTCTTTTCTGGCTCATGGCAGGCAATGCACTCCATCCCGTCTATGACTATGCGGGAGAGATGAAAAAGCTCGGACTGAAGATAAAGACTATAAAATACTACCGATTTCTTTTTGATGACCGGTATTATTCCATCCTTGGACAGAAAAAGTAATGATGATGGCTTCGTAATAAAGTCCATCTTCTGCATTGCTCTTCGCTCCCCGTTATAGCGGCATGAGGTCATATACCCATAAAGTGGTATTTTCAATCACCCCCGGACCGCTGAAATACCCATTCATGCAGGTCCACAATACTACCAGTTTTAAACTTGTATTCATCTTGTATTTATTTCGAAGGAAAAATATCCGAAAGTATGGCTAAATGGAGCCGAAAATTTAAGGCGACAGGGGATTCAGGAAAGTACGGCGTCTGGTATTATTTAACGGGTAACACGAACCGATTCACCCCACGGACTTCCGGGGGGGATTCAAGATACAGACGACATGCCGGCAGGTTCAGATCCCGCACTAATCAGAAAAGAAAGAGAATCCACATGGCACTCAAGGAACATACCACCACTTTTTTCGATTGCACGAGACAGGCCCCTCCTGTAAGCGCTGCAGCCCGGAATTTTCAGGATATAAAATCAACCAGCATATCCGGGTTCACCTTCGATGAAAGAATGCAGTATCTCTTACAGTATGGATGCCATTGCATGTCCTATTCGGCACTTCAGCCTGGTATGCAGTACTTTGATATGCCGGGAGTGGGATATATCCCCTATATGCGCAAGTGGGGGGCACGATTCGCCCTGGCGGATCCCGTGTGCCACGAGCGCGACAGGGAGCGGCTCATTACGGCCTTCATCGAGGACCACCCGAACTGCGGATTTGTCCAGGTCTCTGAGGCGGTAGCCGAGATAATCAACAGGACTCACGGGTTCTACACCACCCAGTTCGGCATCGAATCCATAGTGAACCTCGATACGTGGAGCATCGGGGGAAAGAAGCGGCAGGTACTGAGAACGGCGGTGAACCATTCGAAGAAGCGGGGCATCACCGTGGTGGAACGATATGACGAAACGAGGGACCGGCAGCTCACCAGCCGGTGGCTGAAGACCCGAAAGGTCAAGCACAAGGAAATCATCTTCCTCATCAGACCCATGGGCATGGATTACCACGTAGGAACGAGAAAGTTCTACGCCTACGACGGGGAAGAGCTTCTGGGGTTCATCTATTTCGACCCGGTGTACCGCGACAACCAGCTTATCGGTTATGTGCCGAACATCTCTCGCTTCGACGAGTCATTCAAACAGGGCATCTTCTACACCATCATGGTGCACGCCATGGAGATCTTCAAGAAGGAAGGCGTCAGAGAACTCCACCTCGGCCTCTGCCCGCTGGCGACGAATGGTGCGGACAAGCCCTCTGAATCGTCCATCGTGAAATTAGTGATCCGCCTTCTCTATAACCATGCAAATAAAATTTATAATTTCAAAGGCATATACTTTACCAAGTCGCGGTTCGGCGGCGAAGAGTCCAAGACATTCTGCTGCCACAAGTCAATGATGCCGCTTCTGAAGTTCCTGACACTCTTCAGAATCGCCAACGTGCTGTGAGAAATCTTCTGCACCGGGAAATGCGAGGGAGACACCATAATGGAAATACCTGCTTTAATACTGAAACAACTCTATGCACTGGGAAGTCTGACGAATGTTGATGAGGGGGTGCGCTTCGGGATTAAGAATCCCCTCGCCGACGCCATGCTTACGGGTGTCTCGAGTGTTGAAATAGATGGGAATCTGATCCCTCTTGACAGAATCACGGCGAAACTGAACGGCATCACCGTGCGGGCAACGGAGGTGGACGAAACAAATCTCATTCCCTTTCCACTGGGACAGGTAATCGATGTGTACGCCCACATAGATTCCCTCGAAAAGGGGATGCACCAGATATGCATTGCTTTCACCACGGAACCTTTCGGGCCGCTTACGCTGGACGTTCAGGACGCCGTGGGGGAACAACTGGAAGAGCGGGTTGTCATTCCCAGCGACAGGGCCCGGAATTATCGGCCTGAAATCGTCGGTAAGCGGCAGAAATTCATCGAGGAATATTCAGGGGTCACCATGAAACACCTTACCCACTATTCCTTCGATCCCGCGGTTACCCAGGGGAACATAGAAAATTTCACCGGCATCGCCCAGGTCCCGATAGGATTCGCCGGCCCCATCCATGTAAATGGGGAACATGCAAAGGGTGATTTCATCATCCCACTCGCCACGACCGAGGGCACCCTCGTCGCCTCGTACAACCGCGGAATGAAAGTGGTGAACATGTGCGGGGGCGTAAAAACCACCATCACTGATGACTCCATGCAGCGCGCGCCGGTGTTTGTGTTTGACTCCGCCCGTGAGGCCCGCAATTTCGCCGTGTGGATCGATGAAAATTTCAACTTTATACGGAAACAGGCGGAATCGACCTCAAAGATAGCAAAACTGCGGAACATCCAGAAATTCCTTGCAAGCAAATTCGTCTTTCTGCGATTCAACTACACCACTGGTGACGCCGCGGGCCAGAATATGGTCAACCACGCCACCTTCGCCGCCTGCAACTGGATACTGAACCAGTTCAAGGGCATCAAGCACCACTACCTGGAGGCCAATTTTGCCACCGACAAGAAGGGCTCCATGGTGAACATGATGCACACCCGCGGCAAAAGGGTGACCGCCGAAATTACCGTAGACCGTGAGGTACTTATCCAGCACATGCGGGTTGACCCGGAAACATTCTGCCATCACAGCGCCGTCGCCAATGTGGCGGGATTCATGGCAGGGGTGAACAACAACGGCCTGCATTCCGCCAATGCCATCACCGCCATGTTCATCGCCACGGGACAGGACGTGGCAAACGTGGCCGAGTGCGCGGCGGGTCTGCTCTATGCGGAAGTCACACCCGAAGGAAATCTCTACGGTTCCATCACCATCCCCTCGCTCATCGTCGCCAGCTACGGGGGGGGCACGGGCCTTGCGACACAACGGGAATGCCTTGAAATTCTTGGGTGCTACGGTGCCGGAAAAGTGAACAAGCTGGCGGAAATCGTTGCCGCCGTGGTGGCGGCGGGCGAACTTTCCCTTGCCGCGGCCATATCCTCGCTCGACTGGGTGTGGAGCCACGAGCGGTACGGGAAAAACCGCCAGTAGCCGCCTTATATCACTCACACGCACGACTCAGGGAGCGGGAGAGATCCGCTCCTTGAGTTTTTTTATTCTCCCCAGTGAATGACCGATTTTCTCGGGTGTGACTGTACCATCAGCGACGAGTTTTCTTATGATGCCCACGGCCCGCTCCGCAATATCCTCCTCAAACACGGAATTATTGGCAAAGACCAGGATATCGCACCCGGCCGCCAGCGCCATCCGTATTGCCGCCTCAAGGCCATAGGAGGATCGGATGGCGCCCATCTGCATGTCATCGGACACCACCACCCCGTCATAGCCGAGCTTCTCCCGGAGGATTCCCGTGATGGTCTTCGCTGAAAGTGTCGCGGGCCGCCGGGAATCGAGATTACCGTTGAAGATGTGGGCGGTCATGACCATATCGCACGCACCAGATTTTATGATCCTTTCGAAGGGCACGAGTTCCACCGGATCCCAGGTCCGGGTGACATCCACGACACCGAGGTGAGAATCGGCGGCGGAGCTTCCATGACCGGGAAAATGTTTGAGGGCCAAGAGAATACGCCTGCTGTGAAGTGCCTCAATCACCACCATCGCGTGGCGGACTACCACCGCGGGATCGGCGGAGTAGCTCCGCTCGAGCATGCCGATGACGGGATTGGTGGGATTCCTGTTGAGATCGACGACGGGGGCGAAGTTAACGTTGCTGCCCGCCTCATGTAAGGTTTCGGCTGCCGCCATTGCATAGCGGCGGCTCGCCGCGGGGTCATCGAGGCCGCCGAGATACTCTGCCGACACGGTGGGCGGAAACCCGAAGCGGGTCTTCAGGCGGCAGATCTTTCCCCCCTCCTGGTCAACGGCGATGAAAAGAGGGGTCGACGCAGCGGCCTGAAGGGCCTCAGTGAGGGCGCGGACCTGTACGGGCGAGGCAATGTTGCGCACGGGAGAGCCCGCGGGCACATCATAATCAAAAAGGATGACACCGCCGATGTTTCTTTTCCTGATATCCTGGATGACGGGACTTGCCTCGTCCACGGAAAGACCGCGGAATCCCACGATGAGCATCTGGCCCAGATCTTTTTCCATCTCCGGGGAAAGAGTAACGGCGGACCATGACACAAGCGGCGTCATCACACACAGAAAAAGCACCGCCGAAAACCACCACACCACGCGCCTGCCACGGAATGCAGTACATGATCCGCGTGAATTGATTGTCATGGCGCTTCAGTACCTCCGGGCTGTTCGCACGTCTATTAGCATATCATCCCCGCAGGCGCCATCGGTTGCGCTGCAAGCCGGATTGACAAAACATACACGTTCCGGTCGGGTTACCGCGTAATATGATACGAGAAATAAAAAAAATAGAGCGCGTACATATCGTACTGATTGCCGTCGGATTCGCCTGTCTTCTCGTGGGAACGCTGGTATATCTCACCGACCGTCCTCCGGAAGCGACTTATTTTGTCAACCGGAGTCCCGTGCCGGTGCATTTTACCAACACATTTCCCCATCTCTTCGGTGCGATCGGATTTTACTTCCCCTCTTTCGTCCACGTACTCTCCTTCTCACTTATGACCGCGGGGATTCTCGCCTGCGGAAAGACGGGAGGGCTTGCCGTCTGCTTCGGATGGTTTACCATAGACGGTCTTTTCGAACTGGGCCAGAGGTACGGTTCATCAGCCGCCGCGTATGTTCCCGGGTGGTTCAAGGGCATTCCATTTCTTGAAAACACGGCTAACTACTTCCGGCTTGGAACCTTCGATCCTCTTGATATCGTTGCTGCGGCGGCAGGCGCACTGGTAGCCGGCGCGATGATGCTTATATTACTACCGAAAGGTGAAACAACATGAACCAAACGAAACTAAAAGGACACGCCATATTCCGTAGAGCCATGATTGTGATGCTTATATTTGCGGGACTGATCACCATCACCGGCACCAGCGTGGAGGATGAGAAATCCACTCCCGATACACGCGAGCTGGGGGTATACAGTATCGTTGTGACTGAGTATAAAGATAATGGCGGCCTTGTTACCCAAGAGAATACGAGCAAATTCGATGACGCAACCCCACCGATTCTGAAAAAAGCCGGCGATGTGTACTATGACGAGGCCGGGAACATCACCGGCGAATCGGAAGACAGCGATGGCGACGGCACACTTGACTGGTCCTACACCTACACCTACAACAGCGGGAACCTGAAAACCATGGCCGTCTACGATAAAATCAAAGAGGGGAAACTCGAGGCGGCGCAGTTTTTTTATGATGCAAACGGCAACCTCATAAAAAGAGAAGCCGATTCGAGCTATGATGGGGCGACATTCACCGAGGAGCAGCGCTTCCTCTATGAATACGAGGAGATTTCAGGCAAATGGAAAATGACGATTGAAAAGCTCGACGAAAACGCCGACGGCACCTTTGAATATACCAATATCTTTTCTAATAACGATACGACGGGTAACCTCGAAAACGTGAAATACTATTTCGGCGATGAGACCGAACCCTACTCGGCATCCTCTTATACCTACGTGGAGGTGGGAGGGGTCTGGTACATAGAATCGGCGGGCACGGACCTTGACAATAACGGCGAGACGGACTTCTCCTACGCCTACGAGTACGATGGAAACGGCAATCAAACTCTTATTCGGGGATTGCTCGGCGATGTCGAAGACGGGACGGTGGTATCGGTCACCTATTCTTCCTATGACACCGGCAACAGGCTTATAAGGGATAAGGTCGATGAGGACGGAGACGGGAAATTCGAATCAGTGGTATATTACGATTACTACGATGACGGGCAACTGAAAAGCAAGAAGACCGACTATGACGACAACGGCAAGGGCGAGGAGTTCGATCTCACCTATAACTGGACGTATAAAACCATACAGGAATGACGGGGAGTAACAAATAAGGAAATCCGTATGGACGGCGCCCTGCCGGGCGCACCCAATAAAAAAGCCGGCCATTTCTGGCCGGCTTTTTTGCCTCTCGTTCGTCACACCTTTTTGGGCGGCTTTGCAAAGGCCATCAATATCACGCCGGCTACACAGGCAACAGCCGCAATGGTGAAAGGTTTTATCCAGAATGCGGGATCGGGGTTCCCTTTGGCAGCATCCTTGAAGTATGCGGCGATCTGGGGGCCCGCAACGCCTGCAATACCGTAGGACAGGAGTATATATCCATAGTTGAGCCCCACATTTTTATTCCCGAAGTAATCCGCCGTTGCCGCAGGAAAGAGTGCGAAGTTTCCTCCAAAATTGAACCCGATGATACAGGCGCCGGCAATCAGTGTGGCCGAAACGCTGCCCATCTTGTAGAAAAGGAACATGATGATGGCCTGCAAAAGGAGCATGAGCAGAATGGCCACTTTCCTTCCGATTTTATCCGATAAGGTCCCCCAGACAATCCGCCCGAGACCGTTGAAGATGGCAAGAAATGCCAGCGCCGTTCCGGTAATCGCCGACGCTTCCGCGACGGGAACGCCGGCTGCTTTCATGGCGTCGATGCCGAAGAGCTTTATATTCCCGATGATCATGAGGCCGGCCATGGCGGATACCAGAAAGGTGAACCAGAGGATGTAGAACTGGGGAGTCTTGATCATTTCCGAAGGCTGGAAATCGAGCATTCCCGAGGCGGCTGTTCCCGCGGCCGACGGCGCAGGGGGTTTCCATCCTTCCGGAAGCCAGCCTGCGGGAGGATCCATCATGACGATGCTTCCCAAAAGAATGAATATAAAGAAGATGAATCCATAGAGCAGAAAGGTGCTCTGCACGCCGCCGAGATCGAATAAATTGAGGGTGTCAAGAAGATTGAACCAGGTGTCCGCTGATTTGACCCAGATCATTGCGCCAAAGCCGAACCCCGCCACTGCAAGACCGGTTACCATCCCCTTCTTGTCGGGGAACCACTTCACGCCGACGGCGATGGGAACCACGTACCCCAGACCGATGCCGAATCCGCCGATGATGCCGATGAAGATGAGCTGCATGGCAAAGGTGTTTCCGAGCAGGCCCCCCAGCATATAACCCGCTCCCAGGACGACGGCGCTTGCCATCGCGAGTTTCCGCGGTCCCAGTTTTCCCATGAGCCTTCCCGCGAGGATTACCGTGGTGGCAAAGACAAGAAGGCCAACGGAAAATATCCAGTTCGCTTGGGCGGCGCTGAATCCATACATACCGCCTTTGGCGATGGGCATGGTCAACTTCGGTGTGAACACCGACCACGCGTATATTGCGCCGAGACACAACTGAATCAGAATTGCACCAACTACCACAAGCCATCTGTTCATCGGTTTCTGCTCTGCCATGAGACCCTCCTTGTGCTGCGAAATTAATCCCCTTATCTGAAACAAAATTAACGTGTCACCTAACCGAAATTGCACCTCATGTCAAACTCAAATAAATACAAATCTTCAGATATTTACGAGGTCTTCCGGCGCATTGATGTTCAGAAACATACGTCCTTCCGGATCGAACCGCGTGACATCATCCGCCTGGATGCGGTGCACCTTATAACGCTTGTAGAAACCTGTAATTTTGAGCCTGTCCTCATCGACACACCTGCGTATGGCGGGAAGACATTTCCGCGAGTAGATGGCATGGAGCGGCTGGAGGCCGTCGGGCATCTCGGGAACGACAATGTCATGCCCGCGGACCTGTTCCGTCATGAAGCGGATGAAGTCTCCGTTCAGGAAGGGCATATCGCAAGCCGCGACGAAGGCGTGATCGGAACGGCAGAAAAAGAGCCCCGTGTAGATTCCTCCCAGGGGCCCTTTGCCCTTCACGATATCCGTTACGATGGTAAGGTCGAGATCGAGGTACTCCCGGGGGCTGTTGGTAACGAGAATCACCTCATCGAAGAGTTCCCTGTAGAGACGGACATTGCGATCGATGAGGCGCTCCCCCCCTATCCCGAGAAAGGCCTTGTTGGCGCCGTTCATCCGCCTCGCCCCACCCCCGGAGAGCAGTATGCCCATTATGCGATGCTTCTCCATGCAGGGATGCCTTTCTACCGGGAGCGCGAAATGATATCGGCGGTGATTTCCTTTTACTCTTTACACCCCGTGCCTATACATGACGCCTACCGCCCTGTCAATGCCGCGGGTGGAAAGTCCTTTTGACTAACATGAGCTACTATAGTATGTCACCAAACCATCATTCATGGCTTCGTAAAAAGTCCATCTTCCGCGTTGCGTTCTCTTCCTCATCGTTGCGGCGCAGGCTTCGGGATGCTTCATGACGGACACAGGAAAAAACTCAACCACAGGAATACTGCGGGACGGCATCGCGGGGGCCTGGCCCATCTGTCTCGGCTATCTCGCCATCGGTTTTGCCTTCGGCGTCATCGCCCAGAAGGCGGGGCTCTCGACTCTGCAGACCGGCCTCATGTCGCTTCTGGTGTACGCCGGGAGCTCCCAGTTCATCGCCGTATCCATGCTCGGCGCGGGGGCGGGAATCGCCTCCATCATCTTCACCACCTTTGCCGTCAATCTGCGGCACCTGCTGATGAGCTCAGCTTTGGCGCCATTTCTGAAAAACCCCGGCAGGGGGTGGCTCTCGCTCTATGCCTACGGCGTCACCGATGAGAGCTTTGCCATGAACATCGCCCGTTTCAGGAGAGAGGATTGGGACTGGCGCCGCGCCCTCGTCCTCAACCACACGGCAAACCTCTCCTGGATCGGTTGCACCATGGCCGGGGCGTACGGCGGGAGATATATCCCCGCCGGGTCCTTCGGTCTCGACTATGCGCTTCCGGCGATGTTCATCTGTCTTCTGATTTTCCAGTGCGGCAGCCGCCTTCACGTCTACGTCGCAGTCCTTTCGGGGATTATCGCGGTCGCGCTTTCCCTTGCCTTCCCGGGAAATTTTCACGTCATCATCGCCTCGATCATCGCCGCTGCCGCGGGCGTCGCGCTTACACACACTGAACAAAGCCATGACGAAGGAGGGCATTCCGGTGAACTCTGAGTACGTTCTTCTCGTCGCGGGAATGGGAATCGTCACGTACATCCCCCGGTGGATTCCGCTTATCTTTCTCTCACAGAAAGCGCTTCCCCGGTGGTTTGCACAATGGCTCGACTTCATACCGGCGGCCATACTGAGCGCGCTCATATTCCCCATGCTCGTGACCGCGGGAGAGCCGCGCGGGCTCGACTTTCTGCGCCCGGAGCTCATCGTCGCCGTGCCGACCCTGCTGTTCGCCGTGAAGACCCGGTCGCTTGCCGGGACGGTGATTGTGGGAATGCTGCTGTACTGGATCGCCGCACAATTCCTGTAAGTGGTATGCAAAGACGGTACGTCCCTATGGTCTACATAAAGCTGCTTCTCACCGCGTTCTTCTGGGGCGGGACATTCGTTGCGGGACGCATCGTCGCACGGGACGTGGGGCCCTTCAGCGCCGCGTTCCTGCGATTCGCTATTGCTTCACTCTTTCTCGTCATTTTTCTCAGGAGAGAGAAGGGGGGCCTCCCCCGGCTGAATCGGCTCGACATCGTTTCAATCGTGCTTCTCGGATTGACGGGGATATTTGCGTACAATGTCCTTTTTCTCACGGGGCTGAAAACGGTGACGGCGAGCCGTGCATCCCTCATCATCGCCACCAACCCCATCTTCATCTCCCTTGCCGCTCACTACATCTTCAGGGAAAAACTCACGCTCCTCAACTGGCTCGGCGTCCTGCTCTGCGCTGCGGGCGCCGCTCTCGTCATATCGAGGGGGGACGTATTCACGCTCGTGAGGGGAGGGATAGGTCTCGGAGAACTTTTTCTCATCGGGTGCGTCGCGAGCTGGGTGTTCTATGCGCTCATCGGCAAGATGACCATGGAGAGACTCTCCCCCATGGCGGTCGTGACATACTCTTCAATCGCGGGCGCGCTCATGCTTCTACCCTTCGCCCTCTTCGAGGGAATCATTCCGGAATTCACCACCTGGGCTGCGATTGACTGGTACGCTATCGCCTACCTTGGTTTTTGCGGAACCGTCCTCGGATTCACATGGTTCTATGAAGGCATGAAAAAAATCGGCGCCTCGCGGGCGGCCATATTCATCAACTTCGTGCCCGTGTGCGCCGTCATCATGGCATGGGTGATACTGAATGAAAAACCGGATATCTCGCTCATCACCGGCGCCGTCCTGGTTATCTCAGGGGCGTACCTGACAAACAGAAAAGCGGATAATTGCAGGCGGAATTAAACGATTAGAAAACGGCAATCAGGCACAGATAAATCGCCGCAGACATAAGTGCTGACAACGGAAGGGTTAAAATCCATGCCCACACAATCTCGATCGCCACACCCCAGCGAACCGCCGTCAGTCTCCTTGTTGCCCCCACCCCCACGATGGCACCGGTAATCGTGTGGGTCGTAGAGACGGGAATACCCGCCAGCGAGGCGCCGATAATGGAAATGGCAGCGGCGGTCTGTGCACAGAAGCCCCCCATGGGTTGAAGTTTCGTGATCCCTATCCCCATGGTCTTGATAATTCGCCATCCCCCCGCCATAGTCCCCAGGGCAATCACCAGATAACAGAGCATGATAACCCCGTAAGGAATATGGAACGACGACCCCATATAGCCGCTGCTGAAGAGGACCACGGCGATGATCCCCATGGTCTTCTGTGCGTCGTTCATACCGTGACTGATACTGTAGACGGCGGCGGAGACCAACTGCAGTCTTCTGAATAACCGGTCCGACCTGCTCACCGTGCTGTACCGCGACAGATTCATGACCAGCACCATCAATACAATGCTGAGAACTAAACCGATGGCCGGGGAAAGCACGATAAAACTTGCAGTCTTGATGATGCCCGACCACACCAGAGCTGCCATTCCCCCCTTTACAAGACCAGCCCCAATCATGCCGCCGATGAGGGCATGGGAAGAACTGCTGGGCAATCCCAGCCACCAGGTGATGAGATTCCAGGCAATGGCGCCTCCGAGGGCGGCAAGGATAACATAATTATCAATTATCGATGTATGTATGATGCCCGTCCCCACGGTCTTCGCAACCTGAACCCCCAGAAAAAAGGCGGCCACGAAATTGAAGAAGGCCGCCCATATCACTGCCTGGCGTGGGGAAAGAACACGGGTTGAGACGACCGTCGCAATCGAGGTGGCGGCATCATGAAAACCGTTGATGAAATCGAAGATAAGCGCAATGGCAACAATAAAGATGACAAGAAGAAGCGATGAGCTAACCATGCTTCAGGACTATTCCTTCCACAATGTTTGATACGTCTTCACAAATATCCGTGGCTTCCTCGATGCGCTCAAAGATCTCCTTCCACTTGATCAGCTCCTTGGTGTCCTGCTCGCGCTCGAAAAGGCGGACCATAGCCTCCCGGAGTACAGTATCCCCCTCGTTTTCCAGGGTATTGATTTCCACACAGGCATCGAGAATCATCTTAGAGTTTTTCATGTTCCGGAGTGCGTGTACAATTTTCTTTATAATGGCAATGGATTGATTGAGAATCCTGGCCTGTTCCTTAAGCTCGGGGGCGGGCACTTTGATCTTGTAAAGACTCATCCTTATGGCGGACGCCTCTATCATATCGAGAATGCTGTCGAGCTTGTTGGCGAGCGCATAAATGTCCTCCCGGTCGAAGGGGGTGAGGAAGGTCCGGTGCATTTTCTGATAGATTTCGTGGGTGATGTTATCCGCCTCATGCTCAATCTCTTTGAGCCGCGCAAGCCTTTCCTCGGAGTGTTCGTAATTTTCAAGAATGTTCAGAAACAGCTTTCCGCCCAAGCTCCTCAAAGCGATCGAAAAATTTTTCTTCCCTCGGTATGAATCTCATAGATGATATCCTCCCTGACAATCGGGCAGATGGAAAATGCAAGAGCTACCTAACACAATAAATGCCCGCTGTAAATAATCTTGATTTTGTCGGTTGAAATAGTGTTGCTGCGGGCAATTCAATAGCTCCAGCTTGCGTGACCTAACGGTGTCGCGTTCAACTCCAGTCGATGATGCCGCCGGCTGATCCAAAAGTGATACGGTTCTATCGTTAAAACACGTGTATGGCGCGTAACCACTATATATTAAAAGATTTTCTATTCTTCAACCCAATTTACTCAATCACATCGGACAGTTTCGTAAAAAAGTCAAGATGTTGATAATAAATTAAAAAGCTCCGGATTGAAGCTCACTCCTGCAGGATCGTGCTTTCCGGTGAGGAGGAGTAGAGTTCGGATTTTTTGACGGGGATTGGAATTTCTTCTTGGTGATAAACTTCTACCATTCTCACTACTATTGAATCAGTTTCTGCATAACGCCAACATAAGTCGCCACTGTAAGCAGTCGGTGAGATTGTCTTGATACTGATTTTTAGTCTTGCTGACTCTCTATCAGTACAAATTCCTTACTCGACGAAACAGCCGATAATAATTGGCTGAACTTCTCAATGGTAGGAACAGATTTGCCTTGTTCGTATCGCGCATACGCATTATGTGACTTTGCACGTAATCGTTTTGTAACCTCTGCCAGGGTTAATCCCCGCTTTATCCGTTGCCGGCGAAGTAAAAATGCACTTAATGCAGCCTGGTTCGAAGAACTGATCTCAAAGTATTCTCCCTTTCCATGAAATACCTCGATTTTGAATCCCTTTTTATTAACAAGTAATTCAATCGCATCAGCGATCATCTCAAAGGCTTCTTTTCTCGTGCGCCCTTGAGTGACTACATTTAGAATAGGTACTTCGATGGCCCAATATTTACCAGACTTGAAAATACGTCCTGCAAAACGCATCAGTTATCTCCTTTTGCTTCTTTAAGTATTGCTTTGGCGGTATATTCATTAATGTCATTATGCCGCGGTACTGCTATCTCACACTCATTATTTATCCAAATGTCATGTTTGCTTCCGTGTCGAGCCAACTTCCAACCAAGCTTCTGCAGTTTCTGCTCCAGTTCCCGCCTTTTCATATTATGTCACTACACAAATATGTGTAAATTGTCAAATACAATGGAGGCAGAATGGAAGCAAAAAAAGAAAAAGGGATTACGGCAAAAACCATAACCCCTTGAATTCTCATGGTAGGCGGTACTGGATTTGAACCAGTGACTTCTACCGTGTGAAGGTAGCACTCTCCCGCTGAGTTAACCGCCCGTTGCGGCGATGACCTTATCGTATCGTCAGGGCTATTTCAAGAAAAAATCTCTCGCACCGATGGAGGAAAAAGAGAATAATGGAGCGCAAGGGAAGGTAGGATTGACTCACTGTGATTCGTTGTTAACTTATCATCATTAAAAAGAAAATACGGGGCGGCATCGGCGCCGCCCGTGGCGGGAGGAATGAATCATGAAGCACTATGAATACAGGATAACCGCTCATCCGGCGGAGGCGTTCCGCGAGGTCGTCTTCTTCTGCAGCGAGGAGGCGGCATGCAGCCTTTCGGACGTACCGAAAGACCAGCTTGGCACGCTCACCGGCATTCTCAACGAGGAGGGCACACACGGCTGGGAGCTGGTGAACATCGCATTCGGCAGGGAAGGAATCCTTGCGTTCTGGAAAAGGCAGTTTCTGCACTGAGCGGAGGAGGGAGGAACAATATGAGAACAATCAAAATCAAAGGAATGTCATGCAATCATTGCGTCATGGCGGTCACGAAGGCGCTCTCTTCGATTGAAGGCATCACCAGGGTCTCCGTCGATTTGAAGAGCGGTGAGGCGACCTTCGAGGAGACCGCACCGGTTGATATAAACATAATCCGCGAACGGATAAAAAATGCAGGATACGAAACTGTCTAAGGACATCATCCACGTGGGCGGCATGACCTGCGCTGCTTGTGTGAGACGTGTCGAAAACGCCCTGAAGGCGGTCCCCGGTGTCATGGACGCCGCGGTCAATTTCGCCACTTCGAAGGCAACCATCACCCACGGGACAAACGCGGTTCCCCTCTCCGCCATAGAAACGGCCGTGACCGATGCGGGCTATCAGTTTCTCGGTGTCTCGGGGGAGACCGCTGAAGATCCCATCGAGGCCGCCCGCCGCAACGAAATCAGGGAACTCATCATCAAGGTAAGCGCGGGCGCGGTGCTCTGTGTCCTCACCTTCATGGGAACCATGCAGGGCTGGTTTTCCTTTCTCTCCTTCATACCCGAACGGGTAATGCTCTATGTGCTTCTTGTTCTCACCACGCCGGTCGTCTTCTGGGTGGGAGACAGATTTCTTATCGGGGCATGGAAGGCGGCACGGCATAAAACATCAGACATGAATACCCTCGTGGCAACGGGGGCGCTCTCGGCGTACCTGTACTCCGCAGCGGCGGCAATACGGCCG
>JAPLJO010000064.1 GCA_026388515.1 Deltaproteobacteria bacterium | reverse complement strand
CTGTGCCATGCACTGGTGGAATCCGCATATTTCGGCATTCTTGCTGCCGATAGAAATGGCGTGATCCTCTATGCCAATCCCATGGCGCTCATGCTCGTAAAATTTGAGGGGCAGTTCGAGTCCGGCACAATCAATATGGCGGATTTCGATCCCCACGTGTGGGGGGATTATAAAAAAATCATAGAAACGGGCGAATCCCAGTTGAATGTGCCGGTCCACTACTTGGGGAGAAGTATTATCAGCCACCGGACTCCCCTGCGACGGGACGGAGAAATCATCGGGGTGGTGAGTGTGTTTCAGAGCATGGATGCGTACGAGAAGCTGGCGGAAGATCTTTTCACAGTTCGGAAATACGCCGATGAGGTCAAGGCAATCATAGACTCGTCCTATGATGGCATTTACGTCACCGATGGAGATGCAAACACCGTCATGGTGAACTCGGCCTACGAAAAAATCACAGGCATCAGAGTTGCGGAAGTTCTGGGACGCAATATGAGGGACCTGGTCCGTGAAGGATATTATGACGAGAGCGTATCCCTCAAGGTCCTGGACAAGCAAGAGGTGGTCACCATCAGGCAGACGCTGAAATCGGGCAAGGATATACTGGTGACGGGGAATCCCATCTTTGATAAAGACGGCCGAATAATAATGATAGTGACCAATGTCCGCGATATGACCGACCTTGTCGAGTTGAGCAGGCGCCTCGAGGCGACACTCGGCCTTACCACGGCCTACAAGGAGAGGCTCCAGGAGCTCCAGCGACTGTCCATGCGCGACGGTGATCTCATTACGGTTTCTGAGGCGATGCTCCGTGTATATGATCTGGTAGAGCGCGTGAGCGGTACGAATGCCACGGTCCTGATTTACGGCGAGACCGGCGTGGGGAAGGACCGGATCGCCGAAGAAATACACTATAAATCGAATCGCCAGGAAAGTGGCATATTCGTCAAAATCAACTGCGGCGCCATACCTGAGACGCTTCTGGAGAGCGAGCTTTTCGGGTATGACAAGGGTGCATTTACCGGTGCCAAGCGGGAGGGGAAGGCGGGGCTTTTTGAGGTTGCCGACAGAGGGACGCTCTTCCTTGATGAAGTGGAATCGATGCCCATGGTGCTTCAGTCAAAGCTCCTCAGGGTGCTGCAGAATTTCGAGATAACCCGTGTGGGAGGAACAACCCCCAAAAAGGTGGATGTGCGGCTTATCTGCGCCTCAAACCAGGATTTGAAGGAACTGATAGACAAGAAGACGTTCCGCGCCGATCTCTATTACCGGCTCAACGTGGTTCCCATTTACATCCCGCCCCTGCGGGAACGCCGCGACGACATTCCTTATCTTATCAATCTCTTTCTGAAGAACTTCAATCAGAAGCACGGAAAGAGCCTGATCCTCAGCAGGGAAGCCTTCGATATGATACGACAGTATCGATGGCCCGGGAATGTCCGGGAGCTGGCGAACGTGATTGAACGACTGGTCGTGGTGACGCCGGATACGGTCATTTATCCCCATCACCTGCCCATCGAACTGTCGGAAAAAACGAGGGGCAAGCCCCTGGTCGGCGGTATGAGCCTGAAGGATCATCTCGAAGAAGTAGAGATGGCTGTTATAAAGGATGCCGTAAAAAAGCATGGAAGCGCGAGAAAAGCGGCGATTCATCTCGGCATTGATCCATCCACGCTCACGAGAAAACTTAAGAAGCCTGCAAAATAGGTGTGTATGTCCTTTATGACCGCACTTGAAAATTTGCGATGCAACTTTGCATTACTGACATTCTATTGACGTAACTAATTGAAAAAATGGTGATAAACATATAATAAACCTTCATATAAGTTAGTCTTCCCTTTCGTGTTGCGGTTCTGCACCATTTCTTCTTATTTGAGTATTTATTTTTAAATTACATATAGTTAATCTTAACATATCTTTTGTGTAATGCATTGTTGCATCGATATTTTGGCTCAACGAGTTGTCTCCAGGTATGCTGCTTCAGCAGTCGCTGATGTGTAACTACATATTATTAAATGATTTATTTCCAGTATTGGTGATATATGTGTTTAATGGCACGGATGTTGTATCAGTTCACGGTGTGTTTTCCGGTGTTATGATGCCGGATGGTCATTGATAGAAACTGTTTTCGCCTGAATGTGTGAGGAGGCCCCCATGAGCAAGCTGATGAATGCAAAAGAGTATGAGGAGAGTCTTCGCAAGTTAAACCTGCAGGTCTACATGTTCGGCAGGAAAGTCGCGAATCCCGTTGATGATCCCATCATCCGTCCTTCCATGAATGCCGTCGCCATGACCTATGAACTCGCACACCGGCCAGAATATGAAGACCTGATGACGACCACGTCTCACCTCACCGGAAAAAAAATCAATCGATTCTGCCACATTCATCAGAGCACCACGGATCTTCTCAAGAAGAGCAAGATGGGAAGACTGCTCGGGTTCAAGACCGGCTGCTGCTTCCAGCGCTGTGTCGGCATGGATGCCATGAACGCCCTTTCCATCGTCACCTACAACATCGATAAAAAATACGGCACCCGGTATTACACGCGTTTCATCGAATACCTCAAATACGTGCAGGAAAACGACTTTGTATGCGACGGCGCAATGACCGACCCGAAGGGCGACCGTTCTCTGGCGCCCCACCAGCAGAAAGACCCCGATCTCTTCGTTCATGTGGTGGAAGAACGAAAGGACGGCATTGTCGTTTCCGGCGCCAAGGCACACCAGACCGGTGCGGTCAACTCCCACGAAATCATCATCATGCCCACCATTACCATGAGGGCCGAGGACAAGGATTACGCCGTCGCCTTCGCGCTCCCGAGCGACGCCCCGGGGATCACCTACATCATGGGACGCCAGTCCTGCGACACGAGAAAAATTGAGGGTATGACCATAGACCGCGGAAACATGCATTACGGCGGCCACGAAGCGCTGGTGGTCCTCGACAAAGTATTCGTCCCCTGGGACCGGGTCTTCATGTACAAAGAGTACGATTTCACGACCCAGCTCGTGGAGAGCTTCGCGGCTTACCACCGCCAGAGTTACGCCTGCAAGGTCGGCGTGGGCGACGTGCTCATCGGTGCGACGCAGGTCGTTGCGGAGTACAACGGCGCCGACCGCGCCTCCCACGTGAAGGACAAAATCGTCGAGATGAATCACCTGAATGAAACCCTCTACTGCGGGTGCATCGCCTGTGCCTCCGAGGGGCATCGCGAACCGAGCGGTACCTACCTCGTTGATGTGCTGCTTGCCAATATCCACAAGCACAACGTGACGCGGTTTCCCTACCAGATTGCCAGGCTTGCCCAGGATATCGCCGGCGGATTGATGGTGACACTGCCGTCGGCGGCCGATCTCGCCTCACCGGAGGTTGGCAGATGGGTCGAGAAATATTTCAAGGGGAAAAGCGATATTCCCACGGAGCATCGCATGAGGATTCTCCGGCTCATCGAAAATCTTACGCTGGGAACAGCAGCAGTCGGCTATCTCACCGAGTCGATGCACGGTGCCGGCTCGCCCCAGGCGCAGCGGATCATGATAAGCCGCCTCGTCAACATGGAGGGGAAGAAAACCACCGCGAAAGAGCTGTGCGGAATCGAAAAGGGAGATCACCTGAGCTGAAGGTCGGGCTGAAATACTGCGGCGGGTGCAGGGCGGGCTACCACAGGGTCGCCGCCGTCGAACGCATCAGAGAACGCCTGGGAGATAAAATTGAATTCGTGTCCTCCGATTGTGTCGATTGTGACTTTGTACTTGTCGTGACGGGATGCGCCACCGCCTGTGTCGATACCGCGTCGTTCAAAGGCCGTCCCATCCGTTATATTAAAAGTGAGGATGACGTGGAACGATTCATCACCGAGGCAACCGGGAACTGAGAAGGAGGTCGTGCAACTCATGGGCTGGGAGGAGATATATAAACGCAGACTGGCTACCGCCGCGGAGGCGGTGCGGCGCATCAAATCGGGTGACAGAATTGTCGTGGGGCATGCCTGCGGTTCACCGGAGGTGCTCCTCAAGGCCATGGTTGAGAATAAGGATGCCTATGAGAACGTGGAGATTGTTCATATGGTAGCGATGGGTCCTTCCGAGTACTGTCTACCCGAGAACTCACCGCATTTCATCCATAATTCACTGTTCGCGGGGGCAACATCGAGGAAGGCAATCCATGACGGACGTGCGATGTTCACTCCTTCCCACTTCAGCCAGATACCGCGTCTTTTTACCAAAAAAATACTGCCCGTCGACGTAACGCTCTGCATGCTCTCGCCGCCCGACGAGCATGGATTCTGCTCCTTTGGAGTATCGGTGGATTACACCAAACCAGCGGCGGAAAGCTCAGCGCTCGTCATCGCTGAGGTGACACCCCATATGCCCCGGACGCTGGGGGATGCCTTCATACATGTGTCCCGCATCGATTGCATTGTTGAAACCGCTTCGAAGCCCATTATCCTTCAGCCGCCGAAAATTTCTGACATCGATGAAAAAATTGGCGGCTACTGTGCCGAACTCATCAGGGATGGCGACTGCCTCCAACTTGGCATCGGTGCGGTTCCCGATTCGATTCTCGGCTTTCTCAAGGATAAAAAAGAGCTCGGCATTCACACCGAGATGTTCTCGGACGGTGTGGTGGATCTGGTGAATGAAGGTGTCATCACCTGCACGCGGAAGAACTTCCACACCAGCAAAATGGTGGCGACGTTCTTCATGGGAACGGAGAAGCTCTACCGGTTCGTACACAACAATCCCATGGTGGAAATGTTTCCCGTCGACTACACCAATAACCCCGCCATGATAGCACGGAACAACAACATGGTATCAGTCAACTCGGCACTGCAGATTGACCTCACCGGACAGGCCTGTTCGGAGTCCATCGGGTACCGACAGTTCAGCGGGACCGGCGGCCAGGCCGATTTTATTCGTGGCGCCGCGTGGTCACAGGGCGGCCGCTCGATTCTGGCATTTCATTCAACGGCGTCCAGGGGAACGCTCTCGCGGATTGTTCCCCATCTTGATGAGGGTGCCGTGGTCACCACCACGCGGACCGATATCCACTTCGCGGTGACGGAATACGGCATTGCCGATCTCAGGGGAAAGTCCGTGCCCCAGCGGGCCGAGGCGCTTATTGCGATTGCGCACCCCGGTTTCAGGGAAGAACTCAGAAAGGAATTCTCGAGGATCTACAAGCGGTGAACGTCATGGAATACCAGGGCACGCATGCGATGAAGAATGGCAGCCGCACATGCTGCGGGATGCCTCATATTTCCGGAAGGAGGAATGAATGATGGTACAGATTTTCACCACCACCCCCAGGATTGTCATGGGACCCGGCTCCATAAAGTCCCTGGGGGATGAAATAAAAAACAGGGGAATTAAAAAAGTATTGATCGTCACCGATAAAGGAGTGATCGGTGCGGGACTGGCAAAGCCCGTCGAGGAATCGCTGAAAGCGGCGAAAATCAGCTACGCGGTTTTTGACGGCGTGGAACCCGATCCCCGGTACGAGATTGTCGCCGACTGCGTGGCCATGGCGAAAAAGGAAAGGACAAAGCTCCTTGTCGGTCTCGGCGGCGGGAGCCCCATCGATATCGCGAAGACCACCGCTATCATGCTGACCAACGAAGGCCCCATCGGGAAATACTTCGGCGTGAACCTGGTGCCCAGACCGGGCATTCCGACCGTCATGGTCCCCACCACGGCGGGGACGGGAAGCGAAGTCACCCCGATTGCAATCCTTTCCGACGAAGGAGAGAAACTCAAAAAGGGCGTGGTGAGCCCGCACCTCTATCCCGCCGCCGGTTTTCTCGATCCCGAACTCACGCTGAAGCTCCCGCCTCCGGTCACGGCGGCGACCGGTATGGACGCCCTCATTCATGCGATCGAGGCGTATACTTCCATCAATGCAAACGGAATGACGGATATGTTCTGCCTGCGCGCCATGGGGCTCATTTACGAAAACCTGAGAACCGCCTACGCGAAGGGAGACAACCTGCCCGCGCGGACCGCCATGATGGAAGGCGCATTGCTTGCGGGAATCGGTTTTGCGAACGCCGGTGTGACGGCAGTGCACGCGTTTGCCTATCCGATCGGTGCGGAATTTCACATTCCTCACGGCATTGCGAACACGCTCATGCTTCCCCACGTCATTCGCTTCAATGTCCTGGGGAATCTCCCGAAGTTCGCGGGAATCGCGAAACCCTTCGGCATTCCCACCGCGGGAATGGATGATCTTCACATCGTGGACAGAGTCGTCGAGGCGATTGACCGGCTGGCGGACGATATCAGGGTCCCGCGGCACCTGTCGCAGTATGGAATAAAGGAAAAGGATATACCCATGCTCGCCGAGGGCGTCATGAAAGTGACCAGGCTGCTCGCCAACAACCCGCGGACGCTCACCCTTGACGATGCCAAGGCGATTTACAAGGCCGCACTGTAATAAAGGATCAAGGATCAGGCAATGTCCAGCACACGGCAATCAGTTAATCCTTGATTCGAGAAGGAGGATCGAATGGACAATAAAACATTAGTTGAAAAAAGATCGGCGGTACTCGCAAAGTCCTTCACCGGTGGAAAACCGGCGTTTATCGCTCATGCAAAGGGAGCCACTGTTACCGATGTCGAGGGCCGTGAGTATGTCGATTTTGCGGGCGGCATAGGCGTCATGAATGTGGGGCACTCCCATCCGAAGGTGGTGGCGGCGATAAAGGATCAGGCAGAAAAGTTCACCCACACCTGTTTTATGGTGCTTCCCTATGAGCCCGCGGTGAGACTGGGAGAACGCCTGTGCGCTCTCGCTCCCGGCCCGTCCCCCAAAAAGGTATTCATGGTCAACTGCGGTGCCGAGGCGGTGGAAAACGCGGTGAAAGTCGCACGCTACTACACAAAAAAAACGGGCATCATTGTCTTTGAGCACGCCTTCCACGGGCGGACGCTTCTCACCATGACCATGACTGGCAAGGTAAAGCCATACAAGCTGGGATTCGGGCCCTTTGCGCCGGAGGTCTACCGCATGCCCTACGCCTACTGTTATCGGTGCCCATTCGGTTGTGAATATCCGAAGTGCGGCATTGCCTGCGCCGACTATCTCAAGGACGAGATGTTCGGGGAGTGCGCACCGGAAACCACGGCAGCGGTGATTGCGGAACCGGTGCAGGGCGAGGGTGGCTTCATCACTCCTCCTCCCGAGTATTTCCCGAAGCTCGCGCAGATCTGTAAAGATAACAGCATTCTCTTCGTGTCCGATGAGATTCAGGCGGGCGTGGGAAGAACGGGCGGAAAATTCTTTGCCATCGAACACTGGGGTGTTGAGCCGGATATGATTACCGTGGCGAAGAGTCTCGCCGCCGGCATGCCGCTCGCCGCACTGGTGGGGAAGGCGGAAATCATGGATTCTATCCATCCCGGAGGCCTTGGAGGCACCTACGGCGCCAATCCCGTCGCCTGCGCCGCCGCGAATGCGGTACTCGATATATTTGAGGAGGAGAAGCTCCTCAAGAAAGGTGAGGACCTGGGTAAAAAACTCTGGAAGGCTTTCGGCGCGATGCAGAAGAAATACGAGGTAATCGGCGACATCCGGGGCAAAGGTCCCATGGTGGCAATGGAACTCGTCAAGGACCGGGTCACCAAAAAGCCCGACGCCGACGCAGCGAAGGATATCGTGGCCTTCGCCTTCGAGAAAGGGCTCGTACTTTTGTCCTGCGGCCCCTACTCCAACGTCATCCGGTGCCTGATGCCGCTTGTCATTACCGACAGGGAACTCGACCGGGGAATTTCGATTATTGATGAGGCTTTTGCGTCTTTAAAAAAGTAACAATCCAAATCTCACCTCACGGGGGTCATGGATGCCATGAGTGACATTTTCGTAAAACCTCACGAGGGCATCACGGGCGGCGATTCACGGGAGCGGTGAGCGGAGGATATTAAGACCCTTTTTTCAAGGGGGACATACTTCACTTTAGACCTATGGAGGAGAAACGTATGAAGAGAACAAGTCTGTGGCGAAATGGTTTTTTCGGAGTCGCGGCGCTTCTCTTCGCTGTGGTAATGGCAGTATCTGCCGGTACAGCCATTGCGGCGAAGGAAAATGTCGTTAAGATCGGTAACATAATTCCGTTGTCGGGCCCGTCGGCATCGGTCGGTGTCCAGAACCAGTACGCCTGCGATTTAGCAACGGAAATGATCAACAACGCGGGCGGCATCAAGTCACTCGGGGGGGCGAAGCTCGTCAACATCTACGTGGACAGCAAGAGTGACCCCACCGTCGGTGTATCGTCGGCCGAGCAGCTGATCAACAACGACAAGGTCAACATTCTGTCGGGATGCTGGAACTCCGCCGTGACCTATCCCACAACACAGGTTGCGGAAAAATACGGCATTCCCTTTATCGTTCCCGTGTCGGTCAGGAATACCATAACGGAGCGGGGTTTCAAGTACATATTCAGAATTGCCGCGAAGGACGCCTGGTGGGCCCGTGACCAGTTCAAGTTCCTTGATGACATGCAAAAGTCAAGAAATGTGTCGCTCAAGACGATCGCCTTTGTCTACGAGAACGGGGACTGGGGAGTCGGGATGGCCGAGCAGTGGAAACCGCTGGCGGCGCAGTATGGATATAAAATCGTGCTTGATGAACCCTATCCCAGCACCTCGAGCGATCTGACACCGGTCGCGCTCAAGATAAAGAAGGCGAATCCCGATGTACTTCTGCTTACCTCGAACGCCTCCGATGCCATTCTCCTCAACAACACCATGGCTGAGATGAAGGTAAAGGTGAAAGCCATTGTGGGAACAGGCGGCGGGCATGCGGACCCGATGTTCCGGAAGAATTGTGGGAAAAATGCCGAGTACATGTTCGATGTCGTGGAATGGGAAACGGACCTCGGCAAAGCCGGTATTCCCGAAGTGAATGCGGAATTCAAGAAACGTCACGGCTATGACCTCGCGGGCGAGTCCGTTGACGCCTTCGCGTCGGTCTTCGTAATTGCCGATGCACTCGAGCGCGCCGCGTCACTGGATCCGAAAAAAATCAGGGATGCCCTGGCAAAGACGAAACTCTGCTCCGGCCCCGGCATGATCGTGTCCTACGACTGCGTCGAGTTCGACGAGACGGGGCAGAACAAGAACGCCGGTATAGTGATGGTACAGTACCGCATGATCGGCGACAGTCTCGAAAGAGTCTCCGTGTGGCCCGAGAGTGCGGCACGGAAGGGATTCAAGACGGTATTTCCCATGCCGTAACAGGCAGTAGGTTTCAGAAGTCTCGTGTAGCTGAATACGAGATGCCGGGTTCCGGGAAACCGGAATTTCCCGGAACCCGGCATCCCATCAATGAGCGGAAACGAGGTCACTATGGATACAATCCTTCAAGGTATCGTAAATGGAACACTCATCGGCTCGATTTACGGTCTTGCCGCGTTGGGATTGACTCTGATTTTCGGCGTCATCAAGGTCATCAACTTCGCCCACGGGTCCTGTCTGATGGTCGGCATGTACGCCGCGTACTGGGCTGTCAAGCTCCTGGGCATCCACCCCTATCTGGCAATGGTCATCGTGGTGCCCGCGCTCTTTTTCTTCGGGTATCTGATGCAGGATATTGTCATTAAACCGGTCCTCAAGGCTCAGAGCGATGTCAGGGAACCAACGGAAGTCATCATCGTCACCACGGGTGTCTGGTACATTCTCGATAATGTTACCCTCATGATTTTCGGAGCGGAATACAGGGTCATTCAGACATCGATCTCCGGAAAGATTTTCGAACTGGGTGATCTCATTATCTCGAAGCCGAAGTTTTATGGATTCATCGCCACCATCGTCGTTTCTCTGGCGCTTGTCTGGTTCCTGAAATACACCAAAATGGGCAAATCAATCCGTGCTGCGTCTCTCGACCGCGAAGCGGCGAGCCTCATGGGCATCAACCAGTACCGGGTTTATAATATCGCCTTCGGTATCGGGACCGCGATCATGGGCGTGGTGGGATGCGCCCTCATTCCATTCTATTATGTGTTTCCCACCGTGGGCGTCATCTTTGACGTGAAGTGCTTCATCATTGTGGTGCTGGGAGGCCTTGGCAGCATTCCCGGCGCGCTGATCGGGGGCGTCATCGTCGGGCTTATCGAGTCCATGGGGGCCCAGTTCATGACGTCAACCTGGACGGAATTGATCGTGTACGTAGTCTTCCTGGCGGTTCTCTTCGTGAAGCCTGCGGGACTGTTTGGATCGAAACTGGACTGGTAGGAAAGGAGACCGACAGCCATGACAAGAGATACATTGGACAGAACATTAAAAATACTTGCGGTGCTGACTGTGTTCACGCTGCCGCTCTGGGTGACGAATCCCTCCTACCTCCAGATACTGATACTCCTTTTCTGGTACGCCTATCTCACCACCTCGTGGAACCTGGTGGGAGGATGGGCCGGCGTGCTGCCCCTGGGACATTCCGCCTATATCGGTATCGGAGCCTATACCTCCACGATACTCGCGGTGAATTACGGGATAAGCCCATGGTTCGGGATGATCGCGGGCGGTGTGATTGCGGCAATCGTGGGCGTCATTATCGGCGTGCCGACACTCAAGCTGAGAGGGGCGTATTTCGCCCTTTCAACGATGGCCTTCGGCGAAGGGCTCCGGGTGTTTGTTGAAAACACCGACAGACTCGGATCCTGTGTGCTGAACGGTCCCCGCGGCATCTGTATTCCCCTTTCCAATTCATTCTGGAACTTTCAGTTCATGGATAAGGCCCCATACTACTATATCATTCTCATCATGCTCGCGATCGCACTCTTTATCACGTGGCACATGTCGCGGATACGAATCGGCTACTACCTCAATGCGGGTGGTGAGGAGCCTGAAGCGGCGCAGGCGTTAGGTGTCAACGTGGCGAAGTACAAGGTCATCGCCATGGCCATCAGCTGCTTCATGACGGCGCTGGCGGGCACCTTCTATGCGCAGCTCGCGCTCTATTTCTATCCCAAGGCAATCCTGGGATTGGACCTGTCGTTTGAAATTGCCTTTATCGCGCTTATCGGCGGGCGGGGAACCCTGGCGGGACCTGTGCTCGGGGCGCTGATCCTGAGACCGGTGAGCGAATTCTCCCGTATCTATCTCAGTTCCGTATTGCCGGGTCTGCATCTGGTCATCTACGGATTGATTCTGATACTGGTGATGATATTCCAGCCGAGAGGCATTCAGGAACCGCTCACCCGCTTTTATAAGTGGTTCCTCGATAAAGTCACCGTGAGTCGCGGATGAAAGGTGGTGAAGACAATGGCGGCGATTCTTGAAGTGAAAAACGTATCGAAACATTTCGGCGGCCTCAAGGCGGTCGATCAGGTAAGTCTCACAATCAACAAGGGAGAAATCTTCGGTCTCATCGGGCCCAACGGCGCCGGCAAGTCCACCCTCTTCAACTGCGTGGCCGGCTACTATAAGCCCACGATGGGGGATGTCTTCTTTAAGGGTGAAAAAATCACCGGAGTGAAGCCATGGAACATCTGTAAAAAGAAAATCGGCAGGACCTTCCAGCTGGTGAAACCCTTTAAGATGAAGACGGTCCTCTACAACACCATGGTGGGAGCGTATGCGCGCTCTGCCAAGCCAGCCGAGGTGCGGGACATGGCACTCGCGGTACTCGAGGAGCTGAGGCTTGCCGACGAGAAGGACACGCTTGCGAAGAATCTTACCATTGCGGACAGAAAACGGCTCGAAATCGCCCGTGCCATGGCGACCGATCCGGAGCTTCTTCTCCTCGATGAGTGCATGGCCGGACTACGTCCCAATGAAGTTGATGAAATCATTGAAATACTTCAGGGTATAAGGAGCCGGGGAGTCACGATTTTTGTGATCGAGCATATCATGCGGGCAATCATGGCCCTCTCGGATCGAATCGCAGTGCTCCAGTTCGGTGAGAAGATCATGGAAGGCACCCCCAAAGAGGTGTCTCAGGATGATCGGGTAATCAAAGCATATCTGGGGGAAAGCTATGTCATTGCTGGAAATTAAAAACATCAATTGCTTTTACGGGGACGTGCAGGTCATTTATGACGTTTCGATGCACGTGAATGAAGGCGAGATTATCAGCATGATCGGTGCCAACGGGGCCGGCAAGTCAACGATTCTCAAGTGCATATCCGGACTGATAAGGGCGCAGTCGGGAGAAATATATTTCGACGGTGCGCCGATCCACCACCTCCGTCCCGAGCAGATTGTTGACAGGGGTGTTGTTCATGTGCCCGAGGGAAGAAGGCTCTTTACCCTGATGACCGTGAAGGAAAATCTTGAAGTCGGTGCTCACAACCCCCGCGCCCATCCTCATATGAAGGAAGGCTTTGATGCGGTCCACGCACTCCTGCCCCGCCTGAAAGAACGTGAAGGGCAGCTCGCCGCCACGCTCTCCGGCGGTGAGCAGCAGATGGTGGCCATAGGCCGCGGCATGATGGCACGGCCGAAAATCCTGATGCTTGACGAGCCCTCACTGGGCCTCGCGCCGGTCCTGATCAAAGAGATATTCCAGACAATCAAGAAAATTGCCGACCGGGGGACCACAGTGCTTCTGGTCGAACAGGATGTGCAGCATTCGCTGAGCCTCAGCAGCCGGGGATATGTCCTGGAACATGGACGGGTCGTCCAGGAAGGAACGGGTAAGGAACTCCTGGATAACCCGCAGATCCGCGAGGCGTACCTTGGAATATAACCGGACCCGTCGATCGGGGAAAGGAAATGATATAAAGGAGACATCCCATGAAAGCATTTTTGAGAATGTGTGAGGAGTGCAATCCGGGCGAGCTTGAGTTTTTGCAGGCCGTGACCGAAGTTGCCGAGTCAGTGAAACCCGTACTGGATCGTCATCCCGAATACCGGAAGATGAAGATACTTGAGCGGATGGTGGAACCGGAGCGGCTGATCATTTTCCGCATTCCCTGGGTGGACGACCGTGGCGAGGTGCAGATCAACCGTGGCTACCGGATCCAGATGAGCAGCGCCATCGGCCCCTTCAAGGGCGGTTTCCGCTTCCATCCCTCGGTCAA
>JAPLJO010000043.1 GCA_026388515.1 Deltaproteobacteria bacterium | reverse complement strand
TTCTCAAGGTGGGGTATCCGATTGCAGAAATGTATGAAGACGGCTCATCGGTGATTACCAAGCACCGCGGCACAGGGGGACTGGTCTCGGTGGACACAGTGAAGGCGCAGCTCCTCTACGAAATCAGAGACCCGAAATACCTGACGCCCGATGTGGCGGCGCGGTTTGACACCATCAACATCTCCCAGGAAGCCCCCGATCGCGTGAAGATAGACGGGGTGCGCGGTGAAGCCCCCCCGGAAACCACCAAGGTGTGCATCAACTGCCTGGGCGGGTATCGCAATTCGATGACCATTGTCCTCACCGGCCTTGATATCGAAAAGAAGGCGAAAATATTCGAGGATGCATTCTTCGACAATCTGGGTGGACGGGGGCAGTATGCCGTCGAGGAAGTACAGCTGGTGCGGTCAAACAGGGAGGATCCCTCAACCAACGATGAAGCCTTTGCGTATCTCCGCGTCTCCGTGATGGACCCCGACCAGAAGAAGGTTGACAGGCTCTCAGCGAAAATCGTCGAACTGGGGCTGGCGAATATCCCCGGCTTCACGGCGACGGCCCCGCCGGCGAAGGGAACGCCCGCGATTCTTCACTGGCCGGCCCTCGTGTCCGGACGCGCCGTGGCGCAGCGCATCACCATGAACGGTGAGGAATTCACCGTCGATTTCACGGTGCCCGCGTCCGCCGGGAAGGCGCCGGAAGCCCCGGCGGTAAAGATTCCGCCCGCACCGGCGGGAAAGCTCGTGAAGATTCCCTTCGGCCGTGTCTTTGCCACCCGTTCCGGTGACAAGGGAGGCAACGCGAATCTGGGCGTCTGGGCGAAGACACCCGCGGCGTATGCCTTTCTGAGAGAGTTTCTGACGACCGCCAGATTGAAGGAAATCCTCAAGGACATGAGTGCGTACGAAATTGAACGCTACGAAATGCCCAATCTTCTCGCGCTCAACTTTTACATCAGGGGCGTGCTCGGCGAGGGTGTTGCCGCATCGCTGCGGAGCGACCCGCAGGCGAAGACGCTGGGCGAGTACCTTCGCGCAAAGATGGTCGAGATGCCGGAGTCGATTGTTCCATAACAAAGCCTGCCGGGACGGGGGTGATACTGCCGGTCGGCATAGCTGCTGACGGAGAAAGGTGATGCGGCATGACGATATATGATGAGAGGCCCTGGCTTCAGTCTTATGACGCGGGGATTGCACCCGACATTGACGTCCCGGAAGGTACTTACGTGGATCTGCTGGAGCGGGGTCTGAATTTCAAACCCGGCCTGGCGGCGTTCCACTTTCTCGGAAGAACATTCACGTACCGTGACCTGGACACGCTTTCGATGCGGTTCGCATCGTTCCTGCGGGAGAAGGGATGCAACCCCGGCGATGTCGTCGGCATCAATCTTCCCAACACGCCGCAGTATCTCATCGCCATGGCCGGAACCTTCCGTGCGGGCTGTGTGGTCAGCGGCGTCTCACCGCTCCTCACCCCCAAGGAAATGGCGTACCAGTTGAATGATCTCTCGGCGAAGGTCCTGGACACCCTTGATGCCATCTACGAGAACCGGGTCCAGAAGATTCGCGACGATGTCCCCGCCCTGAAATGTATTATCGCCACCAACATTGCCGACTTTCTGCCTCCCCATAAACGCATTCTGGCGAAACTTCTGAAGAAGGTTCCCATGGGAAAGGTGGACCCCATTCCGGGGAAAGTGGTGGTCGATTTCAAGCGGATCGTATCGGAGGCGCGGCCTTCACTTCCGAAAGCCCCCATCGGTCCCGACGATACCTGCCTGATTCAATATACGGGAGGGACCACGGGCACCCCCAAGGGAGCGGTTCTCACGCACCGGAACATGGTCGCCAATATCAGTCAGTGCATCCAGTGGCTGCACCTCACCCCGGGGAGCGATGTATACTGCTCCGGCTTTCCCTTCTTCCACGCGGCCGGTCTCTTTTTCGGTATGGTGTCCATGGCGACGGCCAATACCCAGTGCCTGATTCCGGACCCGAGAAACACAAAACATATGTGCCAGGAGATCAGCCAGCACCCGCCTCATATAATGCTCCAAGTGCCGTCACTGTACCAGATGCTGGTGAATGATCCCGCGTTTTCGAAGATCGATTTCTCCCGTTGCGAGGTCTGCATTTCCGGCGCATCCCCCTTCTCCACCGAGGGAATTGCCGCCCTCGAGGCCATCGTCGGCAAGGGGAAACTCCTGGAACTCTACGGAATGACCGAGGCGAGCCCCATCATCACTATGAATCCCATGAAGGGAAAGAAAAAAATCGGTTCCGTGGGAATACCCCTGCCGGGAACGCGCCTCAAGCTGGTCGACGTGGAAACGGGAACACAGCAGGTTCTCCTGGGAGAGGTGGGGGAGATCATCGTCCGGGGACCCCAGGTGATGAAGGGATATCACGGCAAACCGGAAGATGCCGCCGGGACCCTGCGCGAATTCGAGAATGAAAAATGGCTCTATACGGGCGACGTGGCCAGGATGGACGAGGACGGATACTTTTTTATCGCGGACAGAACGAAAGATATGCTCATCGTGGGCGGATTCAAAGTGTTCTCCCGGGAGGTCGAGGAGGTTTTGTCTCAGCATAAGGCCGTGGAGTTCTGCGCCATCATCGGGATCTCCAATCCGGAACGTCCCGACAGCCAGATCGTGAAAGCGGTCATCCAGCTTTCGAAAGAGGCGGCGGGAAGAGGACATGAAGACATAAAGAAAGAAATCATGGAGTACTGCCGCGAGAATCTATCCGCGTACAAAGTGCCCAAGATCATAGAAATCACCGACGCCATTCCTCTCACGGCGGTGGGGAAGGTTGATAAGAAAGCACTCAGGGTGAAGTAGCCCCGTACTATCATACAAGGAGGATACAGAATGTATTTCGACGAGACTCATGAGGCATTCAGGGCATCGATACGGCGGTTTGTCGATAAGGAAATCAATCCCTACATGGATGAATGGGAAGAGACCACGGCACCCCTTCATGAACTTTTTAAAAAGATGGGAGATCTGGGATTTCTCGGTATCCGGTACGATCCGAAATATGGGGGGCAGGGGCTGGACTACTGGTATGAAACGGTCATGCTCGAGGAAATCGGCCGTATCCACGGCATGGGTGTCTCAACGGCGATTGCCGTGCAGACGAATATGGCGACACCTGCCATCGCCGCCTTCGGGAGCGAGTACCTCAAGGAAACCTATCTCAAGCCTGCAATCACCGGTGACATGGTGACGGCAATCGCGGTGACCGAGCCGGATGCGGGTTCCGATGTATTTGCCATCAAGTCAAAGGCGATAAAGAAGAACGGCTATTATGTACTTAACGGGTCGAAGACGTATATCACCAACGGTACCCAGGCGGACTATCTTACCCTGCTCGCAAAAACAAGTGACGAGCCGGGATATCATTCCTTCGGGCTTTTCGTCGTCCCTACGAATCTGCCGGGATTCCACGTGAGCAAGAAGCTCGACAAGCTGGGATTGCGGAGCAGCGACACGGCGGAGCTCTTCTTCGACAATGTAAAGATACCTGCAGAGAACGTCATTGGTGACGACAGGGAAGGCTTTATCTGTCAGATGAAACAGTTTCAGCACGAGCGGTTTGCCGTGCTGCCCGGCACCTGCGTCGGTGTGGACAACATGATTGCCATGACAGTGGACTATCTCCGCCAGCGCATCGTCTTCGGGAAACCCCTCATCACGAAGCAGGTACTGAGGCACCGGCTGGCGGGCTGGCTGATGAGAAACGAGGCACTGCGGCAGCTGACCTATCATATCGTGAAAATGAAGATGGAGGGGCTCGACGCAACGAAGGAGGTGTCCATGGGCAAATACCTGGCGGGGCAGCTGATTTCCGAAGTCGCCGGCGGCTGCCTTCAAATGTACGGTGGCATGGGTTTCATGAATGAAACCCTCATTTCCCGGTATTTCAGGGATGCCCGCATCATGTCCATCGGCGGCGGTGCGGACGAGGTCATGCTTGAAATCATCGCACGGCTGGAGGGGTTTTAGTAGTGTAACATGCAGTGCTGAAAGGAGTCCATCTCCGGAAAGGAAAAGGAGGGCATGGTATGAACAGAGAAACTGAAAAAAATGTTATTCAGAGGCTTGCCGTTGGAGATGGTTTTCGTCGTTCAGCTTCCCGTTTTCCCCACAAATTCGCCCTGATTGAACGACGGGGTACTCACGATGAAAAAATAACATACCGGGATTTGAACGGTCAGTTGAATCGCTTCGCAAGGGCCATGCGTAAGCTGGGTCTTTCCAAGGGGGACAGGGTCGCCTGCATGGGCCCGAACTCCATTGAATTTGCCGTCGTCCTCTATGGAACTCCCAAAGGCGGGTTCACGTTCGTTCCAGTGAATTTCTTCATTCCCCCTGAGGGCATCGTGCATATACTCGATTCGGCGAACGTGAAGGTGTTTATCTTCGATGATGCCCTCCTTCCCGTCGTCTCACAGGTAATTGAGAAAAAACCGAAAACGGTTCAACACTATGTCATCATGCCGGTCACCGGGGCTCAGTTGCCTGAAAAAAACATCTTTATCGATTTCAATGAAATGCTCCGTGAGCAGTCGGCGGAAGAACCTGAGGATGTCATCATCTGGGAAAGAGACATCGCTGAAATATCCTTTACCAGCGGTGCTACCGCCGCACCGAAAGGGGCGATGATTTCCCATCTGTCGACCTGCGTTGCCACCCTGCAGACGCTGATCGAGATGGCCCCTCACCTCAATGAAAAAACCATGACCGGATGCATGCTTCCGATTTTTCACTGTGGGGCGAGAACATTCGTCACCAGCAGTCTTCATATCGGCTGCACGACTGTTCTCTTCCGGAGCTTCGACGTCCTGGAGGTGCTGCAGGCGATTGAGCGGGAAAAAATCACACTGCTGGGCGGCCTGCCCATGATGTGGCGTACTCTATTCAGTCATCCCGATATTGGGAAATATGACACTTCGTCTGTGGTGTCCGGTATCTATGGCATGGCGCCGATGGACGAAACGACAAAGAATGCCCTGATCAGGGAACGGGGCATCGCATTATATCTGAACAGCGGACAAACGGAGTTTTTCCCGCCCACAAATTACTGTAAACCGGAGTGGCAGCTTGAAAGGCAGGGTAATTACTGGGGTACGCCAGGATTGCTGGTGGACGGCGGGATCATGGATGACAAGGGCACCCTGCTGCCGCCGGGGGAGATCGGCGAAATCGTCTGGCGCGGACCGGCATGCATGGAAGAATATCTCAACAACCCGAAGGCGACGGAGGAGGCGAGACAATTCGGCTGGCATCATTCCGGCGATCTGGGTTTTATCGATGAAGATGGGCTCCTGAAATTCGTCGACCGCAAAAAGGACATCATCAAGAGCGGCGGAGAGAATGTGTCTTCCATCAAGGTCGAAGAAACGATCCTCAACGACGCGCGGGTGGCCGCGGTCGCCATCATCGGACTTCCCCATGAGCGATGGGGGGAAGCAGTGACGGCGATTGTCATGCCGAGATCGCCCGGCGCTCTCACCGAAGATGACGTCATACAATTATGCAGGAAATCTCTGGCCGCGTTCGAGATTCCCAAGAAAGTGGTATTCACCAATTCTCTGCCCACCACGAGTACGGGGAAGCTCAGGAAAAATATATTGCGGGAAACATATGAGGACCTCTACCGGCAGTCATAACGGCTGACCGGCGGGACACTATGAATTCCGTCAGCAGGGCGTGCGGGCAGCACGGATCGGGCCGATGCGTTGCCACCGGTTCGCACATATAATGGAGCGGCGTATGGCGAAGTTAAATGATACCACGGGCATCATGTCCAGGAGTGCGCAGAGAAGGCAGCGTGAAAAGGAGCAGCGCTTCAATGCCGTGCTCACGGCGGCTGAAACATTGTTTGCCAGCAAGGGATATCATCAGACGAGTATCGAGGAAATTGCGGATCTGGCCGAAGTATCGACGGGCACGGTGTATTTCTATTTCAAGAACAAGGAAGACCTTCTGATGAAACTGATGCAGGAGATCGGATTCGTTCTCAGAAAATGGCTCGGTGACGAGCTGGAGAAAACCGATTCCACTCTCGAAGGTTTAAGCAATGTGGGTGTCGCCTTTCTGCAGGATTTCTGCGTGAACTATACCGAGAAAATCACGATTTTTTTCAGGGAGTCCGTCGGCCAAAGCCGGGAAGTGGAGGAGCAGCGCAGGGATTTATTTGTCAGGCTGACATCCGATATCAAGGATGTGGTCGTCACTATCAGCAACCGCCTCGGCAGAAGTTTTATCTCCGGCTCATCGCCTGAAGTGATTGCGGTGTGCATAGTGGGAATATATGAACGTATTGCCTGCCATTACCTCCTCTGGCGCGGTGATTCCATGGAGATCATGGATGTGGCCGGCGAAACCGCATCCTTCATGCGGGGTGGGGTAGAACACCTCTTCGCCCCGAACGGGAAATAAAAAATATATTAATGATGCGGTGGAAGTAGTATATGCACCCGTATTAGAGACACTCACGCAACTGTTGCATTCACCAATCCCTTCTTAATGCCGTCTCTGGTAACGGGTGATCCAAGTCAAAGCTTTCGTGAATTGTGTGACGGTATATTCGTGAAAGCAGAAGGGAAGACCCGTCGTGAACCGGGTTCTCAAAGAAAAGAAATCTTCGGTTCTGATTCTCAAAGAGCAGGATTCTCTGCCATTTCTCATGGCGCTTTTTGATGGAAGTTTCTCCATTGACTGGATCCAGGAACTGACACAGTTAAAAACGTCCCAATTGCTCAATGTGATTGAAAGCAATATCCGCGAAGAATGGCTTGTCCGGGAATCTCCCGGATTGTACCGACTCACCGATGCCAAGAAGCAACAGTTGGCGCAAGATCGGTTTTCCCCCGCAGAGAAGACTCTCATTCACAGGAAAATTGCGGACATCCTCATACGGGACCTTCCCGATGACGACGACAAGGCGATACATCTTGCGCCCCACCTTCTTTGTATTTTAAATGATGAACCGGGCTGCACATGGCTTGCGCGTGCGGGTGATTTGTACGAAGCCGCCCGTGTGAGTGAAAAAGCGCTCCACTGTTATATAAAGTGTCTTGAAGATTTAAACGGAATCAACACCGAACCGGCGGATCAGCTTTTTATCGAGATCGCCGTCAAGTATTCCAGGCTTTCGCCGGCACGGCACGACACTATCAAAGCCCTGTCCCTGCTTGAAAATGCAATGGAACGTGCGGAAAGACGGAACAACCTTTCTTCCGAGGTGCTGCTCAGCATGCACCTGGCCAAGAATGAATGGTTGCGTTCACGCTATACTCATGCGGCGCGGTATTTTGAGTCAGGTTGGTCCAAAGTCGGCACTATCGGCGATCCCAAGTTATTGCGTTCCGTTACCATTTATAAAATCTTTTATTATTACTGGTGCGGCAGGTTTCGTGAAGCGATTCAATTTTACGAGTCTTCCATGGCGAAGTCGGGAGAGCCCGATACGACGAAATTGCCTTTACTTGCCGAGGGAATGGTTGCTCATTGCTATGCCCAGATCGGTCAGATTACCCGGGGAATGAGCATGCTCGACGCCATACGAAAAAACAGTCTGGAAACGAAAGAGTGCTACGGGGAAATTGAAGCGGGTGTTGTAATGGGACTGGTCATGCTTGATATCCGCGCCCCTGATGAAGCCATCAATTATCTCGAGCATATCATCAAGGAAATGCGACACAATCAAAACAAGGTCGCCTGGATAACAGCGGAGCTGGGGCTGGCATTTGCCTATTATCTGAAAGGAGATTCACGCCGTTCCATCGTGTGCCTTCGCGCATTAATCCGCGAGTATAAGGAAATACATATCAATGTGCGGCCGTTTCCCTATTTGATCGAACTGTGCTTTGCCATGGAAGAGGGAAACCTTCCCTGTATTGACGAAGTGTCTCTGGAAAAGGAAATTCACCGGGCAATCCGCCTTGATAATATTTTCATGAAGGGGGTTGCCTACCGGTTTCAGGCCCTTATGTTCAGGCGTAAATCGCATCCCCGGGAAAAAATAGTGCACTCCCTGAATCTGTCCATCAAATGGCTTGAGGAGAGCGGGCATCAGGCCGAACTGGCCAGATCGCATATCGAACTGGCGCGGGAGTATCTCCTTGCCGCGGATCGGGATAAAGCAGTGGTCTCGGCACAAAGGGCCTATGAGCTTCTGTCCCCCATTAACCGGGAACTGTTTCCCGATGATATCAGACCGCTGATCAACGAACTGTCCCTGCACGGCAACACATTGCAGGAAATCCTGGAATTCAGTCATCATATGGCTCACGTGAGAGACAGCAAAGAAATTATTCAGCAGATTCTTCTCACCATCAATCGAATCAAGGGATCGGAGCGGGGCGCCCTGTTTCTCCTGGACGATCCTTCGTCAGCACAGGAACCGCGGCTTTCCGTATCCCGGAACCTCACCTCCGCTGAGATCACCCATCCGGGTTTCGATTCTTCCCGAACGATGATCCGGGAAGTGGCCCGAACCGGTCAGGGACTGGTGATGGATGCCCCTCTGAAAAAGCCGGGGAACAATGTGACGGAAGACAAGATACGATCCCGCATATGCGTCCCCGTCATTCTCAGGGGAAACGTCATCGGTCTTCTCTATCTTGATAACCGTTTTCATTCACAAATCTTCAGGGAGAAAGATATCGAGTTCGTCGGTCACTTCGCAGCCATGGCGGCCCTTGCCCTGGACAACAGCATGGCCTACGAGGAGATTCAGAAACTGAATAAAAAGCTGAGAGAGGAAAAACAAACCTACAAGCCCCAGCATCTTGAAAATCTTCACTTTGAAGGAATCGTCGGTGAAAGCCCGCCGATCAAGCATGTCATGTCGCAGGTTGCTCAGGTAGCCAATGCCGATACCACCGTCCTGATCCTCGGGGAAACCGGCGTCGGGAAAGAACTGGTGTCCCGGGCGATTCATCGATACAGCCTCCGATGGAATAAACCCTTCGTCCGGGTTCATTGCAGCACCCTCCCGACCACTCTTATTCCGAGCGAACTGTTCGGCCACGAAAAGGGAGCCTTTACAGGAGCGGTCAACCGCCGGATCGGCAAGTTTGAACTGGCTGATCAGGGAACCATCTTCCTGGATGAAGTCGGGGATATTCCGCTTGAAACGCAGGTACGTCTGCTGCAGGTACTTCAGAGCAAGGAATTCGAGAGGATCGGGGGCAACAAAACCATCCGGTCGGATTTTCGTCTCATCGCCGCCACGAATCGGAATCTCGAACAGGAGGTCGTATCTCATTGCTTTCGAGAAGATCTCTACTATCGCCTCAACGTATTCCCGATTCGCGTACCACCCCTGCGGGAGAGAAAGGAAGACATCCCCCCGCTCGTCCATTACTTTCTCAAGAAATACGCGCTGGAAATGGGGGGGAGCTTCAACACTATTGAAGATGGCGACATGGAACAGTTGATTCAATATGACTGGCCGGGCAATGTGCGGGAGCTGGAAAATATCATTGAAAGGGGAGCCATCCTCAGTCACGGTTCCCGGTTTATCCTTCCCGATCTGGGCATCGGACACCTGGGCCGTGTTTCAGCAAAGGTGGCCACCACACTGAAAGAAAATGAACGCACTCATATTCTCTGGGCGCTGCAGAAAACAAACTGGAAGCTGCGGGGCCCGAATGGAGCAGCCGAACTTCTTGACATTCATCCCTCCACCCTCGAATTCCGCATGAAGAAACTGGGCATACTGAGGCCGCAACGCCCGCATCGGGAACACTGATGGCTTCGTAAAGGTCCGAACGACAAAGAATGAAGATTCCTGACTTTTAATATCCCGTCAACATTGAATTGAGCATGAAACGTTCAACGTTGCTACAGGCCCAGTCGCCTGGCCACACGCTCACGGTGAAAGGCTCCCTGACCCAAATTGAGGTCACCGGTTATGGAGCGCTCATGGAAAAGGTGCATATCATGTTCTTTTGTAAAACCGATGCCGCCGAATATCTGGTGCCCCAGGGTTGTGACGCGCCGGTAGGCTTCACCGGTCCGCGATTTTGCCATGGCGACATCCATCCCGGCATCGATGCCCTCGCTGATTTTCCAGGCTGCTTTGTGGAGAAGATACCGGGCCGCGTTGATATCAGTCCACATATCGGCAAAATAATTCTGAATAACCTGGAAACTGCCTATGGGTCTGTTGAATTGCGTCCTTTCCCTGGCGTACTGCAGGCTCATATCCATGACCGCCTGTGCCCCGCCGATCATTTCAGCGCACGATACTAATGATGCGTTTTCCAGTATCGCCTCCACGATCGGCCAGCCCTTGTCACGTGTGCCGAGGATGCCGGTGTTTGCGACGGTGACGTCGTCAAACACCACCTCACACTGCCTGTCTCCTGCCAGTGTCGTAAGACTTGTAATAGTGATCCCCGGGATTTTATTTTTCACTATGAAAATGCTGATGCATTTCTCGGGACGCTTCTTCTCACCCGTTTTTGCCACGCACAGCAGATAATCCGCACCAGTCGCATAGGGGACAAAAAGCTTGGTGCCGCTGAGTGTGTATTCATCTCCCCGCGCCGTCGCTTTGACATGTATCGAGGATGGATCGTAGGAGGCGCTCGGCTCCGTCAATGCCATGGTAACGGTAATCTCGCCACGCGCGATCCCGGGCAGGAATTCCTTCTTTTGTTCCCTGCTTCCGGCCATCAGAATCGGGAGGCTTCCAAATACGACGCTTGAGAACAATGGGCCCGGACAGATTTTGTAGCCGATCTCTTCAAACAGCATCACCAGATCCAGGAACGAGCCGCCGCTGCCCCCATATTCTTCGGGAATAACCAGCCCCATCCACCCAAGTCCGGCCATTTTCTTCCATAATGCGGGGGGAAACTCTTCATCCCCCGCCTCGATTCTCCGCACCAGTTCCCTGGGGCATTCCTTTGAAAGAAAATCATGGGCCGATTGCTTCAGTAATTTCTGCTCTTCACTCAGATCGAAATCCATTCTTTGACCTCCCGATTGATCTCTACACTACTTCCGTGGCAGTCCCAGTCCACGAGTCGCGATTATTCCCCGTTGTACCTCGGAAGTTCCTGCGCCGATGGGACCGGACACGGAATCCATATATCCGAGGCTTACCAGCCCGCGCAGCGGCGCCCACTTGGAACCTCTTTTCAGTTGTCCGTACATTCCCAGTATTTCCATGGCGGCGCCCGCAAGTTTTCGACCGAGTTCCGTGCCGAAGAGCTTTAACACCGAGGCTTCAAGTACCGGTACCTGTCCCTTGTCCATCAGCCAGGCGGTTTTCCAGTAGAAGCCGTAGAGAATCTCGATCTCAATAGCCATTGCCGCCAGTTTATCCCGTGTCAGGGGATCCTTCGCGAGCGGCTGTCCATTGTGTTCCGTTTCCTTCGCAAATTCCACCAGTTCGTCAAGGACTCTCCTGAACGCCCCGATCCCCACAAAAAGACGCTCATAGAGAAGGGCCATCATCACGCAGTAAAATCCTTTATTCACCTCACCGACGATGTTCTTTTTGGGGACCCGCACATCATCGAAAAACACTTCGTTAAAGGAGCAGATGCCGCAGATGTTCTCGATGGGACGTATGGTGATGCCCGGGGATTTATTATCCACAATCATCAGCGTTTCTCCCGCGTACCGCGGCGCATCCGGATCCGTCTTGGCCAGCACCCAGGCATAATCCGCTATGTGGGCGCCGCTGCTCCATATCTTCTGACCGTTGAGAATGAATTCGTCTCCGTTGTCAACGGCCCTCGTCTTTATGGAAGCGAGATCGGATCCCGCATTCGGCTCGCTGTACCCCAGCCAGAATCGCAGCTCACCGCGTCCTATCCGTGGCAGCCATTCCTTTTTCAAGTCGTCACTGCCGACGAGCAGAATGGTGGGGCCGGCAATCGCGTTGGATACATCGCCTCCCGGCGCCCTGTGGTAACTCATCACGTCATCAAAGATGGCGTGTTTGATCATGGAGTTCATTCCCCCGTATTCCTCGGGCCATCCGATGGTGAGCCATCCTTTTCGTCCCAATTTAAGGAGCAGCTCGTCGTGAAACTCCTTGAACTCCTTTTCGAGACCGGGCAGGGTTCCATAGCCTGCGGGCCAGTACAGGGCCTTTTCATCCCAGTCTGCGGGGAGTTCCGTCTTTGCAAAATCCTCCACTTCCTGCCTGAATTGTTTTTCTTCTTCGGTAAAATCGAAATTCATCCCCTGTATCCTCCCGGTTCAGGTTACTGTTTTTTCCCCGATGCAATATCTTTGTATATCTTTCTCAATTCCTTCTTCAGAATCTTGCCCGTCGGATTTCTCGGGAATTCATTGATAATAAGCACATACTTCGGCACTTTGAATTTGGGCAGTTTCGCCTTGCAATATTCTATGATCTCGCTTTCCTCGATGGTTTCTCCCTGCTTGGGAATGATCGCGACGGTCAGCGCTTCCATCCAGTCCGGGTGGGGAACACCGAAGGCGGCGCACTCCGCCACCTTGGGGTAGGTGCTGACCACGAACTCTATGCCCGCCGAAGGAATATTCTCGCCCCCGCTCTTGACCATATCCTTTATCCGGTCCACAAAAAACACCTCGCCCTCTTTGTTTATCCTTCCCACGTCCCCGGAATGAAACCACCCACCGGCGAAGATATCTCTGTTTTTTTCTTCATTCTTGTAATAGCCCTTCATCACGGCCGGTCCCCTGAACACCATTTCACCTGCTTCTCCCACCGGCACGTCATTGTTGTTTATGTCCACGATTCTCAGTTCGAGTGCGGGAGCCGGCCGCCCTACCCAGTTCATGTCCCCGTCGGGTATTTCATCTATTGTCTTGAAGCTTCCCGCTGTCCCCAGTGCAGAGAGTTCACTTGAGGCATACAGCGACACCCACTCTATATGCGGGGCCACACTAATCCAGTTGACGATCATCTGTTTTGGGATGGTGGCGCCGAAGGAGACACACCGGCGCAGGGGTTTCGCCACATCTTCTATACCCGGCACCTGCAGTAATCTTGTGTATAGCGTCGGCGGAAGCACCGTATAGGTTGTGTGATACGTGCGTATCAGGTTGGCTATCGTAGCGGCGTCGGGCATATAGAGGAGCACCAGCGTTCCCCCCAGCATAAGGGAAAATGTTGCCACGGCAATACCTCCCGTATAAAAAAGAGGTAACGCCTGGAGTCCGATATCATTTTCTCTTACATCAAGATAGTTTCCCGCCTGTACCGAGGACGCGGCTGCATAATAATTCCCGTGGGTAAGCATGACCCCCTTGGGAAGCGCCTCCGTTCCGCTTGTGTAGGTGACGGTGGCGACATCGTCGGCATCTATCACCACCTCCGGTTCTTCATCGGACGAGGTTCGAAGCATCTCGGCAATATCAACCCACCCGTCAGGCTTCTCCTTCATGCCGGTCACACGCATGTATCCAAACCGAACGCCCTGTAATCCGGGCAGCACATTCTTGACACGATCGATCAATGTGTCCTCGATGAAAAGCATCTTTGCCTCGGAGTTCGTCACCACGAACTTTACCTCATCATCGGTGAACGTAACATTCACGGGGGTGACGCTGGCGCCGATTTTGGTCAGGCCGTATATCAAAAAAAGAAATTGAGGAGAGTTAAGCGAATATATTGAAACTTTGTCTCCTTTTTTTATGTCGAGGGACAGAAGACCGTTTGCGACTCTGTTGACGGCCCGGTTAAATTCATCCCATGTGTACTGAATCACTTCTCCGCCGGGTGAGGGAAAAATTAACGCCGTCTTGTTCCTCAGTCTCTTCGCATTTCTCCTCAACGTATCACCCAATGCAAACCGCCTCAGAATATTGCTTTTTCCGGTTTCCGATCCCATGGTTACACCCCCTTGTACTGCTGTTGAAGTTCATCTGATTGAGAAACTTTTATCATCCCACGTATAATAAAAAACCACCTATAGATTTCTTCCTGCATGGAATCCTTCACGGATCGCCTCATAGGCTTTGCGGGGGGATTTTGCATCACCGATGAAGGTGATGTTCCCGTCATACCCGTCAAGGGCTCCTTCCGGATGAACCGACTGAGTCCCGGATGCAAGGATCACCGTATGGCATTTCACCAGTTCGGTCATTCCACTTCGCGAGACAATCACCCCCTCCGGCGTAATTTCTTCGGCCCTGGCGCCGGTTTTGACATCAACCCCGTAACGTCTGAGCATTTGAAGCGCCACCCACCGTGTGGATATTCCCATGTCGCCGGCGATCCGCGGCAGCATTTCTATTATCGTAACTTTCTTAAGTCCCTTGATACAATAATCCCGCAGTGTTTCCGCATCTTCGGCCCCTGATAGAAACAGAAACCGGAAGGTCTCCGCACTGATGGTTCCAATTTTTGCAATGGAAATCGCGATCTCGACACCCACCACGCCACCGCCGATAACCACGACTTCCCTTCCCATATCGCGCGTGCCTCTGAGCACATCCCATGCCTGCATGACATGTCCCTGCTCAATGCCGGGAATATCGGGCCTGACGGGTCCTCCTCCCGTTGCCACTATCACCGCGTCAGGCCTGTGTTCCCTGATGCGATGGATGTCACCGGTCATGCCGGTGCGGATTGTGACGCCGGCCTTTACCGCCTGTTGTGTGAAAGACCCGATGAGAAGTTTGAATTCACTTTTGTCTTCAAGGGCGCCCGCCAGGCGGAATTGTCCGCCCAGGTGATCCGACTTTTCATAAAGGGTTACCTCGTGACCCGACAGGGCGGCGGTTTTCGCCGCGAACAACCCGGCGGGACCGCCACCGAGTACCATCACCTTTTTCGGGCGTCCCGATCTTTTGAACTCCGGAATTTCATGTTCGTGCCCGCATCGTGGATTCACCATGCATTCAATCGGTTCCAGCGCAAAAATATGATCAAAACAGCCCTGGTTACAACCGAGGCAGAAGGTAATCTCTTCCGGCCTTCCTTCCTGTGCCTTCTTCGGCAATTCAGGATCGGCAAGCAATTCCCTGGCAAACCCGACCATGTCGGCGCTTCCCTCTGCGATGAGCGCGTCGGCTACGGCGGGGTTGTGCACCCGGTTGCAGGTAATGACCGGCTTTGAAGTTCTCTCTTTCACGTCCCTGGCAAGATATGCAAACGTGCCCCGGGGAACTTCCGTGGTGAGCTGGGGCACGCGGCTTTCGTGCCATCCCCCGGTAATATTGAAGGCATCGATCCCGTGTTTCTCCAGCTCCGCTGCGAAGACACATACCTCTTTATTTGTGTTGCCCCCCGGAATGAAATCATTTCCCGAAAGCCGCACCAACAGGGGGAAATCCCCTCCGACTTCCTTCCGTACCGCGTCTGTCACTTCCAGGCCGAATCTCATTCTGTTTTCAAAACTTCCGCCGTACTCGTCCGTTCTCATATTGGTAAGGGAAGAAAGAAACTGATTGAACAGGTACCCCGAACAACTCAGAATCTCCACGGCATCGAAGCCGGCCATCCTGGCCCTTCCGGCCGCCCGCGCATAGTTTTGGATTGTCTTCTGAATATCTTCCTTTGACATTGCCCTGGATTCTTCCTTGGAAAACCCGGACACGACGGCTGAAGGTGCAATGGCCTGGCGACCGATCAATATCGAATGGGCGGAACCTCCGGAATGATAGAGCTGCGCCGCCGCCCCGGCGCCGTCGGCGTGAATGGCATCGGTGAGGCGCCTCAATCCCGGTATGAACCGGTCTTCACGCAGGTTAATCATGGTTGTGCCGCCGCTGTACTCGTCGATGGTGCATCCCCCCACGATGACCAGAGCCGTCCCCCCGCGAGCCCGTTCCCGGTAAAAGGCAATGACACGATCCGTGACTTCACCATGCGGTGTATAGTTGAGGTGCATGGCGGTCATGACAATCCTGTTTTTTAACCGGAGATTTCCTATATCGATATGAGAAAAGAGATGGTTGAACATATGGCACGCTCTGCGGCTTTTCTGAAGCCACCCAGTTGATCTTCTTGAAAGAGAGGCGTACGAGAATATCCCCTCCTCACCCGTGGAATCACGCCGGCCTTCAGACTGAAACTTTCCGTATCACTTACCTTTCGCATCCTTGTAAATGTCCTGATATATTTTCCTCAATTCCCTCTTGAGCACCTTGCCGGTGGGGCTTACCGGAAGCTCATGACCCTTGACGAGAATGAATTTCTTGGGCACTTTGTGCTTCGCGATAGTGCTTCGGGCATATTCCATCAAATTGTCTTCCGTCAGGCGATCCGATGCCGGAACAATTACGGCGGTAACACCTTCAATCCAGTAGGGGTGAGGTGCGCCGAACACCGCGCTTACCAGTACGTCGGGATGTGCGTTGAGCGCCTCTTCCACTTCAAGGCAGGAAACATTCTCTCCCCCCGACTTAATCATGTCCTTGACGCGGTCCACGAAATAGTAAAATCCATCCTCACCTAATTGTCCCACATCACCTGTATGAAGCCAGCCGTTGCGGAGTGTCTCTGCGGTCTTTTCTTTGTCCTTATAATAGCCGAGCATGGCCGACGGAGTCCTGAGCACAATCTCCCCGACTTCTCCCGGTGCGACTTCATGATCCTGTCCGTCAACAATCATGATTTCGGTATCCAGCAACGACCTTCCGATAATATTGCCCGCCCTGGGAAGTTTTTTATCCTTGAAATAAGTGATGGTACCGGTAATGTTGATTTCCGTCTGGCTCCAGTGCACGCCGAAGGTCGCTCCGGGACAGAGATCCATCCATTTCTGCAGCACATCGAGCGGCATCGATCCCCCGAACCAGACACACTTTCTGAGAGAACTCAGATCATACTTCTCGAGAGGCATATAAAGCAAGCCGGCGTAGAGAGTAGGCGGCCAGATCAGACCCGTGATTTTTTCTTTCTGGATAAGATCCAGAGCCTCGCCGGGATCGATCCCATACGTAAAGGCAACTCTTCCTCCCACCTTTGCAAAGGCCACAAAGATTGACGAGGCTCCCACGTGAAACAGCGGGATATTCAACATCATGTTGTCAGTTTCTTCGATTCCCGGACCCGACGGGATGAGGAAATTGGCAGCCTGGGAAAAGTAGCTGCCGTTGGAAAGCAGAGCGCCTTTGGGCGCGGCCGTTGTCCCGCTGGTATAGATGATTGATGCAACATCTTCTCCGTTGATGATGACCTCCGGCTCGGTGGCCGGATAGTGATCTGAAAACAGATCATCAACGTTAACCCATCCTTCCGGCAGATTGATGCCTGCCAGGTTGATCATCCCGTATTTCCTAATCGATTTCAGTTCACCGGATACCGCTTTCACCGTGTCAAGGAACGCGCTTTCCACGATGAAGATCTTGGCATCACAGTGGTTCACCTGGTAGACGATCTCCGGGCCCTTCAGGAGAAAGTTAACCGGCGCGTACCAGATGCCGGATTTAAAGCATGCCCACATCAGAATGGCCATCTGGTGACAATTCTGGGAGAGGATGGCCATGACATCGCCTTTCTGGAATCCCAATTCCTTGAGGGCGTGACAGGCGCGGTTGACGGCGGAATCCAATTGTTGATAAGTAAATACCTTATCGCGAAACCTGAAGGCCACCCTGTCGGGATATCTCTTTGTGGTGCGCTTCAAGAAGTCTCCCACGGCCTGACGGCGCAAAAGATTCTGCTGAAGTATTTCGTTATCTCCCATGGTAATCCTCCTTTGAATCCGTCTACAAACTTCAGAATACCGCCATCGTCCATGAAACTGATGTTTTCCGCATAATACCGGCCGGACTTTCCCGAAACATCCCTTTATTTTACCCTCTGCCCGGGTGCGGTGGTTCGCTGTTTGAGTTCATCTTTCATTACTTTTCCGGATGAGTTGCGGGGAAGGGCGGTAACAAAATCGATGAAGCGCGGAACTTTATAACCGGCTATCGACTGTCTCACCCATGCATCGATTTCCAGGCGGGACAATTGGGCGCCCTCTTTCAGTACCACGAAGGCTTTCACGGTTTCTCCCCATGTATCGTCCCGCACACCGATCACGGCGGCGTCTGCAATCGAATCATGACTGAGAAGGACCATTTCAACTTCCTGGGGATAAACGTTCTCGCCGCCGGTTTTGATCAGGTATTTATTTCGATCCACCATCCGCACCTGCCCACTCTCCATGAGCATGAACAGATCGCCGGTATGGTGCCAGCCGTTCTTCAATGTTTCCGCGGAGGCTTCCGGCAGGTTCCAGTATCCCTGCATCACCGGGGTTCCCCGCAAGCACAGCTCACCCACGGTCCCCTGCTCCACGTCATTGTCCTCCTCATCGACAATGCGGTAGTCAAAGAAGGGCATGACATGCCCGTACGTGACAGGATTCTCGCGAAACATGTCGGAATCGGCCAAGGTGACCTTGCCTCCCGATTCGGTCTGGCCGTATATTCCATAGTACCTGGCTCCCAGGAGCGTTTCGGCGTCATTTATGAATTCAAGTTTTTCTCCTCCTGCCCCCCCGATAAAGACTTTGAGAGATGAGACATTTCTTTCCTTGCGCGCTTCATGATACAGAAAAGCGGCAGAAATGCCGGGAACGAGAAACATAAAGGTTACCCCATACTTTTCAATCAGGGCGTACATGGCCGGCGGGTCGGGCAGTGCGATCGTGACGAGGGTGCCGCCGAGCATCAGCTGGGCGATGGCAGTCCCGAAACCGGCGACGTGAAAGTAGGGGAGAAATCCAAGATAGACGTCGCTGTGCCCCATATGAAAACAGGCTGCCATGTTAATGGCGTATCCTGTCCAGACGCGCTGCGGAATCATGCAGCCTTTTGGCTTTCCCGTGGTTCCGCTTGTGTACAAAAGCATAAACAGCGTTTCACCCGATACCGTCTCGGGGATAGAAACGCTGCCATTTTTATCATGAATAAGTTCATTAAACGAAATCCATCCGTCCCTCGGCTCTGCAGCAATGATCTTCAATTTTATCGAAGGAATGTCCTGAATCACCTGTGCCGCCACTTCGATAAAAAATGCATCTGAAAAGATCGCCGTGGCTCCTGAATCAAGGAGAATATAGTGTAATTCTTTAGGATTGAGCCTGATATTGAGGGGGACGGCGACCGCTCCGATCCAGGCAAGCGCGTAAAGAAATTCTATATATGCCTTGCTGTTCAGCGAAAGAATCGCGACACGGTCGCCGAAAGCGATGCCATGGCCGGCAAGCCAGGAAGCCATGCGGGGAACACGGTGAAACAAATCCCCATACGTTATTGATTCGCCGGACTGGCCGTCGATTATGGCAATATGGTCTTTTTTTCCAATCCCCTGGCTCTTCAGACTTGCACAGAATGGAACTGAATATACATTGGGGCTGTCGCCGTGATGCATGTAAATTACCCTTTGTTCAATTTCTGCTTCCGGGGCCGGTTCCCCGTGCATTGATGTTATATGTTCTTTCCTGCTTCAGGGATGACGCCGTAAAGTTATAGCATCTGCCGCCGCCGTTCTATTTCAAGGGTTTGAAATATGATATGTCATGGATGTTCGCATTTTTCTCCTTATTCCATACCGCCTTGACTCTTGTTCCCGCCTTTATCTTCTCCCTCACTTTCTTGAGATCAGATAAATCAATCCCCCCGATGAAATGGATGAAATCGCAGTCCGTTCCGTCAAGGTGTATAAGCCCCAGGGCATAGGGGGGGCGCCGCACCTGCCCGTAATGGCTTTTTTTAACCAGAGTCCACGAGCGTAACGTGCCTTCCTGCGACACATCCGACCATTCGTCCAGATCTTCGAAGCAGTCCGGACAAAACGATCGTGCCGGCACAAAAATCTTTTTACATTTCCTGCATCGGGTTCCGTAAATCTTTTCCTCCTTCAATCCGTCGAAGAATCGCGTCCATGCGGGTCCCAGAGCCCAGCGATATGGCAGCGTGATAGTATTGATGATGGTTTCGTATTCTTTTGTCATGTGCAGCCCTCCCTTGAATGATATCTCCCGGTTTTATCGAGCACCCGATGCCGGGCTCGGCGTCAGGTCACAAGCTCGAAGTAATCTATATCGAAGATGGTTCCCTTTTTTTCCTTATTCCATACCGCTCTGACCCGCCCGCCGAATTTCACAAGCGCTCTCACCTTTTCAAAGTCCGACAGGTCGAATCCGGCAATGCGATGCTGGAATCCCATGTCCGTTCCATCCAGAACCACCTGAACGGGAACAAACGGGGGCTTCAGTGTCTGCCCGGGGAACATCAGGTTCGAATAACACCAGGTTTCTATCCTTCCTTCCTGGCCGACTTCGACCCATTCCTCGTTATCATCAAAACATCGAGGACAGAACGACCGGGGAGGAACAAAGATCCTGTTGCATTTTCTGCATTTGGTCCCCAGGATTTTTTCTTCTTTCAGGCCTTCAAAAAACCGATGCCAGTTTGATCCCACCGCCATCTCATATGGCACCGTCACCTCAGCCCTCATCTCTCGCGGCTTTTCTTTTGGTTTTTCATCCGCCATGATCAAAACCTCCTTCTATTGCGATCGGGTGATAGTAGTCGTTGTGCTGTTTCAAGATCACAGGTCGGCCCCGACGATAGTCACGCCATTGAATTGATCGATGCCGCCCATGGCATGAGACAATGCAAGCTTTGCTCCGTCTATCTGCCGGGCACCGGCCTTGCCTGTTACCTGGAGCGCCGCTTCGGCAAGCCTTATAAGACCCGATGCCCCGATGGGATTGGTGCACAATACCCCGCCCGACGGGTCACAGGGAAGTTCGCCTTTCATGGTAAAGGTCCCTTTTAACACGTAGTCCGGGCCCTCTCCCCTCGGACAGAAACCAAAACACTCATAAAATATCATTTCCTGATAGGTGAACGGATTGTACACTTCCGCCACATCCAGTTCCTTCAGGGGGTTCTTGATGCCCGCCTGCTCGTAGGCGTGTTTCGCCGCCTCGGTGGCACTGGGCCAGATGGATTTGTTGCTTTCTCCAAGGAAATATTCTTCTCCTCTGAATCCCACCCCTTTAATCCATGCCGGCTTCTTGCATATCTTCTTTGCCTTTTCTTCGGACGCAAAGATAACGGCGCAGGCGCCATCCGATGTGGGGCAGACATCCAGCAGGCGGACCGGATAGGTGATAATGAATGCATTTTTGGCGTCTTCGATTGTCATAGTAATCTTGATATGGGCAAACGGATTGTTCAGTGCATTGTCATGGTTTGTTAACGATATGAGCGCCGCCGCCTCTCTGGCCTTATCCTCCGGGATATTGAATCGGTGCATCCACTCCATGGCTTGCATCGTAAAAACGCCCGGGGCGCCGGCCGAGAAGGGTTTCAGAAACCAGGGATCGGCAACCGTACTCATGGTGGCCTGTCCGTCGCCTTCGAACATCTTTTCCGAGCCCACGACCAGCACAATGTCTGCCGCTCCCGAGGCAACCCAGTAAAAGCCGCAGTGGGCTATGGACTGACCGGTACTGCCGCAGGTCTCCACCTTCAGTACGGGTTTTCCCACCTCGCAGATGGCATCTGCAAAGTAGAGATGAGTATCGGAAATGCCCTCCATCATGGACGGCATCGTTCCCGATACGACCCCTTCTATATCTTTCGGGGTGAGCCCTGCATCTTCGAGTGCCGCCTTGACCGCTTCTCTTACCAGTTCAGGATAACTGACGTCATTCCTTCTTCCATGCTTCGTCTGGCCCGTTCCAATAATCGCAACAGCTTTTCCCATGTTCATTACCTCCTAACCTTCTAATATAACAAGAGAATGACATTGTCCTGCGAATCCATGAGTTCCATGGGCCAATGCCGTCTTGACCTTTTTATCCACCTGATGTCCCCCTGCACTGCCGCTGATTTGCATGGCTGATTCGATCAGGCGATACAGTCCTCTCGATACATAAGGATTCATGGCCAGTACGCCGCCTGACGGGTTGACCGGTGAAGCGCCATGCATCTGGGTCACGCCGCTGTCAATCAGCTTACCCCCTTCTCCGTCACCACAAAGTCCAAGTTTTTCGCACCAGAGGAGTTCCTGAAAGGCGTAGGGCTCACAGATTTCAGCCACATCAATCTCCTTTTTTGGATTTCGAATGCCCGCCATTTTATACGCCCGGCCGGCAGCTATCTTAAGCTGTCCATTTAGCAAATCCCTGTCGCCGAGGTTAAAGTGGTCCATGGAAGTACCGAATCCTTTGACCCATACGGGTTTGTCCGTCAGCTTTTTAGCCTTGTCCTCAGCCGCAAGCAGAATCGAGGCAACCCCTTCGGATTTCGGTGCGCACTCCAGGGCTTTCAGGGGATCGCTTACCACGTCCGAATTCAGCACGTCATCGACGGTCACGCGTTTCCTGACGTGGGCATAAGGGTTGAAAAGTGCATTGCCAAGGTTCTTGACCACGACTTTTGCGCACTGTTCTTCCGTGATATTGCAGCGTTGCATATATTCCCGCATCTGCATGGCCGCGGCGGTGGTTTCATTGATGCCTAAGGGCCTCATATAGAACGGATCGGCAAAAAACCCGGTCAGAGTATCGTTTTCCGGATTTTCTGAACCCTTCACAATCGATGTCACCAGCACCGTGTCGAAATGACCGGACATGATACGCATGCAGGCATAGATGAAGGCAAACATGGAATCTTCCGCCCGTGTGCCCTCAACCATGAACGCTCCGGCCCCATCCCAATCGATGGCATTGGCACAGGACAGACCACTGTGAAAGATGTCCGATGAAGCGATCACCACGCATCCGACCTCGCTTCTCTTCAAGCCGGCCTTGTCGAGAACCTCCTTGCTGATCCGGTAGGTGAAATCCATAAGGTTCTCTTTGGACTCCACGCCGGCACTTTGAGCAAACTGGGCAATGGCCATTTTTCGCATGATTAAACCTCCTTATGATAAAATAAAGGAAAACAGGCTTTTATCGGGGAATCCCACCCGTAAATCAGCCTTTGCTGCCGAATATGAACGCTGTGTATCTTATTGCCAATAACATGCCAGAGTTATGGAACAGAGATTGCAATGTTATTCCCTGCGGTTACATAAACCTGCCATCATTTACGCAGTGACAAAACACAGTATGCTGGGTTTCTCCCCCGAAATATTGATGGTGGTAACTTATTCAGATTCCAGTATGAGGCAGGTGCCGTACATTTTGAACTGGTACGAAAATGACAGGATCGACTTCCCGTATCACCTGTAAAACAGGGATTACTAAAGGCGGGTTCGCATGATCTCCTGTGTCGGCAGGGTATTATGCAGAGATCCGGACTTTTACCGCGTGGTGTTGTATCATTTGGACTTTCGTCGGGTGTACTGATAATGGAGAGTCTGCGGGGGATCCTTCGTGATAAATGGAGATCCAGGCACCTTAATGTGGTTTGGTACAAATAATGCTTATTTTTCATTGCCGGTCCGCAGGTGCTTTTGTAATTCAGCGGAAGAGCGTGGAGGTCCATACCACGCCATAACAAACTGAGAATAATAAATTTTAAAGGAGGGATTCATGAAAACAGAAGATTATATCTGGGACTATCGAAATCCATACGAGTGGATGCAGCGCACCATGCAGGCGAAGTTCCCCCCGATGATCATTACCTGCGCAGTCACGGGTGGTGTTCAGGGAAAGGAAATAAACGAAAATCTTCCCGAGTCTGCGGAAGAACAGGCGGATGCCGTGTATGAAGCGTACAAGGCCGGCGCGGTCTCTGTCCACGTCCACGCCCGGATACCGGATAATCAGTCTCTCACTACTTCAAATCCGGAAGATTACTCCCGGGTCAACCGGCTTATCCGGGAACGCTGTCCCGATATCATTATTAACAACACCACGGGGGGTGGACCATGGTTGACCACGGAACAGCGGATGTGCTGTCTTTTTGCCGATCCAAAGCCGGATATGGCGAGTCTCAACCTGGGCCCCTTCGTACTCAAGATAAAGTCGAAGGACCGCAAACCGCCTCTGCCCAATCCCCGTGACGGCTTCCTCTTTGATGCCTGTATCCCTGCCAGTTATGGCGATATCAACCTTTATGCCAAGACTATGAAAGAAAAGGGCATACGACCGGAGCTCGAGCTCTATCACCCCGGACAATACTGGATCATGAACGACCTGATCCGGGAAGGGAACATTGATCCACCATATATGGTCCAGTATGTGATGGGCTTCCAGACCGCATCCTTTCCGACACCGGCCAATGTAGTGTCACTTGTCAACGAGCTGCCGCCGAATTCCATGTTTGCTCTGATCGGTGTGGGTCCCTTTCAGTTGCCAATGAACGTCATGGCGATCATGCTGGGCGGCCATGTCCGCGTGGGGATGGAAGACAACATGTATTACCGGAAGGGGGAGCTTCTGAAAAGCAATGCCCAGCTGGTGGCGCGGATCAAGAGAATTGCCGTGGAAATGAACCGGGAGATTGCGACGGTGGCGCAGGCCCGGGAAATGCTCGGTCTTCCGGGAATCAAGTAGAATCTGGAACGATTGAAGAGGAATACAACGTCATTGTGAAGGAGGTTGGATATATAAAATGACGGCACGAAACTTCGAATCCATTCTCTATGAAAAAGACAATGCCACGGGAATTGTCACGGTCACCATCAACAGGCCGGACATACGGAATGCGCTTACCCTGCGGGTGCTCCTGGAATTGCGCTGGGCGGCGGATGCGGTGAAAGAGGATGAGACGGCAACGGCCCTCATACTCACCGGCGCGAGACCGAAAGGGAGCGCCGATCCATCGAAAGAGGCGTTTTCCAGCGGCGGCTATTTCAACCCGGCGGAGCTTTCATCGATGGATGAAGAAACGAAAAAGGAAATTGATCTCACGGATATCGCCCAGAAGCATATCTGCCTGAGGCTTTGGAAGCTCTACAAGCCTGTCATCGTGGCGATGAACGGGCTCGCGATAGGGGGCGGTCTCACGATCCCTCTGGCGTGCGCGGACCTTATCTTCGCCTCGGAGCATGCATGGGGGAGACTTCCCTTTGTGAGCCTGGGAATCGTCCCCGAGCTTGCCTCCAGTTACCTCCTGCCGCGTCTCCTTGGTTTCCAGAAGGCGAAAGAGATTATGTTCTTCGGGGAACGATTAACGGCACGGCAGATGTTCGAGCTGGGCATCGTCAATAAAGTGCTGCCCCATGAAGAGCTTATGCCCCACGCCAGGGAGACGGCATTGAAACTGATACCTCCGAAAGGTCCCGGGGCAGCTGTCCGCATGACCAAGGAACTGCTTCACGCGCCGCTTATCGAGGCGGTGACACGCTCACTCGATATGGAAAATGTCGCGCTGAATAAACAGTTCGCCTCGAGGGATTTTTCCGAGGCAATCGCCGCGCGGATTGAAAAACGGGAACCCGTGTTCACGGGGAAATGACGGCTTTCGAAATTGCGGCGGGTCGGGAAGTTTCGTACACTTCTATCCGATAGAGTAGAACGCGGCCTTCCCCCGGTAGACCGCAGCATCACCCAGTTCTTCCTCGATTCTGAGGAGTTGATTGTATTTGGCGAGCCGTTCGCTTCTCGAGGCGGAGCCGCTCTTCATCTGTCCGCAGTTCATTGCCACGGCGATATCGGCGATGTACGTGTCTTCCGTTTCCCCCGAGCGGTGGGAAATGACGGTGGTGTAGCCCGCTTCCTTTGCCCTTTCGATGGTGTCCAGCGTTTCCGTGAGCGTGCCTATCTGGTTTACCTTGACGAGAATTGAGTTCGCCACGCCCATGGAAATGCCCTTTTCAAGCCGTGTGCTGTTCGTGACGAATATATCATCGCCGACAATCTGCACTTTCGAGCCCAGTTCATCGGTCAGCAGCTTCCATCCTTTCCAGTCATCTTCGGCAAGCCCGTCTTCGATTGAGATGATGGGGTAGGCCTTCACGAGCGATGCATAGTAGGCCACCATCTCCTCCGTGCTCTTCCGGGGCTTTTTCTCCGCGGAGAGCACGTAGGCGCCTTTTTGACAGAATGAGCTTGCGGCGGCATCAAGGGCGATGAAAATGTCCTTGCCCGGCTTATATTTCGCTTTTTCTATGGCTTTGATGATGAGTTCAATCGCTTCGGCGTTTGAACGGAGGTTCGGCGCGAATCCCCCCTCGTCACCGACGGAGGTGGCGCAGCCCTTTTCTTCCAGCACCTTCTTCAGGTGGTGGAATACCTCGACGCACATCCTGAGGCCCTCCCTGAAGTTCACGGCGCCGACGGGCATAATCATGAATTCCTGGATGTCCACGTTGTTGTCGGCGTGCTTCCCGCCGTTGATGATGTTCAGCATGGGGATGGGCAGCGTCCTCGCCGTGATGCCGCCGATGTACCGGTACAGGGGAAGATCAACGGCCGCCGCCGCCGCTCTCGCACAGGCGAGAGAAACCGCCAGAATCGCATTGGCGCCGAGCGCGCTCTTGTTATCCGTGCCGTCAAGTATGATCATCGCGTCATCAACTTCCCGCTGGTAGAGGCAGTCCATGCCGATGACGGCGGGACCGATCTTGAAAATAACGTTTTCAACGGCTTTCTCGACTCCCTTTCCGAGATAGCGCCTTGCATCGCCGTCACGGAGCTCGATCATTTCATGTTCTCCGGTGGAGGCGCCGGAGGGAACGGAGGCCCTTCCGGTGAATCCCCCGGAGAGCGTGACTTCGGCTTCAACGGTAGGGTATCCCCGTGAATCAAGAATTTCCCTCGCAAAGACATCGGTGATTTCAGTCATGGTCGCTCCTTATATGCCTCCCCGGATGGTGGCGATGATCGAGTGCCTTGATGTTATTTTTTTACTCCGCTTCCATGAGCTCGAGATATCTCTCAGTCATGATGTAGATGCCGTGGTCGAAGACGCGGATGGTCTTGTTGATTGTTTCCACCGCCTGGTGATGTTCGAGTCCCGTAAAAAACGGCGCCTGGAATTCCGCATAGAGCCACATCTGGCGCCTCATCATGATGAGGGCATAGATCGCTTCATGAAGGGGAATCTTTTTCCGGTAATTGTCCTCTGCATAGTACGTAAAATACTCAATGACCGCCTTATAGGGTTTTTTATCAAAATAGATGCGGTCAAGGTTCTGGTAAAACATGATCGCATTTGAAGAACACTGTTCGGGGGACATCTTATGGTATGAAGGGGTTCTCGGATTCGACCTGACCCCCTTGCACCACTCAGCGGCAATGTCGTTCCTGTGTTTTTCCAGAATGTTGATCAGCTTGTCTGCAAATGCTCTCATCGCTCACCTCTCATGGAATTTTTACTCCGCAGCGTTAAGAATAATCGGACGCGCCACCACAAATCTTCTTATTTCATAAAGCATTCAGGCGGGATACTCAAGTTTTTTTCCAGAAGTGGATGGATTTTCATCGGTGAGTTCAATATGCCTTTCCCCTCAGAAAAAGACAAATGTAATGATGATGAAGACCGGGAGAAGAATGGGGATGGAATATTTAAACATGTACCCGAAGAAGCTGGGCATGGGAACCCCGAATTCTTTTGCAATCGACCTCACCATGAAATTCGGGGCATTGCCTATATAGGTGTTAGCCCCCATGAAGACCGCGCCGACGGAGATTCCCTTGAGAAAACCGGCGAAGGCGGCATTGGTAAACGTCGTATTGTGCGATAGGGCGGCAGGCACCATGCCTGCCGGGATGCCAAGCTGACCCAATGCCAGATTAAAGAAGGCGAGATACGTGGGGGCATTGTCAAGGAAGGACGATAACACTCCCGATGCCCAGTAATAGTGATAGGGCTCTTTCACCAGAGCGATGAACCCGGAGGCGGCGCCATCCTTTCCCGCTTTCAGGATTGCCAGCACGGGGATAATGGTTACAAATATACCGACAAAGAGCTTGGCCACTTCAACAATGGGAAACCACCCAAAGTCATTTGCCTTGCGGTGCCTTCCGGGGGTTATGACCAGCGACACAATGCCGAGTAGTAGTATCATCGCGTCTCTCGCTACATTCTGCCATTGAATTTCCATCCCCTGAATGTGAAAACTTCCCGCCTTCCAGTACCCGCTCATTACCACCATGCTGATGACACCGGCGAGAAGGATTATGTTCCGGCGTCCCTCGATCTTCAGGAATACGGTTTTATGCAGTTCGGACTCAATTTCTTCCTCTTTTTCCTTCCGGAAATACACAGTATCAACGATGAAGAAAATCAGGAGCAGTATCGCGGTCGCGAACAGCATATGCGGCACTATGGCGGTGGTCACCCAGAAAAAAGGCACCCCGTGCAGAAAGCCCAGAAACAGCGGGGGATCACCTAGGGGTGTGAGGGACCCCCCGATATTTGCAATAAGAAAGATAAAGAAGCACACAATATGGACTTTGAAGCGCCTATGTTTGTTGGCTCTCAGTACGGGGCGGATCATCACCATGGAGGCGCCCATGGTGCCCACCCACGACGCGAGCAGCGTTCCCATGAGCAGCAATCCCGTATTGTTCAGGGGTGTGCCGCTGAAGCGTCCCGTAATCACGATACCCCCGGCAATGGTATAGAGCCCCCAGAGAAGGATAATGAAAGGAACGTAGTCAATCAAAAGGACATATAAGACTTCATGGGGAGCGATCTCCGGGAAGGCATACATGAAAGGAATTGAAAAAAGCAGGGCCCAGAACGCGGATACTTTCCCGTAGTGCAAATGCCAGAAGCGCGGAACGAGAAGAGGGCACAGTGCAATCGAAAGAAGAATGCCGAGAAAAGGGAGGGACGTCCACCACGGCAGTATCGTCCCGATGTGAGATTTCTGCTCCCCTGCGGTCGCTGCTGCAGCCGGTGCACAGAGAATCATTGCCGCCAAGAGCGAAATAAGTAGAAGCGTGCAGAAAATAATCCTCTTGAATCCCACGTGCCAGGTGTCCCTGAAATATGGATGTCAGTTATTATGATGACCTGTTTCCGGTTCTTGTATCACAATGAAAGTCGGAGTTCCGCTTTTTTTCTTCAAATGCCCTCCGGCGGCACGAGCCGTACGGGACGATTCAATAGCGGGTCTTTACTCGTTGCATGTGGACCGATTTTTAGGTACAAGAAATGCCCGCCCCGTATGCAATGTGCCGGGGCGGATTCCATCGCGGTTGACGGGATATCCGGTGAATGACGACAGGTACACAAAACTTCATCTCCATCTCAAGAAATGGCTTGAGAAAGCGGCCCTCGATTACGGCATGATCGGAGAGGGTGACAGGGTGCTCGTGGGCGTTTCGGGGGGAAGCGACAGCCTTGCGCTTCTCGAACTGCTGGCGAGCCCGATGGTTTTTCTTCCCCGCTTTTCGATGGTTGCAGTGACGATTGATCCCGGCTTTGACGCCTCCGGCGGGGACTGCACGGTGCTGGAGCGGTACTTCAATGAGAGGGGCATTCAATACCGGATAGAGAAGACCGATATCGGCATCCTCGCCCACAGTGATTTCAACAGGAAAAAAAGCCCCTGTTTTATCTGTTCCCGGCTCCGGAGAAAACGAATGGTGGAGATTGCCGAAGAGTATGACTGCAACAAGATAGCACTGGCGCACCACAAGGATGATATTATAGAGACACTTCTTCTTAATATTTTCTATGCCCGTGAGATAAGCACCATGGTTCCCTGCCAGCCCCTTTTCAGGGGGAAGTTTCACATCATCCGGCCCCTCGCGTATATAAGGGAGGGTCTCATCAAGAAATATGCACTTGAACGAAACTTGCCCGTGGTTGAAAACAGGTGTCCCACGAGCGGGTCATCGCGAAGGACCTACATCAAGAAGCTTCTCGACGAGCTTGAAAAGGAGAACAAGGACGTCCGGGAAAACATATTCCGGGCGATGCATCACGTGAAGATGGAGTACCTGCCCGGCTTTGGAAAACTGACACACGACGCGCACGAACTTCTTCAGGTCGGAGCAGTATGCAAATAAAGACATGACAAAGAAACCCTCTGAAAAAAATATATGCCTCAATAAGCATGCCCGTCTGAACTATTTCATCGACGACGTCTACGAGGCCGGCATCGTGCTTGTGGGAACGGAGGTGAAGTCGCTCCGCGCGGGCATGGCGAACCTGAAAGAAAGCTACGCCAGGATTTCAAACGGGGAAATGTTTCTCTACGACATGCACGTGAGCCCCTATTCACACGGCAACCGGGCCAATCACGATCCTCTTAGAAAGAGGAAATTACTTCTCCACGGCAAAGAAATCAAAAAGCTCTACGGCAAGACGCGGGAGAGGGGAATGACGCTCGTGCCGATGCGGCTCTATTTCAAGAACGGCAAGGTCAAGGTGGAACTCGGCCTTGGCAAAGGCAAGAAACTCTATGATAAGCGAACCGATATCAAGCTGCGGGAAGACCGCCGCGAAATGGAGCGGCAGTTCAAAATGAAGAGGAGGAAGTGAGTTCCTCAAGGCGTCAAATTCACCGGTATTCCGGTATTTTCCGCAACCCTTTCATTTCTTGACTAACGGCGGGCGAAGACATATATTCAGGCCGTGTTCTTTTCAATTCAAATATGGGGGCGTCACGGTTTCGACGGGGATAGTTGAAGCTGTAGAAGCGCATCGAGGTTCCTACATCCCTCGTTAAACAGGTAGGAAACTATATAGTCGCGAACGACTACAACTACGCCGCAGCCGCTTAGCCGGCTGCCGTTCCCCTGACCTCTCCTGTCGGGTCAGTACGGGGCGTCGACTAGACTGGATAGCTGGTTCCTTTCTCCCGGAGAGAAACCGACGAAATCCTTACGGGATAGCGGCTGATGAATCCTGCCTCTGGGAGTTTTCAGTCGTGAAATCAAATCAAAGGCTACATGCGTAGAATCGCCAGCTGAATGTTTCCGGACGCGGGTTCGACTCCCGCCGCCTCCACCATAATTGTCAATGATTTCAGTTAGTTACGTTTCAATTTGTGACTTGCAAACGACTTGCAACATCAACAACCATAGCCCGGCGCTTCTCAAGCATCTTTGTTAGTTTCGCCTGCGACCTTTTGGCATATCGCATCGTCATTTCCGGGCGTGTATGTCCAAGTTGTTGTCTGACAATATCCATCTCCACACCTTCATCCAAAAGCTGACAGCCGAGCGAATGGCGGACGGCGTTATAAAGCTTTATCTGCTTTACCTTTGCCGCTTCGCAAGCGGCCCGCCATATGGAATTAAGGTTTTTATCGGTGT
>JAPLJO010000127.1 GCA_026388515.1 Deltaproteobacteria bacterium | reverse complement strand
GCAGCCAACACTACTGGCTCGACAAGAACCGGCACGATGACCATTGCCGGACAGACCTTCACAGTAACTCAGGTTAGCTGTAGCTACACCCTTGGCGCCACAAGCTATGCTGCACCTGCCGGTGGTACAACGACGGCACAAACCGTCTCGGTAACCACACCCACCGGTTGCACGTGGACGGCGGCAAGCAACGACGCCTGGATCACGCGCACGGCACCGACAGGCACTGTGACGGGAAGCGGGACGGTTACCTACACGGTGGCTGCGAATGCCAGTTCGATACCGCGCACCGGTACCATGACGATAGCCGGACTGACATTTACGGTGAACCAGGCGGGGGTGGCGTGCACCTACAGCATCAATCCCTCAAGCGCCTCGTTTACCGCTGCCGCCGGTACGGGGAGCGTGGCTGTCACCTCGCCGGAAGGCTGTGCCTGGACGGCCACTGAAAGCCTCGATTGGGTTTCCATAACCTCGGGGAGCAGCGGTTCCGGCAACGGTACGGTGAACTACTCGGTGACGACGAACAATACGGGCAGCCCGCGTACCGGTGCCATGACGATAGCCGGACTGACCTTCACGATCAACCAGTGGAATGTCTTTAATTGCTCCGGTGGAACGGAAACTTCTTCCGGTGGTTACAAGATTCATACGTTTACGACGAGCGGCACATTGACAGTCAATAGTGGGTCCGGATCGGTTGAGGTTCTTGTGGTTGGTGGCGGCGGTGGCGGCGGTAATTCTACTGACAGAACCGGCGGTGGCGGTGGAGCGGGTGGTGTCGTTTACAACTCTGCTTATTCTGTCACGGCGAATGTTTCCGTTACCGTTGGTGGTGGCGGGGCAGCAAATGCCGCCGGTGCTAACTCCGTCTTTGGAACGATAACTGCCATAGGCGGTGGCAGAGGCGGCACGGATGACGATGGAACGACGGGCGGCTCTGGTGGTGGAGGACATCACGGTTCCACAACCGGTTCTGCGGGAACACCCGGTCAAGGTTATGCGGGTGGAAGAGGATATGATAGTGGTGTAGCAGGACAGCCCTTTGCTGCCGGCGGCGGTGGCGGGGCAGGAGGGGTTGGAGCGCCGGGATTAGTTGGTGGTGCGGGGAACGGTGGTTCCGGGTATACTTCTTCGATAAGTGGTGCTTCTGTGACGTATGCCGGCGGCGGTGGTGGCGGCGGTCAAAATATTAGTGGCGGAGCAGGTGGCTCGGGGGGTGGTGGCGCCGGCGGAACAAATGGGACTGCAGGAACGGCCGGAACAGCCAATAGGGGTGGTGGCGGCGGTGGAGGTAGTAGTGCGGGAGCTAGTGCTGGGGCGAATGGTGGCGCCGCCGGCTCCGGTATCGTGATTGTGAAGTATTTAATACAGTAGCGGAGAGACCTTCATGGTAACGCAAAACAGTGGTTGCACTATACCATTGGCGACTGCCCGACGACATTTCCGGCTGGTGGAGGAACCGCATCGATTTCGGTGACTACCGTTGCAGGTTGTACATGGGATTCTTCAGATAATTGGAGCTAAATTTCAACATTAAAATTGATAATTGTCGTATATAGATGTTGTGGGGAAATTCGGGGACATAATACTACCAGAAAAATAAATCCGTCTTCTTTTTTAAAACAGGCCGGCCATCCCATCGGCAACCGCATCAAGCGGCACGGCCTGAATGTTTTCCGCCAGGGCATACCGGCGTGTTCCAGGATAGACCACGGAAATCCTTTCCAGCTTCAGGTCTTCCATGGCAATCCGCATCGAGGGGGTCAGTCGCGGCGCATCCACCCGTTTGCATTCTACTGCCAGCATCCGTCCATCGTTGACCATGACGAGATCGATTTCCGCGCCATTGTGGGTGCCCCAGAAATAGATCTCGTCGGGGTTGATGCTTTTAAGGACCTCTTCGATCACGTAACCTTCCCAGGAAACACCGCATTTGGGGTGACTGAAGATCGGCACATCCCGCCTTTAAAATAGAATACAATCGTAGCTTCAAGAGTGGTCTTCATTCATCCTTGACAATCGTTTTCGCTATGCTACTATGAAACTATGAAATTCAATAATTCTCATTAACAGTAAAATACGTATGAAGAAAAGCACGGAGGTGAAACACATGTCTTTAGTAAAAGTAAAAAGGTACTCTCAAATAACGTTACCTTCGATCATCAGAAAGAAGTTCAAAATTGATGAAGGTGATTATTTAGAAATTGAAGAAATTAACGGCTCAATGGTTTTAAAGCCGGTCAAGGTGGTGCACCCGGAGCAGTCATATTTCTTCAGTAAAGAGTGGCAGAAGGGCGAAGCAAAAGCGGACAAAGACATTGCCAAATGCAATGTGCTCGGTCCTTTTGACAACCTTAAAAAAGGTCTTAAAGCCCTGAAAACTGCAAAGATATGAAGCTACTCTTTACGAAAACCTTTGTCCGGGACTACCGCAAACTGCCGCAGGCACTACAAGCGGCCGTTGATAAACAGCTTGAGCTGTTACTGTCTAATCCAGATCACCCTTCCCTCAATATCAAAAAAATGAATGATCCGAGAAACATCTGGGAAGGCAGGGTCACGGTGTCATATCGCTTTACCTTTCAAGTACAAGACGACATTTATATTTTACGCAAGGTCGGCACTCATGACATGTTAAAGAATCCTTAACTTTATGAATAAAAAAATAAAAGAAACAGGGCTTTTCATTATAAAAGACAGGGGAGAATCCGGCAGTGTCGGTAGAAATTGTCAGGAATGATATCCCGGAACGTACCGTCGACATCTCTTCGAGGGAAAGATCCTGATAATTTTTGAGAAAATCGGCATTTTTGGGCTCGAAAGAACGTTTTTGAATATAGATTTAATGGAGATACTTCAAACCACCACAATCCTTCTTACGACATCCCGAAAGAACTCTCTCGACCAGACCTTAAGAACGTCAGGATTATTCACACAAGGTTCCACTTCCCTCCTGGCCTGGTTCACGTCTAGATTATCAACCACGTCCTTCGCCAGCGCGAAGAACTTCTCATTGTTCATCTGTTCACCTTTCTGCAGGACTATCGTCCTTTTTTTCTCTTGTCGTCATAGTGGCCTCAAACCCGAACGACCGCAATTCCCGCTCCACAAAGCCGCTATACCGGGAAAGTTCAAAGTCGGTCATGGGTTTGAGCAGTGAAAAATCGAGGTCCTCAGAAAAACGATCCATCCCGTAAAGAATCCGTAGGGACGTACCTCCGTAAAACGAAGCTTTCTCGAAAAATTTGCTTCGCCAGAGGCCGAGGAGGGTAATTTCCTGCATAATCTCCCGAAAGGCCTGAACATAATCCTCGACGCTTTGACAGGCATACCTGAGTAATATAAAGCGTAATCGAGGGAAACATAGGAAGGCCCATAGACCATATTTGCCAGGATCTCTCTGGAGAAGGGCCGCCGCTTGTATCTCTCCCCAAAAACGTAAATGCCCTTCTTTACGCGGACAATGGCCCCCTGTCTCAGCAGGTCCGTAATCTTGTCACGGGGGCGGTCGTATTCCCGGAGACCGTCCAAAAGAGCAGAATAATCAAACTCCTCGCCCGCTATCTTTGCACGTAGTTCTTCCACCATTTGCGCTTTCTTCAACATTGTGGATTACGCGATATATAGCACAATTCAGCATAGTATGTCGACAAATATTCGACATACTATGCCAATATTGACAACTGCCGGGTTAATATAGTTCTGTAATTTGGGAACACCATAATGGTGAGATGCTTGCGATGCCTGCACGATGATTTTTCACTCCCTTAAAAAAGAGACGTATGCTATTCATCTTACAGTGACATCAATGAGCCCGGTGTTTTACGCTATCAGATTCGCGAGTGAGGGAAAGGTACGTAGCGCCATTGCGAGAGCAGACGAATAAGACAGGTATAGCGAAGTTCTGCGGGATGCTGCTCCTTCTATCGGTGGTGGGCTGGATGGCGTATCTTCAGTTCCCCGTCCTTTCCGAGGGGTACCTGAATGCGGGCGACGATCATGTTCATGTCGCCTTTGCGAATGAAGTCGTCCGCGTCTGGAAGGCCGAGGGGAGAGTCCTCGGGTGGAACGGGCTTTACGGCGCCGGAACGCCCATATTTCTCATGAGGCCGCCGGGGTTTTATGTGGCCGTGGCTGCCGTCCATATCCTCACAGGCATCACCGTTGAACAGGCGCTCAAGATTGTCGTCTTTCTCGGTCTTTCGCTCTTTCCGCTGACCGTCTTCTGGGGAGGGCGTCTTTTGGGACTTGGTTTCGGCGCCTCGCTTGCCGCCGGAGTTCTCTCGCTCCTTCCTGTCAGCCTCTGGGGCCACACGATTGATGCGTATCATTACCTCGGCATTCACAAGCAGCTTATCGCAATCGCCCTTTTCCCTGTTGCAGCGGGAAGCCTGTGGAGCCTTCTCAGGGAAGGGAAGCACGGCGCCCTCTATGCGGGCACCTTCGCCGTCATCTTTATAACACATCCCTATATCGCCTACTGTTTCGTCTTTCTCATCCCCTGCGCCCTCGTGGCGCTTGCGTCTATGGAAGAGTCATGGAAATGGAAGCAGACCCTCGGCAGGGGCGCCCTGTGCTCGCTTGTCGCGGCGCTTCTGATTTCCGCCTGGCTGGTGCCGTTCGTATCATCGCCGGAGATACAGGCGATGGACCCCTACCAGAGCAGGCGGACCGCCTTTGAGGTGACGGTATGCTCGACAACCGAGACGCTGCGGCAGTTTGTGCTTGGCGGAGTTCTCGACACGACGCGTTTTGCGGGGCCGTTCGGCGGCGCCAACTGGATTCCGGGAAACGAATGGGGCTGGCGCGATAACGGCAAAGTCTTTCGTTTCCCGATTCTCACGGTGCTTTCCTTCATCGGGTGGGCGATGGTGTTCAGAAGACCGAAGCGGTCCATCCACGGGTTTCTATCACTCTCGCTCCTCGCGGCGATGCTTCTCTTCATCGGTCCCGACGATTTTCCTTTTCTCGATATGATTCCCTTTGCCGGTCAGTTTCAGAATGTCCACGCCGTCTTCATGGTTGAATGGGCCGCCATTATGCTCGCAGGGGTTGCCGTGAGCCGGCTCTATGAAGAGGTAATATCGATTCAACACACGTACCGGAGATATGCATTCACCGCGATTCTGACCATCCTCCTCGCGGGGGCATGTGCCACCGCCTTTCATGAAAGGACGGAAGTCGCCCGCAATACGATCAGGGTCAGGAACGTCGTCACGGAAAATGGCAATTACGCCGTGAGGCCGGGGATGAATGAGGAGTGGCGGCATTTCGGCTCCGTGGTGGAAGCACTGAAAAAAGAAACTGCGGGCGGCGCGATAGGAACACTTCCGCAGGCGCATGAAGATTCCGTCCTCTATAACCTTCTTCCTCTGATGGTCGGGAGGACCGTTTTTATCTGCGGGTTTGAAAACGCGGGGGGTGTATATGACCTCATACTCGGTGAATTCCGGTCTGAGATGAGGGACAATTATAACTTCCAGAAACTCTTCAATGTCCGTTATGCCCTCAACAGCCCCTTTCATCGGAAGGAGGAAATGGACTGGCACGGGAACACACACATTCTCTTCCGCGACGATTACTGGGAACTCGTGAGAATCGAGGGAACATTCGGTGACTTTGATGCGCTTCCCCGCACACTCGTCGGTTTCGTCGGGTCTGAGAGAGCCTGGGCAAGGTTCATGAAATCATGGCTTGCCGCCGCTCGAAGCGGTCTTGCAACGCTCCCGTGGATTGTCAACATGACGAACGCCGGACTCGACGAGTCCGGCATCAGAGAAATAGAGCCATATTTCTCGACGGTTCTCTGCGAAGAAGGCATGGAGGTTCCGGAGGGAATTGAGAGTGAAAAGGTCCGTTATTTCAGAGCTGCTGAGACCGATGGCGGGCTTCTTGATTCGCTCGTCATGCAGACAGCCGGCGGTAATGAACCCATGCCGGTATCGTATGACGTTGTATCCAATGAACGTGGGGAAGAAACATACCGCCTCACCGTACAGGAGAAGTCAACCCCGGTCCTTTTCAAAAGAGCTTTCTACCGCGGCTGGAAGGTGACGCTCGATGGTGGAAAAGTGCCGGTCTTCAGGGTATCGCCCGGACTTCAGATGGTCGTTATTCCGGAAGGGACTCACACGCTCTCGTGGCGATACTCAGGACCAAATAATGGGACCCTGGCGCAGGGACTCTTTCTATCAGGCATTGTGATCGCCGTGTTTTTATTCCGGAGAGAAAGAAGAAAATCACGAAATATCGAAGGAGAAGAAAATAGTAAGAAAGGGCAGGGCGTCCGCCGTTCTCTCCTGCGGGATAATCTTTTCTATCTTCCCTCGCTCATCGGCGTGGTCTTTATCGGAATCATGGCCTGGCAGGTGATATCCGAAGCGTACCTTGGACATCCTGTCATCATTTCGCCGCGTGAGGATTCCGTGATTGCGGGTGATACGGTGAAGTTTATATGGAATTTTGTGGTGGGTGTGCCGAGGGAAGAGCAGCAGTTCGATATCGAGATTGCCCGCGACCGGGAGTTCGGGAATATTCTTGTGAAGGAGAAGGCGCCCGGCGACTCGTTCAGTTTCCTGAGGCCGCCCGGCATTGCAGGAGAACTATATTATCGCCTGAAGCTTGCGACCGGAGAGGATAGCGCCCGGTGGTCACAGCCCATCAGGATTGTTCTGAAGGAAGGGTCCTGAGACGAGATGAAGCTGATACTGCATGCCGATGATTTCGGGCTCAATCAGTCCGTCAATCGTGCCATCGTGGATGCCGCACAAAGGGGTGTCCTGAAAAGTGCGAGCATCATCGTAAACGGGATGGCCGCAGAAGAGGCGATCGCCGCCGCCCCCGGTGCTCACATCGATGCGGGCATACACCTGAACATCGTGCGTGGAAGGCCGCTTTTCCCCCCCTCGGAAGTCCGCACCCTTGTGGACGGCGAAGGAAAATTCTTCAATTCTGTATTCAGGCTGATGATTCATTCCGTACTTGGAAGAATTGACGCCGATGAAGTCTACCGCGAATACAGGCGTCAGATACTTTTTATGATTGAACGAGGGCTTCCTCCCACACACTTCGACGGTGAAAAGCACAGCCACCTGCTCATTTCCGAAGCGGTACAGGCGGTAGGGAGGCTGATGGATGAATTTTCGATTCCCGGGGTCCGCACAATAAATGAGAGACAATTCATAAAACTCTTGAATTCTCATAAAAGTAACGTCAATATACACACGGGCCGCCGTGCCGGCCTTCTTTTTCTCGAGTACCGCTCGCGGAAGGCGCAAAAAAAATGGACCCGCTTCAAGAGCCCCGACTATACATTCGGCATTGGTATCGGCGGTGCGGCGAGCAGGCAGGATGCCGCAGCAATTCTCCATTCTATTCTCAATCTCCCGGCCGAAGGGAGCGTAGAGTGGATACTCCACCCGGGGTACCGTTTCGATTATCAGGAAGAGGAGTTCCGAAAGCACTATGGAACATTTCGACGTGCGGGGTCGAGAATTGCAGAAGCGGATTTTTTGCTCTCCGATGAGACGGCTGAGGGAGCGAGGACATATGCATCTCGTTTCATATCGTACGGTGATTTATGAGTGAATTGCTCTCAATAGTGGCGCCCCTTTGCAACGAAGAAGGAAACGTCACACTCCTCGTGCAGGGAATTCGTGAAGTGCTCGACGGGAAAAACATTCCCTTCGAGGTGATTCTCGTTGATGATGGGAGCAGTGACGGGACATTCGCCCGCATTAAAAGCGAAGCGCTGCACGATAATCGTGTGACCGGGCTCCGGCTCAGCAGGAATCAGGGCCAGACAACGGCAATCAAAGCGGGCATGGAGCATGCGGGAGGAGCCGTCTGCATCACCATGGACGGTGACCTGCAGCACGACCCGAGGCACATACCGGACTTTTTAAGTAAAATAAATGAAGGCTTCGACCTGGTATGCAGCTATCGCCACGGGAGGAAGGACGCACTCACAAGGCGTCTTCCCTCGCGCGCGGCAAACTGGGTGGCGCGGATTTTCTCCGGACTTCAGATACGCGACTTCGGTTCCACCTACCGTGCGTACCGTACCGCAATAGCAAAGGATATTCCCATCTACGGCGAGATGCACCGGTTTATCCCGGTCTTCATGAAAATGCGCACCGAAAGAATTACAGAGATTCCCATCACCGTAGAGCCGAGACGTTACGGGCATTCAAACTACGGCCTGGGAAGAACCTTCAGGGTCTTTGCGGACTTGGTAGCGATACTTTTCTTTGCGCGGTTTTTCAGCCGCCCGATTCACATCTTCGGTTATATCTCGCTGATTCTGGGCTTCCCCGGCCTGGCCATTCTCGGCTGGCTGAGCGCCGCCAAACTGGCAGGGCATATCAGGATTATGGACTACGGGCCCATGTTCATGCTCGGCGTGCTGCTCTGCCTTGTGGCGGTGCAGATGCTTACCACGGGAATCGTCTGTGAATACCTTGTCCGGATCTATTATGGCGGTACGGAAAAAAAGTCCTATATCGTGGTTGAGAAAATCTCCCGCGAGGATCATGAATAACGGTCCGATTATCGTGTTCGTTCCCCGTGATGGATTCCTTCGCGAAAGAAAATGGCGGGGCTTACTCCCATGATGATTCATAATGTGCCGGCGGCTGAATGGAGACGAAACTTTACGGAGTGTTCCCCCGGGCATATTTATCAGGATCCACGCTGGCTCGAACTGATCGAGGCCGTGTACCCGCATCTTCGTCTCCACAGGCTCGTAATCAAAGAGGGCGACGGCGGTACGCGATGCATGCTTCCACTTGTGGAAATGAAACCCCTCGGCAAAATCAGGTCCATGCTGATATCGGTACTATTCGGCAACTATGGGGGGTTTTTATTCCCCCGGGGTCTCTCCACGGAGACGGGGCATGAAGAGATACAGGCGCTTCAACAATATTTTCAGGCAAGTAAAGCCTTTGCAATTGAACTGCGCACAGTGAAACGCCTCCCACAGTTCTCATCCGGCGACGTGACATTTAAAAAATTCGAGATTCAATTTCCTTCATCAGCGGATGAGCTGTGGAAGGACGTGATATCGGGGAACGCACGGACCTCGGTGAGAAAGGCGGAGAGGTGCGGGGTTGCCGCGGAATTTGAAAATCCCGATGCCATTGATATCTTTCAGGCATTGTATGAACGACACGCGTCCTTCATGGGGACACCCATCCACCGGCGTGAGTGGTACCGCACAATGGCCGCCCTTTTCAGGGACGAAGCACTTATTATACTGGCCCGCTGCCGGGGGCGATATGCGGGCGCGCTGCTTATTCTCAATTATGGAAGAAAATACATCCTTCACACATCGGTCGCTGATCCCGCCTTCAGGGATATTCCTGTATCAGATATACTGATATGGAAGAGTCTGGAATATCTCATGAAGGTGAAACTCACGGATTCTTTTGATTTCGGGCGAACGAGACCCGTTGCCGGGCAGCTTTTCTTCAAGCGAAAATGGGGAGGTATCGAAGAGCCGGTATATTATTCCTATTCTCTGAAGCCCGGATATGAAGTGCCGCGGATACTTCCGGAATCCGGCATATTCAGGCCCGCGGTTTTCTTGTGGCGGCATCTGCCGCTGTGGCTTACCGCCAGGGCGGGACCTTTCCTGAGATCGAGGATACCCACATGATGAAGATGACCGGCCCTCACATTCGCGCCTTTTTCAAAGTCGCGATTTCAATTGCATGTTGTGCCTGGGTGATTTCGAGATTCTCTGAAATCGACCTCACGGTATCAAGGGATATGCTGCGGTATATGCCGCCGGGTCTTTTTGCCGCAACGTTGATTCTTTTCATCGCTCTTTCCATCTCCCGGATTCTCAGGCTTCGATACTGGTTTGGTGCGCTCCCCGGCGTTCACCTGACTCTTGGCGCATGGATTGAGATTTATTTGAAAAGCACGATTTTCGGCTCTCTCACACCTGCGCGTCTCGGCGATGCCTCCCGGGTATTCATGCTGGAGGCGACGGAAGTTCCGCTTAAAAAGAGGGGCATACTGTTTCTGTATGAAAAACTCGCCGATTCGCTGTATATACCCGCGGGTCTTCTCGTTGCAGGACCGCTCCTCATCGCGAAGACGGGCTTTCCTCCGGTAATCCTTCTCGCCCTGGGTATATCCATATTCCTCGTCTACTGTGCCGTTACCCTGGGATTGGTGCGCCTGATGGGTGCGGGAGCCCTCCTTGCAGGACTTTTGTATACAGTTGCCGGCTTTGTGCTTTTCGTCGCAGGGAATACGCTTATTTTCAGAACCCTCGCAATCGAGCTTACGGTCGCCGATGTGGCGGCAATTGCCATCGGCGCCGGCATGGCGGCGAGCCTTCCTGTGAGCATGGGCGGTATCGGGGTAAGGGACGGGGTGCTTGCGGTTCTCCTCGGTCTCTGGGGTGTATCTCCGGAACGGATTCCTCCGGTACTGTTCTTTGAATTCTTCATCAATACAATTCTGCCGGTGATACTTTATCTCGCGTGGAGGCGCGTCGCACCACATACTTTATCAGCCCCTGCCCCTTAGAGTCAGAGGTCATGTCAGGTGAACACATTCATATGGGTGGCAGGGTGCAAAGAATACTATTGAAGGTGGTGGCGGGACATGAGTGATTTTGCGAACTCCATGGCGGGACATCCCGTGGC
>JAPLJO010000080.1 GCA_026388515.1 Deltaproteobacteria bacterium | reverse complement strand
AGTTTCTTTCTGTTTGCCTCGATGTGTGCGAGTATTCCGTCCGCTGCTTTCACAGGGTCTTTTTCCACATCGAGAACCCCGCCTGCAATCCCCCTGATGTCATCGGTGAGAAGTTTTACCAGGTTGGAACCGCCCGTTACTGTCCCCCTCTATAAGTGTTGCAGCGATAGAAATCCTTGACCTGAATCAAGAGTGCCGGATTATCGAACGCCGCATCCCGTCGCTTCATACAGCCATTCATTGCCATGCCTGCGAAGATAGCGGTGTTATTCCTGCCGCTCCAGCGCACGGTCGAGTTCCCCCCCGACCATTCCTTCGCTTCCCCTCCGGAATTCGTCAAGCGCATTTCGGGCATCGCGCCCGCCGATGCGGCCAAGCGCCCAGGCGGACATGCCGCGCACCCGGTCATCGGGATTTTCCCTGAATACCCTCACAAGATCGGGGACGTAGTTCCTGTCGAGGCTGTTTCCCATTACCCTGGCCACGTTCATCTTCCATCGCCAGATATCCTCCGGTCCCGTGTAGAACATGTGCGGCCAGATATGGTTCTGAAAATATCCCGTGTCCATGTGGAGCAGTTGCGAAAGATCAAAATGGGATGCCATGGCCGCTACCCTGGTATTTTGACTCAAGTCCTGCGCGAGCCACGCGGCGTTGCGGGGGCAGACGTTCTGACAGCGGTCGCACCCGTAGATGTACATGCCCATCGGTTCGCGAAGTTCAAGGGGGGTGATGCCTTCTCCAAAGTACGTGAGATAGGAAATGCATTGACGGGGATGTATCGTGCGAGGTCCTGTAAGCGCCCGTGTCGGGCAGGCGGCGATGCAGACGTTTCTGCACCACTCCGGGCATCCCAGGTCCAGCGTGGGTGGATCGGGAGCGAATTCATGGTCAATGACCACGGCAACAGGGATGACCCAGGAACTCTTCCGTCCCGCCCTGTGTGCATAAAGGAGGCAGTTCTTTCCGAAGTTCCCCACGCCCGCCCGCGCGGCGGCGGCCCGGTGCGGCAGGTTGAAAGGTACTTTGGACTCCATGCCGTTCTCTTTGAGGTGTGCACGGAATTTTTTGATTTTCAGAGAAAGGCCGTCTTTTGTCACTCGGTCGTCATCCAGGTAGCAGCGTCCGAAATGGCCTTCCATGGATGCAGTGAATGCCTGGCGGAAATAAAGATCGAGCACCACGATGATGGACTTCGCACCCGGCATGACGGTTTTCGGATCGGTTCCCGCTTCCAGGTCAAGCCCCATCTTTGAAATCCACATATACTCATCCCTGCGGGATTCGAGAATTTCCTTATGGTCGGCGAAAGGCGCCGCGGTGGTAAAGCCGATATCGTCAAAACCGATAGCACGCGCCGCTTCAATTATATCCTGTTTAGAAATCATACGCAGAGAGCCTCCGGTGCAGGTGAGGAAGTCACCGTGTGATTGCAGTATCCTGAAATCGCGTTCTAAGGGCGGTTCATCGATGCATGACGGTGCGGTTTATTTACGCATGTAGGGGGATGCGGGTTTCGGGGGAGGATCCTGGATGATGCTGAATTCGCCGTCTTTCCACTCTCCCTTGTATTTGCTGCCGTCGGTGCTTGTCAGTATGCCCGCGCCATGAATGTAGTTGTCTTTCCATTCACCTTCATATTTTGAGCCGTCGGAAAATACAAGAACCCCTTGTCCGTGACACAAGCCTTCCTTCCATTCCCCGGTGTATTTGTTGCCGTCGGCATAGATCATTTCGCCCTGGCCGTCCTTGAGGCCGTTTTTCCAGCCCCCCTTGTACCGACCCCCGTCGGGCAGTGTTTCCTGGCCTTCACCCGCGGCGCTGCCGTCCTGCCACTGACCCTCGTACCGGTATCCGTCGGCCAGAAGCATGGTGCCGGTTCCATGGGACACCCCGTTCTTCCATTCCCCTTCGTAGCGGCTGCCGTCCGACCAGGTAAATGTCCCTCTGCCGCTGAAATAGCCTGCCCCGAATATGCCGCTGTATCGTGATCCATCGGGATAGGTGCACGAGCTTTCGCCATTGAAGGGATTTTTCTCCCAGTGGAAATCCACGATACCCTGCACCGATGTATTGTGGAGCGACCGGTGAAGAAGAGATTCCATGGTGCTCATCGCGCCTCCTCCCTGGTGCCGACATATCTGCCGTTCTGAAACTCGCCGACAAACTGTCTGCCGCTGGTGAATACCATTATACCAGGGCCGTGGGGCAGGCCGTTTTCAAGCTGCCCCGTGTACCGCCCGCCGTCGGCCATGGTAATCGTGCCCTGGCCGTGGTACTTATTATCCTTAAACTCGCCCTCATAACGCTCGCCTGTCAAGTAGATCAAGACACCCTTGCCGTTGAAGAGATAGTTCTGGAATTCTCCGGTATATTTTCTTCCGTCGGCCAGGATGAGAGTGCCCTGACCATGGAATTTTCCATCCCTGTACTGGCCGTGGTATCTCATGCCGTCAGGGAATGTTTCCGTGCCCTGGCCGTCGCACCGGTCGTCTTTCCAGTCGCCGATGTATTTCCTGCCGTTCGGTATGGTCACGGTGCCGTGTCCGTTCTTCTTGCCCGCTTTCCATTGGCCTATGTAATTTGTGGCGTCGGCCAGGGTGAGTATCCCGTGGCCTTCCCGTTCACCCTGCTTCCATTCGCCCACGTATTTGCTGCCGTCGGCGAGGTTCATGATACCCTGTCCGTGGGGCTTGTCGTTCTGCAGTTCGCCTACGTAGGTGCTGCTGTCGGGGAAGGTCTTTGTGACATGACCGGACGTTAATTCAGCCTCTGCTTCTTTAAGGGTCAGCTTCGCCGTTACTTCATCTTTTTTTGCCCTTGTCCTTTCGGTCTTTTTCTTCAGCTCCAGGGCAGCCAGCTCATGTGCCTCTTCTTCGTCCCTGAGCCGCGCTTCTTCTGCGGCCATCCTTTGTGCTGCTTCCCCGGCCTTCTGCCGCGCCTCCTCGGCCTTTTTCTTCAGTTCCTCTTCCTCGGCCTTGAGAAGCGCTTCTTCTTCGGCAATCTTTCTCGCCGTTTCTTCGTTCTTTCGCCGCGCCTCCTCGGCTTTTCTTTTCATCTCCTCTTCTTCGCCCCTGAGCCGCGCTTCTTCTGCGACCATCCTTTGTGCTGCTTCCCCGGCCCGCCGCCGCGCCTCCTCGGATTTTTTCTTCAGTTCTTCCTCGGCGAACCGGTGCGCCTCTTCTTCGGTACGAAGCCGTGCTTCTTCCTCGGCCATTCTTCTGGAGGCGTCCTGTATTCGCTGCCGCGCCTCCTCGGTCTTTTTTCTCAGTTCTTCTTCGGCCCGTGCGTGTTCCTCTTCTTCGGCCTTGAGCCGCGCCTCTTCTGCGGCCATCCTGAGAGCTGCCTTCTCGGTCCGCCGTCGCACCTCTTCCGTTCCTGCGGTGATGGTGATCTGTTCCTTCTGAAGAAGCAGTTTTGACTTCTCTTCGATTTTCGCCTTGACCGCATCTATCTTTGTACGCGCCTCATCGGATTTTTTCTTCAGTTCTTCCTCGGCGAATCTGTGTGCCTCTTCTTCCGCCCTGAGCCGCGCTTCTTCTGCGGCCATCCTTTGTGCGGCTTCCCCGGCCCGCCGCCGCGCCTCATCGGATTTTTTCTTCAGTTCTTCCTCGGCGAATCTGTGTGCCTCTTCTTCCGCCCTGAGCCGCGCTTCTTCTGCGGCCATGAGTCGGGCAGTGTCTTCCGTTTTCCTTCTGGCTTCCTCTGACTTCCTTCTGAGTTCCTCTTCTTCGGTCTTTTGCAGTGCCTCTTCGGCGGCCACGAGCCTTACCGCTTCCTCCGTTCTCCGCCTCGTTTCTTCGGCTTTCTTCTTAAGTTCAGCCTCGGCCTTTATCCGTGCCTCCTCTTCGTCGCGGAGACGCGCCTCCTCCTCGGCAATCCGCTGCGCCACTTCCTCGGTCCGTCGCCGTGACTCTTCTGATTTTTTCTTCAGTTCCTCCTCTTCAGCCCTGTACCGTGCTTCTTCTTCAATTATTTTTCTGGCAGCTTCGCCGGTTTTATGCCTCGCTTCTTCAGCTTTTTTCTTCAGCCCCTCTTCTTCGGCCCTGAGACGGGCCTCGTCTTCCACCATTTTTCCCGCGGTTTTTTCGGTCCTCCGCTTCGCTTCTTCGGCTTTTTTCTTCAGATCCTCTTCTTCAGCCCGGAGCCGTCCTTCTTCTTCTTTAATTTTACGGGCGGCATCGACGGTTCTCTGCCGCGCTTCTTCCGCCTTCTTTCTCAGCTCCTCTTCTTCGGCCCTGAATTTTGCTTCCTCTTCTGCAGTTTTTCTGGCGGTCTTTTCAGTTCTTCGCCTGGCTTCTTCGACCTTTTTCGAAAGTTCCTCTTCTTCGGCCCGGAGTCGTGCCTCTTCCGCGGTCATCCTTTTCGCCGCTTCTTCGGTTCTCTGCCGCGCTTCTTCCGCTTTTTTCTTCAGTTCCTCTTCTTCAGTCCGGAGCCTTTCTTCTTCAACGGCGATAAGCCGTGTCGCTTCTTCCGTTTTTTGCCGCGCTTCAACGGCCTTATTCCGCAGCGCTTCCTCTTCGGCTCTGAGCTTTGCTTCTTCGGCGGAAAGCCTTATCGCCGCTTCTTCGGTGCGCCGCCTGGCCTCTTCGGCCTTCAGCTTCAAATCCTCCCGTGTCTGTGCGCCGGCTTCTTCTTCAGTCCTGAGACGGGCCTCTTCCTCGGCGATTTTTTTCGCCGCTTCTTCGGTGCGCCGCCTGGCTTCTCCGGCCTTCTTGCGGAGTGCCTCTTCTTCCGCCCTGAGCCGCGCTTCCTCCTCGGCGATTTTTCCGGTTAATTCCTGCGTGCGCCTGCGCGCCTCTTCGGATTTTTTCTTCAGTTCTTCTTCGGCGAGTTTATGCGCCTTTTCCTCAGTCCTGAGCCGTGCTTCCTCCTCAGCGATTTTTCTGGTCGATTCCTGCGTGCGTCTGCGCGCCTCTTCGGATTTTTTCTTCAGTTCTTCTTCGGCGAGTTTGTGCGCCTTTTCCTCAGTCCTGAGCCGTGCTTCCTCCTCAGCGATGTTCCGGGCCGCTTCTTCCGTCCGCAGCCTTGTTTCTTCGGCTTTTTTCTTTAGATCTTCCTTTGATTGTTTTTCCGCTTCTTCTTCTGTTCTGAGCCGTGCTTCCTCACCGGCGATTCTGGCGAGTGTATCCTCGGTCCTCCGTCGCGCCTCTGCTGCCTTTTTCCGCAGCGCTTCCTCTTCCGTCCTGAGCCGCGCTTCTTCCTCGGCAATTCTGGCCGCTTCTTCTTCAGCCCGACTGCGCGCCTCTTCTGCCTTTTTCCGCGCCTCTTCTTCAGCGTTGAGTCGTGCCTCTTCCACGGCCATCCGCTGGATAGCTTCCTCGGCCCTCTGCCGCGCTTCCTCGGCCTTCTTTCTCAGCGCTTCCTCTTCGGACCTGAGCCGCGCCTCTTCTTCGGCAATAAGTATTGCCGCTGCCGCTGCCCGCCTTTTCGCTTCTTCGGCTCTTTTCTTCAGTTCTTCTTCGGCGTGCTTGCTTGCTTCCTCCTCGGCAAGAAGCCTTGCTTCCTCCTCGGCCATTTTCCGGGTGACTTCTTCGGCTCTTTTCTTCGCCTCGTCGGCTTTTTTTCTGGCCTCGTATTTTCCCGGCTTTCCCCCTTCCCACTCTCCCTCGTATTGACTGCCGTCAGTCCCGGTAAACAGACCCCGTCCGTGCGGCATGTCGTTCTGCCATTCACCGGAGTAACTTCTGCCGTCCGGCCACGTGAACATGCCGTGACCATGCAAGTGTCCGTTCACGAACTCGCCTTCATAGCGTGAGCCATCCGGCCAGACGAACATCCCCGTACCCTGGAAGTCGAGCTGGGTCCAGGACACCTGGTATCTGATATCTTCCGTTGATTCCTTTGTCAGCATTGACGGTCACATATGACGTGTAAGTTGTGGTTTCTTCAGTAAAGTATAGGAGATGAGTTTCAATTGGTCAATGTAAATAGAGAATCACGAAAGTGATGTTCATCACACGGAACAAGGTCGGCCTGCACGAAAAAAATCTCAGAAATAAAAAAGGTAGAAATCTTTTGAAAATATGGTAGACAACATACTGGCGAGAGAAAAAAGCAGAAACACTCACATTGAAAGAAGGGAATACCGCCAATTCGCAACTGCACGACTCCACACAAACTCTGACATTGATGAAGCAGGATTGAATCGGCTTTGAATGACGCAAATCCGGTGGCAGGGAAGTTTTACGTCACCGGATAAAGAGATTGACGCTTCAGCACGGAAAGAAATAGAGAAATTCAATCTGACAACCGGGGAGGAATGCGGGCCATGCTGCCGGAGTACTTCGAATTTACCCTGCCGACAAAGCTCATCTACGGTATCGGGATTCTGAAAAAACTCGACAATGCGATCAAGCCTTTCGGTAAACGCAAGGCCATCCTGGTGACGGATAAAATCCTCGTCAAGGCGGGGCCCGTGGGGAAGGTCAGGGAAGGCTTTAAGAACAGCAATATCACCATTGCCTGCGTGTATGACAACGTCCCCCCCAATTCGACGATCAAGACGGTGGAAGAGTGCGCGCGGATGGCGAAAAAGAACGGCTGCAACATGATAATCGCCGTCGGCGGAGGGAGCGTCATCGATACCGCCAAGGTGGCCAATATTCTCATTGTGAAGGGAGGGGAGGTGGGCGATCACATGGGAGCCTACCTTATCGACAAGAATGAAACGCTGCTGCCCACCATATTCATACCCACGACGGCCGGCACGGGCTCGGAAGTGACCAAGGTCGCCGTCATCGCGGACCCCGACCATGATGTGAAGCTTCCCTTCGCGGAAGATCATTTCCTCCCCGATCTCGCCATTCTCGATCCCGAGGCCACCGTCTCCATGCCTCCGAAGCTCACCGCCGCGACGGGTATGGACGCCCTCACACACGCCATCGAGGCGTATGTGGACAAGGAATGGTCGCCCGCCTCGGATGCCCTGGCCCTGCACGCCATCAAGCTCATCAGCGGCAATATACTGAAGGCATGCGCCCACCCGGACAACCTGCAGGCCCGGGGCGGCATGCTGATCGGCAGTTTTCTCGCGGGGGTGGCGTTCTCGCACTCCATGGTGGGAATGGCGCACGGCATCTCCCATGCGCTCGGCGGCGTCTACCACATCCCCCACGGGCTCGCCAATGCCCTGGTCCTCCCCGAGGTGATGGAGTACAACCTTGAATCACAGCCCGACCGGTACGCCGATATCGCCGTGGCGCTCGGCGTTTCATTTCCCCAGATGGTCACCGCAAGCCGGAATCTCCTCAAGGCCGACTCGATGGATATCTTCACAAAGGTCTTCCGGAGAATGGATTTTTCATACCTCGGGGAAAGACTGATCGACGCATCTTCCTGGCTGCGGGGATCCGCGGCCGATGCAGTGGGCAGTCTCGACTGCATTGATCAGTGGTTCAGGCATCAGGCCGCCCGGGCGGGCATTGAAAAGATACGGACGCTGAACCGGCAGCTCGCCTACATCACCGAAATGCCCCTCAATCTCGAAGAGGCGGGCATCCGCGACAATCTGAAAAAGCTCGACCAGGTGGTGACCACGGCCATGGAAGACGGCGCCATGCTCTACAACCCCGTCGAGCCGACACGGGAGGCCATTGAAGAAATCGTGACAAAACTCTATGACCAGGACATCACACCGCTGGAAGTCTCCGATGAGGACATCGAATCCCAGGATACGAAATCCGGGGGGCGCGAGATGACCAACGTCTTCAAGGATTCGAAGATGCTTTATGACGTCCTGATCGGGTTTTACGAGTATCTCAAGAAGGACCCGGACGTCGGGCCGTCGCTGGCGGAGACCAACCTGCTCGTACAGTTTGTATATAAAAATCCCTCCGCCATCATCACCATCGACACCACGGGTGATACAATCGAGATTCACCAGGGCGCGTATGACGGCAAGCCCGAGGTCACCATGACCATGAACGCCGATTTCGCCCACAAGTTCTGGCACGGCAAGGCTAACCTTCTGACCGCGCTTACTCTCAGGCAGGTCGTCGCCAAGGGGAATGTGCCCAAAACAATCAAGCTCCTGCCCATTCTGAAACCGGCCTACGCGAAGTATCCTCTCTTTCTCAAGAAAAAGGGGCTGGAGCATCTCATCATCTCGTAGGAGGCAGAGGGAGGGAGCGTCCGGGGGATACATGTCGGCGCCAAGACCGAAATTCAGGGAAAACGTACCGGGGAAATACTCCATCAATGAGCACTGTATAGGATGCTCGCTCTGCCGCGAAACGGCGCCGGAGAATTTCTGCATCAATTATGAAGAAGGGCATGATTACGTGTGCAAGCAGCCTGCAACGCCGGAAGAGGAGGAACGCTGCCTGAAAGCCATGCTATCCTGCCCGGCGGATGCCATCGTGAATGACAGTTCTGAAGAACAGTTATCATAGCGCTACGGAAGGGGGATTATCATGAAAAGGATTATCAGCATCAGTCTTGGAACGAGTGAGCGGGATTATGAAATGCATGCGAAATTCCTGGGGCAGGAATTTTTCATCAAACGCATGGGCACGGACGACGACGCCCGTGAGATGGTGGAGCTCCTCTATGATTATGAAGACCAGGCCGACGCAATCGGGCTGGCAGGGATCAAGTTTCCCAGCAAACTCGGACTCCAGCGCAGGGTGGACCAGCGCGATCTCCGCATCAAGGAACTGAGCTCGGAGATCAAGGTACCCGTGACCACCGGGGAAGCCTTCAGGAACGTGGCGCAGGAGTGGGTCGCCCGCTACGTCCAGGAAACGCAGAAGAATTTTTTCACCAATGCCAGAATACTGGTGTTTTCCGGCATGATCGACTATAGCATCGCCTCCGTCCTCAGCGGATATACGGATAATATCCAGTTCGCCGATCCGGTCATTGAACACGGCATCCCGAAGTTCATCAACTCCATCAAGGACCTGGAACTCTATGCCAAGGGCATCCATGACGTGCTGAAGCTGTCCCCCGCGAGGATGATTTCATCGTCGCTTCCCCTGGTGAACGAGTGGAACAGTTATATTCTCAGGAAAGCCATGCAGAAGGCTACGGTGATCGTCGTGCCGTACGAGGGATTCTATGACTATCTCGAAGAAACCACCCTGGAGGAACTGGGAGGAAAAATAATCCTCACGTCCACCGCCTATGAAGACCGCGTCGAATTCCTGAAGAAGCGGGGCGTGGACGTTATCATCGACGCCACGCCTAAAATCCTCGACCGGATGGTCCAGGTGGATGTGCTCGAGGCCATGATTATCGCGGCCAGCGGAAAGAAAGGGAAGGACATTACCAATGACGACCTCCTGGAGGTGATCAGCGAACAGAAAATCCACCCCAGCATCTTCTATCCTTCCGGAAAGAAGAAACGCGTGAACCGCTTCGCCTTCGTCATTCACCCCCTTTCCCAGGAGTACCTGAAAAAGGAAAAAGCCGTGGAGCTGATTTCCAATATCGCACCCCCCGCGGCCATGGACATCGTCGAGAAAATCATCGCCTACGCCCCGCCCTTTGTGTATTCCAAGGTGACGGGAATCAAATCGCCCCTGGGTATGGAGGTGGAAGGCTGGCTTATCACCGTCGGCGGCACGCCCAAGCAGATGCTCTCCCATCCGCCGGAATTCACCTACAAGCGCCTGCTGGAAGCGGCCGCCCTCGCCAAAAGGATGGGCGCGCAGATCATGGGCCTGGGCGCCTTTACCAAGGTCGTTGGTGACGCGGGAGTGACCGTGGCGAAGCTTGCCGACATTCCCATCACCACGGGAAACAGCTACAGCGCCTCGGGCGCCCTCTGGGCCGCGGCGGACGCGGTACGCCGCATGGGGCTCATTAAAATTGAGAAGGGGAAGAAGATCAAAGGCAAGACGATGGTCATCGGGGCGACGGGCGCCATCGGCTCCGTGTGCTGCCGGCTCCTGGCGCTGGCATTCGAGGAAGTCCACATGGTGGACATCCGCGATGCGAGGCTCCTTAGCCTGATGGAATCAATCCAGCAGGAAACCCCGGATGTAAAGCTCCATATTTCCACGAGGGCCGACAAGTACATCGGCGATATGGACGTGATTGTCACGGCGACATCAGCCGCAGGAAAGAAGATTCTCGACATCATGAAAGTCAAGCCGGGATGCGTCATCACCGATGTGGCCCGCCCGCTGGATCTTTCGCCGGAAGACGTGGCGAAGCGCCCCGATGTGCTCTACATCGAATCCGGGGAAATACTTCTCCCGGGAAATCCGAAATTCAAGGAAATAGGCCTCCCGCCGAAGGTCGCCTTCGCCTGTCTTGCCGAAACGATTGTGCTCGCCCTCGAAGGGCGGTTCGAGGTCTTCACCATCGGTCGTGAAATCGAATGGCAGAAGGTGAAGGAGATTTACAAAATGGGGATCAAGCACGGCATGAAGCTTGCCGCCATTTCCGGTGTCCACGGCGTGTACAGCGACGCTGATATCAAAAAAGTGGTGGTGAGGGCACTGAAGGAAAGAGCCCGGCTTGAAAAGGAAAAGAAGCATCCCCCCGCGAAGGCCGATGCGAAGAAGGAAATCGCCGCGCCGAAGAAACCTCCCGTGAAGGCGCCCCCCGTGAAGAGGCCGCCGCTGAAGGTGAAGCCTGCCGCGGCAATGAAGAAGCCGGCGGCGAAAGCAAGGGTATGATTGCCTACACTCCATCTCACCTGACCCTCGCAGAACAGTCATTCCTTCCGAATGAAGAGTACATATTTATTCCCGAAGTGACGGAGCAGGTCTTCGAGTTCATCGGTAAAATCTGGCATTCCTTCGTCAATAAGATTGTCTCGCTCACTTTTACCGAGAGGGACTACTGTTTTGAATACGGCATTTTTGAAGTAATTGATGGTGATGCCATACGCATCGCCGCGATGTCCAGCCAGATGCAGCTTGATGATATCGCGAAGCGGAAAGTGCCCAGAGAGTTTGCGGAATTTAAAAAGAAGACCCGCCCCACACCGGTGAGCTACCAGACCAATTTCACCTCGAACATCCTGCGCGAGGCGATCGTGAGGAAGGGAAGGGGGGAAAAGCCCCTCATCGTCGTCGTCGACCTCAGGAGGGACAGGCGGGTTCACCCACGGCTGAAGGAAATCATCGCCGACGATATGAACTACAGCGTCGGGATTCCCCTCTTCTTCGGTGAAAACCCCATCGGCGTCCTGTGGGGCGTCCGCCGGAATCCCCTTAGCCCCCGGCAGAAAGCGCTTCTCTTTCCCCAGCTGCATTCCCTGAGCGACGGCATCTCGACCATCATGGCGCTGGAATTCAGGAGCGGCAGATACAATCACCGTTCCGTCCGGAAAAATATCGAAAAGCTCGACACCAATTCCACCATCGTGAGTCTCTTCTACACGCGCCGGGACGGGCAGGCGACCCCTGTGCGGACAATTATCGGGAATTCGTCACGCTACGACACAAAGTTCAGACTGGACGCGAGCTACATCGTTCCCACCTCGCGCGGCTTTTCCATCAGCCTGAAGCGGTTTCTGCCCGAGCGGGAAAATAACACGGGAAAGACCCTTCTCATGATTCCCGGTTTCTTCTGCAAGCGCTCGCTCTTCGATCTCATGGCACGGGAAATGTCGTTCCGCTACGGGTACAAGGTCATCTCGCTGGACTACCGCGGGAGGGCGAGGCGGACGCTGCCGGAAGGGCGGTTCTACGATGCCTGGTCGATTGACGATTTCATCAATGAAGACTTTCCCGCGGCGCTGGACTGGATACGCGAACAGTATCCCGACGACCGCGTTGTCGTGTACGGCCACAGCATGGGCGGCATCATCGCCCGCTTCTATGCAGGTTCGTACCCGGCGATTCAGGAAGTGAGCCGCCGCGATGATCTGCCCGACCCGGAAACCCACATGGCGGGCATCATCTCCATCGCCTCGCCGGATTACGTGGATATGAAGCTCGGCATCCCCGGCACCGACTTCATCAGGCTCTTCACCAACATGATTCCCGGCGCGTTCAACATCAAAACCATGAGCGGGAACGCCTTCAACAGGCTCTTGTCGCTTTCCGTATCAACGGTGATACCCACCATCAACCTGAAGAGCTTTTTTACCTACCTCCATGATATTCACGGATCCATGCGCCAGCTGACCTTCGACGTGAGCACCCGCATCCTGTCCCTCCATGACTTCATCGGATTCCAGGATATTACACCCCCGGAGATGTACCTGCTGATGGAAGACATCATCTGCGAGGAGTCTACCAGGGTCATCATCCAATTATTCCGCTCCCAGATTTTCGACCACAGCATCATGTCCTTCGACGGAAAAATAAACTACACGGAGAATCTTAAAAATATCAGGCTGCCTGTATTTCACATCACCGGCGGTCTCGATGTCATCGCCCCGCCGGAGACCATCAGGTACGGCTACGACATGATTTCATCGACCAGAAAGCGCCTGAAGGAATACCGGCAGGGACACCTCGGACTCATCCTCCACCCGAAGACCGTTCGTGAAATAGCAAAAACGACCGATCAGTGGATTGCGACGCTGTAAAGTATCCTCCCGCCGCGCTTCAGGAGGATACTTTTTTCTTGACACATGCAGCATTTTCTAATTTAAGATAAGTTGCAGTCGTTTTTACATTTCTAATGAAAGGCACACTATGCCGCCCGCCGAAAAACCAGCGCACAAAGAAGCACAGAAGCACACTCAGAAACAAACTCAAAAACTGAAGCTTGAGCCGATGTCGAGCATCGACAGCTTCTGGTACAGCATGGACGAGCCGACCAATCTCATGGTCATCGTCGGCATCATGGAATTCGATGAGATGATCGACTACGGCGCCCTCCAGACGTTTTTCGAGAGGCGCCTGCTTCGCTACAACCGTTTCAAACAGATGGTCGTGTGGCCCACCACGCAGCTCGGCAGGCCTTTCTGGGACCTCGATCCCAACTTCGATATCCGCAACCATATCATCCGGGTTGCCCTGCCGACCCCGAGGGACAAGGCCACCCTGCAGCGGATGATAAGCGATCTCTCAGTGGTCCCGCTGGATAAATCCAAACCGCTCTGGCAGGTACACATCATAGAAAACTATAAAAAGGGGTGTGTCCTCCTCATCAGGATACATCACGCCATCGCCGACGGTATCGCCCTCATACGCCTGCTTCTCTCGATGACCGACGTGGAACCGAACCGGTCCTACGCACGCGCCGGTCAGGTGACACCGGAGAAGGAATCCAAACAGCCCACGCGCGCTGCCATTGCCGACCCGCTGAATCTCTTTGTGCGGGCGTCGCGGTCGACGATGAGCACCGCCCTCAAAACGTCGGGGGCGGTATATGAAGAAATCATGAAGACGATGGCGTACCCGCAACACCTGACCAAGCTCTCCCGACTGTACGGGAAGATCGGCCTTGAAAGTGCGACGGTCCTCACCAAGCTTGCGCTGATGCCGGCGGATTCCAAGACGTCCCTCAAGGGCAAACTGGGGGTCCAGAAAAGCATGTGCTGGTCGAGCCCCATCACAGTGAGCAGCGTGAAGGAACTCGGCGGGTACTTCCGGTGCACCATCAACGACGTGCTGATGGCCGCCATATCCGGTGCGCTCAGGCGGTACCTTGCGGAGCGCGGCGATGAGGTTGATGAAGTCGAGCTCCGGGTGGCGATACCGGTCAATGTGCGGCCCGAGAGCGCCGAGGTGGAGCTGGGCAACCAGTTCAGTCTGGTGCTGCTGTCGCTGCCGGTTAACCTCGATGACCCGGTACGCCGGCTGCGCGAGACGAGAAAGGGAATGAGAACCCTCAAGGAGTCCGCCGATGCCTTCGTCGGATTCCAGGTCATGAAGGTGATGGGCATTCCTCCCAAAGGCGTCACGAAAAAAGGTGTGGAATTCTTCGCCGGCAAGTTCACCGGTGTGCTCACGAATGTTCCGGGACCACGGCAGCACCTGTATCTGATGGACAAAAAAATCAAGAACATCATGTTCTGGGTGCCCCGTTCCGGAGATGTTGCCCTCGGCATCAGCATCCTGAGTTACGCGGGTTCCGTGACGCTCGGTATTGCCACCGATACCCACGTCGCGCCTGACCCTCAAAAAATCATCGAGTATTTCAATGAAGAGTTCACCGTGCTCCTTGATCTCGCGAAGAAAGACGTCCTGAAGCGGTACGGCAAAGGCCATCATGCTTCAACACAATCATGAAGGGTTGTGAAGAGGTTGGTGTAATCCACTATACTATAAAAATAAGAAGGGGGACGTATGGCTGACAAAAAGGCAAAACCGAAAGTAAAGGGAAAACCGGTGAAGCGGAACGAGTCAGTGGCGGATGTGGCGAATGAAATATGGAAAGCCGGACTTGGTGCGCTGCGCAAGGCCGAAAAAGAAGGATCGAAAATTTTCAAATCCCTTGTTGACATGGGCGATGATTTTCAGACCTCTCGAAGGAAAAGCAGTGAGAAGCAGATAGACAAGGTCAGCAAAGTCATCCGCGGCGGCGTGGGGTCCGTCAAGGGAAAGATTGACGACATCACGTTCCAGCGGGAAAACATCTGGGACAAGCTGAAACTGGAACAGACATTCGGCCAGGTGATGAAAACCTTCGGTGTGGCCACAAAGAAGGAAATCGACGTCTTGAAAAAGAAGATGGACACCCTGCAGAAGTCCGTGAACGAGTTGAAGGGGAAGAAATAGCTCCCCACGGGCATGCGGTCTCACAAAAAACGGTACTCGGTACGACAGTTTGAAAAGGAAGTGACCTTGCGCCTGCACAGTCACTTCCTTTTTTTCTCCACACCATTATGAAAAGGGGAATCACTATGGGTGAGCGCAGGAAATGGCGGTATTTCATCGTGTGCGGGCTTCTGTGCCAGGTCCTCCTTGGATGCGGTCTTTTCATGGAAAAAATCCCGGAAGGGCAGGCGATCGGCGCGGGCCCCGATGACCATTTCGTGACGGTGGGAGACATACGCTACCACTACAGGGAATATCCCGCCGAGGGGAAGGATATCCTTCTCATCCACGGCTTCGCCTCATCAACCTACACCTGGGAAAACGTGGCGCCGCAGCTTCAGAAGCTCGGCTATCATGTATGGGCGCTGGACATGAAAGGCTTCGGCTGGTCCGATAAGCCGGAGGGCGCCGCGTACGACCCGCTGACATTGACCGATGAAGTCGCCCGATGGATGGAGGCGGTGGGGCTTGCCGATGTGGTCTTCGTCGGCAATTCCCTGGGGGGCGGGATCGCGGCGCTCATGTCAATCCTGCACCCGGAGAAGGTCGGAAGCCTGGTGCTCATTGACGCCGCCGCCTACAACACGAAATTCCCCTTCATAATGAAAATGGCGAGAATGCCCCTCGCCGCTGATGTGATGAAACTTTTTTTCAGCCCCTGGCTGGTCCGGCAGACCCTCTCGGAGGTTTATTATCACGATAACTGGATTACCGATGAACAGGTGAGGGCCTATTACGACAGAGGGCGGACGAAAAACGCACTCGATGCGCAGATCGCCGTCACCAAAGCCCTGGAATTTGAGCGATTCGAAAAATACGTCAATCGGATACCGGAGATTCAATTAAAGGCGCTTGTCATATGGGGAGAACACGACCCGTGGATTCCACTGGCGAGCGCGCACAGGTTCAACAAAGAGCTCCGGAATTCAACCCTTGTCATCATTCCGGGGTGCGGCCACATCCCGCAGGAGGAATATCCGGACGTGACGGTGAAACTGATTGCCGCCTTCCTTAAGGATACACCCGTGCAGGACGTGATGACGCAGTAGGTCGGCAGATTGGCCGGCGCTCTTCCCCGGCAAAGCCGGTACAAAGGAATCGTGGTGTGATCATGGATAGAAAAAAAACGAAATCCCGGAAGGCGCCGGTAAAGCCGCCCGTCAGGCCGCCGCATGAAGAGCCGTCAATCCTCCTCCATGCCGCGTCGCTTGCGGCGCTGGCATTCAAGCTTGCCACCAGGGCGGGGGGCGCCTCGGTCAAAGTCGGCAGGGCCCTGCTCGCGTCCTCGGCCCGTGATACCAAAATGATGCGGGAAACAGGGACCTATCTCAGAGATGTCCGCGAGCTTGCCGGGCTGACCCAGTCCGAGCTCGCCGAGGCGATTAATCTTTCCGACCGCTCCATCCTCGCCGCTGCAGAAAAGGGAACATCCACACTCTCCTTTGAACTGATACTGAGGCTGGCGGCACTCCTTGCCAGGCATGATCCCATACCCTTTATCATGAAGTTCACGAGGACCTACGACCCCGAGATATGGAACATTCTCGAGAAATGGGGCGTGGGACGCATCGTGCTTCAGTTTGAGAGGGAGCGGCAGTTTATCAATATCTACCGCGAGCACGATACGGTACGGAAGCTGGACGACGGGGACTTTGAAGAGGTTCTGAAATTCACCCGGGCGGCCTTTGAGATGGCGCTTCATTTTGCAGCCGGGGAGCAGAAAGCCGATGCCGTCGGCGGTGAGAAGAAACCCGGGAAGCGCCGGAAAAAGTCTCCGGCGGCAAAACCGGAGTAGCATCCTCTGTATCGCAAGGAACCACGCATGCGAATTCGCAAAGCAGGCGTCATACCCAGAACGTACCGTAACCTTGACCGCTATCGTCAGATTCTCGCGATTCTCTTCAAGTACGGTTTCGACAGCGTGCTTGAGCGAATCAACATGGCGTCCTATTTTGAATCGGGCCTGCAGATGATTTCCCGGAACCGGCGCGAGCGGGTTGCCGCTCTCACCGATTATGAGCGGCTCCGGATGGCCATCGAAGAGCTGGGGCCGACATTTATCAAAATGGGGCAGATTCTTTCCACGCGGCCCGACCTCATCCCGGCCGAACTTGCCCGTGAACTCGCAAAACTCCAGGACGATGTGCCCCAGTTCCCCGTCACCCAGGTGAAAGAAATCGTGGAGGAAGAACTGCACGCACCGCTGGACGAGTTTTTCACGCGGTTCGACGAGACACCGCTGGCGGCGGCTTCAATCGGGCAGGTTCACCGGGCACAGCTTGTGACGGGTGAAGAGGTGATTGTCAAGGTTCAGCGGCCCGGAATCCGAAAGACCATCGAAGTGGACATCGAGATTCTCTACCACATGGCCGCGCTGGTGGAAAAACACATGGCAGAAGGTGAGCTGTACCAGCCGACCAGGATTGTCGATGAGTTCGCCCGCAGCATCGAACGGGAAATCAACTTCAAAATCGAGGCACAGCACGCCGAGCATTTCGCCCGGCAGTTCACCGGCAACAAATCAATCCGCGTGCCGCGGATATTCAAAGAGGCCACCACGGAACGCGTCCTCACCATGGAGTACATGGATGGCGTCAAGGCCTCCGACGTGGAACTTCTGGAGAGCGGGGGATTTAACCGCAGAATCATCGCCTCCCGCGGTGCGGAGCTGATTTTTGAACAGATTTTCAAGCACGGATTTTTTCACGCCGACCCGCATCCGGGCAACATCTGTATCCTGCCGGGCAACATCATCTGCTTCCTCGATTTCGGCATGATGGATTATGTTGACAAACGATCGATGGAAATATTTGTGGATATTATCATCGGCTATGTCCGCCGCGACAAGGAGGCCATCACCGACGCCGCCATGAGAATCATGGAGTGGGAAGAGCACCCTGACCGCCGCGCACTTGAAAGCGATATCGGCGCCTTTATAGAGTTGCATCTCTACAAACCGCTGAAGGACATGCAGATCGGCGAGTTGCTGCGAAAATTCATGGAACTCATTGCGCGGCATCGCCTGAGGATGCCGCCCGACGTGTATTTCATGATCAAAGCCCTCTCGCAGGCGGAAAGCCTCGGCCGTACACTGGACCCCAATTTCGACATGGTCGCGAAGGCGGCGCCCTATATCAAGAATCTCCAGATGGAGCGCGTGAATCCGACACGCCTCATGGATGATATAATCTCCTCGAGCGGCCGCCTGAAGCATTTTGCCGGAGAGATACACGACCTTCTGGAGCAGCTGAAACTCGGGAAAGCAAAAATCCGCTTCGAACACCGCGGGCTTGAGCCTCTCATTTTCGGCATCTACCGTTCCTCCAACCGGATTGCCATCGCGCTCATCATCGCCTCCCTCGTCATCGGCTCGTCAATGATTATGGCCGTTCCCATGGCGCCCTCCGTTGTGGGACTTTCCCTCCTTGCCCTCCTGGGCTACTCTCTCGCCGCGGTACTTGGCGTATGGCTTCTTATGTCGGTCTGGCGTGGGGGGAAAAGGCGGTGAATGAAGATTCATAGCAATCTTGACTTAATCCTTTCACCTGTCTATATGTGCGTGGTAGCCCGTTAGCGACATTCAATATTATTATTTCAAATCATCATCTTGAAAATCATTGACAGCCACCATTGAAAAGTCTTATTCTTCTTGCGCTTTTGATGGGGGCAATGTCTTCTTTTTGATAAATGTAGTTCACGTTATCACATTTACATACCGCA
>JAPLJO010000020.1 GCA_026388515.1 Deltaproteobacteria bacterium | reverse complement strand
CAATAACTCTATCGCTGCTTATAACTATGAATGGCTCTTTGGAAGTGTTCGCCATCTCGGAGAATCATCGAAGGGTACGTGGCGGCTTACCGTCCGCGACCTCGCCACCGGTGACACTGGAACTTTTCAGTCCTGGACACTTCGGATATTCGGCATTCCTACACCCGTTACACATATCATCACCGCAAGCAACGGCGGTAATGGAACAATTTCACCTTCCGGCACGGTGTCGGTTTCTGGCGGCGAAAATCAAACCTTTACCATTAATCCTGACACCGAGTATTGTATAGCCGATGTGCTCGTCGACGGAATCTCCGTGGGCGCCGTATCGAGCTACACCTTCAGCAACATCACTTCCGATCATACGATATATGCATCGTTCTGCATCTGTCATACCATCACCGCAACGGCAGCAGCCGGAGGAACGATCTCGCCATCAGGAGCTACCCTTGTCTGCTTCGGTGAAAGCGCTGCCTATACCATTACACCCAACTACGGATACCGTATCACCGATGTCACCGTGGACGGTGTTTCAGTGGGTGTCGTCTCGTCCTATACGTTCACGAACGTAACTGCGGATCACACAATCGATGCATCCTTCATGAAAGATCGGATCGTCACCTATGTGATCGCGGCAACGGCTGGAACAGGCGGGACCATCTCGCCCGTCGGGGATGTCACGGTAAACGTCGGCAGCAATCAGACATTCACCATCGCCGCACAAGCCGGATTTGTGATTGATGATGTGATTGTTGACGGAGCATCCGTTGGCTCCCCCGGTTCCTATACCTTCACCGGCGTCATGAAAGATCACACCATCGAGGCGTTCTTCAAGGAGATGGTCATCTACCCAATCACTGCGACGGCACTCGAAGGAGGCACCATCACGCCATCAGGCGAGGTGAATGTAAACGAAGGAGATGACATCACGTTTACCATCACTCCCGATACCGGATACAACATCATCGACGTGCTTATTGATGGAACCACGGTGGGCATCGTTACCACTTATACGTTTCAAAATGTCGAAAGCGCTCATACTATTGAAGCATGGTTCGCTTCCGGAACGATTTACGTGATTACCGCATCTTCGTCGCCGGGAGGGACAATTACTCCTGAAGGTGCGTTGAACGTCGAGGAAGGTTTCGATACAGCCTTTACGATTAAACCCGAGGAGGGATATATTGTTGAAGATGTCCTCGTGGACGGTGTCTCGGCGGGTGCCGTGACGTCGTACACCTTCAGCGATGTAAACTCGGACCATGCGATAGAGGCACTGTTTAAAGAGGTACCTTCTTCCGACGGCAGTGGTGGAAATGGTGGCGGTGGCGGCGGATGCTTTATTGACACCATGTCACAATGAACGACAGTGCGCCTGTCACTGGTGATTCGGCAGACTTATTTTTATTTTATGTAGTTGAGTGAATAGTATGAAGGATCGTATGAGAGTCAAAATGACCCTCATACGATAAGGATTTCTGTTTTATTTTCGTGACACAATCTTCTCTATCATTGCCAGCGCCTCTTCAAGTTTTTCGGGATTAGTGCCGCCCGCCTGCGCCATGTCGGGACGTCCGCCGCCGCTCCCTCCGACCACCGGGGCGATTTCCTTTATAATGTTGCCGGCATGATACCTGTCCGTGAGGTCTTTCGTCACCATGCAGAGAAGCGCACATTTTTCTTCAAAGGTGCTGCCGATAAGGATAATGCCGGACTGTATCCGGTCACGCACCTTATCGCCGAAATCGCGAAGCGCTTTCACATCATCTGTCGTTACTATGCTCGCGAGTACCTTGACGCCGTTGATCGTTTTAATGCGGGATGTGAGTTCTGCAGAATCCATGACGGCAACCTTGCTCTTGAGTGCCTGGACATCCTTTTCCATCTCCCGTGAATCCCTGAGCACCTTCTCGACTCTCTCGGCAAGTTCGAGGGGATTCGCCTTCACCAGGCGCGCCGCCTTTTTCAGTTCCTGTTCCATCCTGCCGGCATAGCGGACCGCTTCGGAGCCGGTGACCGCTTCGATGCGCCGGACGCCCGCGGCCACCGAGGATTCATGGAGAATCTTGAGAAACCCGATGTCCCCCGTGCGCAGGACGTGCGTACCCCCGCAGAGTTCCATGCTGACGTCGCCCATCTTCACGAGCCGCACCATGTCACCATACTTCTCGTCGAAGACAGCGATGGCGCCGGACTTCATGGCCTCTTCGCGTGGGAGCATCGAGGTGTTCACGGAGATATTCCGGCGTATGTATTCGTTGACGAGCCATTCCACTTTTTCAATTTCCTCATCCTCGACTCTTGCAAAGTGGGTGAAGTCGAACCGGAACCGTTCTGCGTTCACGAGCGATCCCGACTGCTTGACGTGATCCCCCAGCACCTGCCGGAGCGCCGCCTGGAGAATATGCGTGCCCGAATGGTTCGCCTCGATGGCTCTCCGCACTGCAGTGTCCGTCTTGAGGACGACCGTGTCTCCCACTCTGACGGTACCTTTTTTTACCTTGCCGATATGGGCAAAGAGCGTATCCAGAGGGCGCTGCGTTTCCCACACATCGAAGCGGGCATGGGGTCCCTCGATAATACCCACGTCACCGATCTGCCCTCCCACCTTGCCGTAGAAAGGCGTTTCATCCACGAATATCTCGCCCCGCTCACCTTCGGAGAGCACGTCCGTTTCCCTGTCGTCCTTCAGTATGGCGGACACGCGCGATACGGCTTCCGTGTTCCCCTCATATCCCACGAACGCGGTCGCGATGCCCTTCATGGAAATCGTGCGATAGATACCCGACACTGATTCTTCGCCGCTCCCCTTCCACGATTCCCGCGCCTTTTCGCGCTGAATGTCCATGGCCGCTTCGAACCCCGGAAGATCGATGGTCATGTGGTGCGCCCTCACTGCATCGGCGGTCAGATCCGTAGGAAATCCGAAGGTGTCATAGAGTTTGAATACCACGCCGCCGGGAATCATCTTCTCTCCGAGTCCCTTGAGACGATCCACTTCCTCGTTCAGTATCCTGAGGCCGGCATCGAGGGTCGCGATGAACCGCTGCTCCTCGTTGATAACGACGGTTTTCACATAGGACTGCTTGTCGAGCAGTTCCGGGTAGGCATCCTTCATCTCGTCAATCACCACGGGCACGATTTCATTCAGAAAGGGCTTCCCGATGCCGAGGAGCTTGCCATGGCGCGCGGCGCGTCTAAGTATCCGCCGCAGGACATAGCCCCTTCCCTCGTTGGAGGGAAGGATGCCGTCGCTGATGAGGAAGGTCACCGCCCTGCTGTGATCGGCAATAGCGCGTATGGATATGTCTTCGTCGGGATTCTTTCCGTAGCGCTTTCCCGCAAGCTTCTCGATGGCATGGATGATATTCGCAAAAAGATCCGTGTCGTAGTTGCTCCTGACGCCCTGCAGCACCGCGGCGAGCCGCTCGAGCCCCATGCCCGTGTCGATGTTCTGCTTGGGAAGCGGCGTCAGGGTTCCCGACGGGTCCCGCTCGAACTGCATGAAGACGAGGTTCCACAGTTCCAGGTGACGGTCACAGTCGCAGTAGAGGTTGCATTCGGGTCTCCCGCACCCGATGCCCGCCCCCTGGTCATAGATAATTTCCGAACAGGGACCGCAGGGACCGGTTTCGCCCATCATCCAGAAATTATCCTTCTCGTCCATCCGGAATATCCGGTCTTTCGGTACACCTATTTTTTTGTTCCAGATTTCAAAGGCATCGTCATCATCCCTGAATATGGTGACATAGAGCTTCTCTTTCGGAAGGCCCATGACTCCGGTGAGAAATTCCCAGCCGTATTCGCAGGCTCCTTCCTTGAAATAATCACCGAAGGAAAAGTTGCCGAGCATCTCGAAGAAGGTGTGGTGCCGCGACGTGAATCCCACGTTCTCCAGGTCGTTGTGCTTGCCGCCCGCCCTCACGCACTTCTGGGATGTCGTCGCCCGCCGGTATCCCCGCTCCTCCTGTCCCAGGAAGAGGTTCTTGAACTGGTTCATGCCTGCATTGGTGAAAAGGAGCGTCGGGTCTTCCTTCGGTACGAGCGATGAACTCGCGATGACTGCGTGACCGTGCCCCTCGAAATAGTCGAGAAATTTTCTCCTGATTTCACTCGCCGTTATCAATATCATCCTCCCGTATGTCCTGTAGTGCGTCATACACGACGGACGGCGGAAATCCCCTTCCCAGGAGATTCCGCGCCAGTCGTTTCACCGTGTCGTTCTTCTGCGGGCCGCGTGCTCCCGCGTTGCGTGCTTTTTTCTCGGCAATGCGCCTCACCGCCTCGCGCTCCGTAAAATCCTGTCTCACGCGCGAGATGGCACGAATGATCATATCGCGCGAGACGCCCTTCTCGCGAAGGCCGGCGGCGATTTTGATGTCGCTCCAGAGTCTGTGGACGGCATGACTCCTCGCCCACTCAAAGGCGAAACCATCGTCATCAAGAAAACCCTGCGTGATGAGACCGTCAATTACCGCATCCGTGACTGTCGCAATGAATCCCTTTCCCCTGAGGCGGCCTCTGAGCTCCTCAATGCCCCGGGCGCGATACGCAAGAAGACGGAGCGCCGCCCGCTCTGCCCTTTCGAACTCGGCATCGCGAGCCATTACTCTTCGGCCTTGCCGCCTCTCGCAAGGTTGAACTTTCCGAGCACGGCTTCTTCAACCTGCTTCATTATATCGGGATTATCCTTCAGGAACGCCCTCGCCTGTTCCCTTCCCTGGCCGATACGCTCTCCCTTGTAGGAGTACCACGCACCTGACTTTTCGACGATTTCGTTGTCCGCCGCAAGGTCCAGGAGGTCGCCTTCCTTTGAAATGCCTTCCCCGAAGATGATATCGAACTCCGCCTCCTTGAAGGGAGGCGCCACCTTGTTCTTGACCACCTTGACCCTGACGCGGTTTCCGATCACGTCCTGGCCCTGTTTGAGGGAGCTCGTCTTCCGTATGTCGAGGCGCATGGTGGCATAAAATTTCAAGGCGTTTCCGCCCGTCGTGGTTTCGGGATTGCCGAAAAAGGTTCCTATTTTCATCCTCAACTGGTTGATGAAAATTACCGTTGTCTTCGACTTGCTGATGCTCCCCGTGAGCTTACGGAGCGCCTGGGACATCAGGCGCGCCTGCAGCCCCATCTGGGCATCGCCCATGTCGCCCTCGAGCTCGGAGCGCGGCACCAGCGCGGCAACGGAATCGACCACGAGCACATCAATGGCGCCGCTCCGCACCAGCACCTCGGCGATTTCAAGAGCCTGCTCGCCCGTATCGGGCTGCGATATGAGAAGATCGTCGGTATTCACCCCTATCTTCCGCGCATAGGTCACATCCAGCGCATGTTCCGCATCGACAAACGCGGCAAGGCCGCCCGCCTTCTGCGCCTCGGACACCACATGGAGGGCCAGCGTCGTCTTGCCGCCCGACTCGGGTCCGAATATCTCGACGACCCTCCCCCTCGGTATTCCGCCAACACCAAGCGCGATATCGAGGCTCACCGCTCCGGTAGGTATCACGGGAAGATCGTGAATCACTTCCTCCCCCCCAAGCCTCATGATGGAGCCCTTGCCGAACTGCTTTTCAATCTGGGTAATCGCCAGATCGATGGCCCGTTCCCTGTCGTTTTCCTGTCCCTTCATGTTCTCCCCCTTATCGGTATTTCACTGCGGGTTTACACCCGCCCGTGTTTTTTTAGAAAATTAAATGGTGCATTCTAATCGGTGGCCTCTCATGCGTCAAAGGAAAAATACCTGAGCTTCGTATAGACGGCCCCGTCCGGCCTGAGGTCGCTTTTGTAGAGCGCAAGTCCCCCGGCGGTAAACGACCCCTCCACGTGCCCTTCCAGCCGGATAACTGCTTCCCGTGCGCCCGCAATGCCGCTCCTGGATTCCCGCGCCCTTCCGAGGGTGAGGTGCGGTGTGAAGGACCGCTCTTCGCGGGGAAACCCTATCCCCTCAAGACCCGCCTCAATATCCCTCTGAAGCGCCGCGAGCCTCTCGATCTCGCCGCCGAGGCCGATCCAGAGGACCCGCGCCCGCCGGAGATCGGGAAAGCCGCCGGCCTTTTCCAGCACAAGTCCCATCGGCGCGGTGTGCCCCGCCAGCCCGGCAACCACCGGTACGATGCGCTCTACTTCATCCATTCCGATCGAGCCGAAGAATTTCAGCGTGAGATGAATGCCTTCCGGACGGACCCATTTGACATCACCGAGGCTCCGCCTCAGTTCCTGCTGCACCGTCCGGATGCGCTCCCGAATTTCTTCGGGAAGACCGATGGCGAGAAACGCCCTGAGCCTCTCATTCCCCATCGCCGATATCCACGCCCACAAGAAGCCTCCGCACAAACTCGATGGCCACCTGGGCCGTAATTTCCTTTATTCGCCGACGCTCCCACCGGAACTGGAACTGCCTGCACCAGGTGGTGCGCCCGTCCGCAATTGCCACGTACACCAATCCCACCGGTTTTTCCGCCGTCCCTCCCGCGGGCCCGGCGATTCCCGTCGTCGCGACGCCGATATCAGTCTTCGCGATGGTGCGCACGCCCTCCGCCATGAGACGCGCAGCCTCACTGCTTACGGCGCCCTTTGTCTCGAGGACCTCATGCGGTACCGAGAGGAGTTCTTCCTTCGAACGGTTGCTGTACACCACGACGCCGCGCTCGAAGAAGCGTGAGCTTCCGGGAACGTTGGTGAGGCGGTCTGTGATGAGGCCGCCCGTCAGCGATTCCGCCACGGCGAGAGTGAGTTTGCGCTCCGTGAGAAGCGCTGCCACCACGCCTTCGAGGGTATCGTCGTCATACCCGAAGACGTATTTTCCGAGGCGTTCCGTAATCCACCGCGCCGCCGCGCTGAGTGTCTCATCGAGCGCCGCCGCATCGCTCCCCTTTACGGTGATGACGATATGATTTTCAGGAAACCGCGGATAATAACCGATCTGCGCCTGCGGGAAGGCTTCTTCAAGCCCCTTCAGTTTGTCGGCAAGAGCCGATTCGGTGAGCCCAAAGGTTTTCACCGTTTTTCGCACGGTGCGGGCGCCCGTCGTCCCGAGTTCACGCCTGAAGCGCGTTATCACTCCGTCAGTCAGCATCCGTTCCGCTTCCCGGGGCACGCCCGGTATCACGGCGACGGGGATGCCGTCGTGTATCACGATGAATCCCGGGGCGGTGCCGACCGTATTTTCGATGATGTCCGCCCCCGCGGGAAACATGGCCTGCTTCGCGTTATTCTCGGTCCAGGCAAGATTGAAGGCCTCGAATGCCGCCTTCAGCTGCGCGAGTGCCGCCGCATCGGTAAAGATATCCCGCCCAAGCGCCTTCGCCACCGCCTCCGTGGTAATATCATCAACAGTGGGACCCAGTCCCCCCGTCACAATCACGGCATCAGAATTTGCCATGAGGTATCGGAGCATCCGTGCAATCCCCGCTTCGTCATCGCCGACGAGGACGGCGCCGGACACACCCCACCCCTCGGCACCGAGTTCACGGGCGATGAAGGATGAGTTTGTATCCTGAATCATGCCGCTTGTGAGTTCGTTCCCCACGGCCATGATGCCTATCATTTTCATGCGCTCACCTTATACACCGACATATCGAATGAGGAAATGGAGGAGGATGCCCGCGAGCACGCCGGCAGCGATATCGTCCGCCACCACCCCGACGCCCCCTTGCATATTCCTGTCCAGGTAACGGATCGGGAACGGCTTGGCAATATCAAAAAACCTGAACAGCAGGAAACCCGCTATTACGTGCATCACCGACGGGGTCACGGCGAACAGCGCAAACTGGAACCCCGCGATTTCATCAATCACGACCCGCGAAGGATCCCGCTGTCGGAATACCTTCTCCGCTTCGCCCGCCACGAAGACCGCGAGAAACGAAAGCGCCGTGATGGAAAGAAGCCAGAGCGGCCAGGCAAGGCGTGAAAAGAGAAGATACAAAGGTATCCCCACCAGTGTTCCCGCCGTGCCCGGCATCAGGGGTACAAGACCGCTTCCGAAACCGACCGCCACGATTTTCACAAACCTACGGACCACACCCGGCCTCCTTCTGCTGCGGGCGGAGCATGTGAATCGCTTTCCATCTTATCGGAATAACGAACGATAGCACGGACCGCACGGGCGATTTCCAGTGTTCAGGAAGTAGTATATGACGCCTTTGTATGGGAATGTCATAATATAACGGAGCGGCAATGTAAAGCACCTTCCATGAAACCCCGGCAAAGACCACGGGTGCGTCCGCGGCCCCGTCACGAAAGGCCCGCGGTGATTCTCCCGCCCTGCAAAAATAGCACTTGACCGTATAGAACGATTGTTCTATTAAGGTGTCATGGGAAAAGAAAAAAGAACCACGGCAAGTGTGGAAAAAAGAATCATGGAGTTCTTCCGGGAACGGCGGCGGATGCCCACCTATTCCGAGATGACGGACCTCCTTGGTGTGCGGTCGAAGAGCGTCGTCAGTTTCTGGGTCGAAAAGCTCGTGGCGGGAAACATTCTCACGAAAGACGCCAGGGGATTTCTGAGGCCGGTCCGCCGGTCGCTGTCCCTTCCCATGGTGGGGGAAATCCGCGCGGGTTTTCCCTCGCCCGCCGAGGAAGAACTGCGTGATATCCTCTCGCTCGACGAGTACCTCATCACCCGCCCTGATTCCTCGTTTCTTCTGAAGGTCACGGGTGATTCCATGATCGGGGAAGGCATCAAGCCGGGAGACCTGGTAATCGTGGAGCGCGGGCGGGAGGCGCGGCATGGGGACGTCATCGTCGCCGAGGTGGACGGCGAGTGGACGATGAAATACTTCACAAAAAAACGGGGGGTCGTAGTGCTTGAATCGGCCAACGCCGCCTATCCTCCCATAAAGCCGAAATCGGAGTTGCGCATCGCGGGTATCGTCACCGCCGTGATACGGAAATACCACCGTTAGAGATACGTGTGATTCGTAATCAGGGATTGGGGAATCGGAAAGCACCACCTGATCCCCAATCACTTTTTTTACCCGATAGTGTGCCCATGGACGATTATATCTTCAGTCTCCATTCCTGGCCGCGGGCCATTCTTCACTGCGACGGGGATGCCTTCTTCACCTCCTGCGAGGAGGCGATCCACCCGGAGCTCCGGGGAAAACCCCTCATCACGGGAGGTGAGCGGGGTATCGTGGCCTGCGCGAGCTACGCCGCCAAGGCGCGGGGCGTGACACGGGGGATTCCCCTCCACCAGGCGCGGAAAATCTGCCCCGGCCTCATCATTCTTCCCTCGGACTACGAAACCTACAGTCTTTTCTCGCGGCGGATGTTCAACGTGATCCGCCAGTTCACCCCGCAGGTGGAGGAATACTCCATTGACGAGGCGTTCGCAGATCTCACGGGGCTCAGGCGGACATTTCACTCCTCGTACGAGGACATCGCCCGGGCAATCAAAGACGCCATCGAACGCGAACTGGGAATCGGGGTGAGTGCGGGACTCAGCATCACCAAGGTGCTGGCGAAGATCGCCTCGAAACACCGGAAACCCGGCGGCTGCACCGCCATCCCCGGAAGATCCATCGCGCGTTACCTCAGGGACCTTCCCGTGGAGAAGGTGTGGGGAATCGGCCACGCCACGACACACCACCTGTGGAAGTTAGGGGTGAAGAACGCCCTGGATTTCGCACGGCTCTCCGGGGAGACGGTGGCCCGGCGCTTCACCAAACCCACGCGCGAGATATGGCAGGAACTGCGGGGAGAATCCGTCCTCCCCGTGGCAACGGACGAAAAGAGCACCTACGCCTCCATCAGCAAGATGAAAACATTCGCACCCCCGTCGGATGACCGCGACTACCTCTTCGCCCAGCTCATGAGAAACCTCGAGTCCGCCTGCATCAAGGCGCGGCGCTACACGCTGGCACCCGTGAAAATTGCCGTCATCCTCAGGGAACAGAACTTTGCCACACACGGCATCGAGGCGAAACTCAGCCGCCCATCGGCCCTCCCCCTGGAAATCTCCGGCCTTTTGCGGCACCTCTTCGATTCACTCTACCGCGGACAAACGCTCTACCGGGCAACGGGCGTGGTGCTCCTCGACCTTATCGAGGATACCCGCATCCAGTACCCGCTCTTCGAAGACCCGGTGAGAATAGACAGGATCGAAAAGCTTTACGAGGCCGCCGATATCCTCGCGGAAAAATACGGAAAGCACACCCTTCATCTCGGGGGCTCCCACCTCATCGACCGGCTCGGAAAGGGGAAGCGCGGGAACCCCACGGCCCGGGAGGAAACACGCTTCATGGGGGAGACGAAACGCAAACACCTCGGCCTCCCTCTCCTTCACGTGAAGGTATAACTCTCATCATCCCTTAATTATGCGGACTCGCACCAATTACGGCTTTTACTTTCAACCGCGATGTGGTATTGTATGCCCACGTTTTCATACTGTTCCCGGCGTTCCCGCACAGCCGCCTCGCGACGGTGAAATACGGGGCCGGCGGCAGTTCCGGCACTACTCAACCATCACAACACTCTTGAATAAATTGATGAAAGGAGGGTTCAGCATCATGGCCAAATTCGAAGAAACCTCTATGGCTGCCGTGTTCCAGAACCGTGTCGCGCAGTACGGCGACCGGGCGCTTGTCGCCTACAAGAACAAGGCCGGCGTGTATGAGGACATTTCATGGAACAAGATTAATGAGAAGGTGCAGCACCTCGGATACTTCCTGATTTCCAGAGGGGTCGGAAGCGGCGACAAGGTCGCCCTCTTCTCACCGAATCGCTACGAATGGTGGATTGCCGACCTTGCGATTCTTTCCGTCGGCGCCGTGAACGTCCCGATTTACGCCACCAACTCCGCCGAGGAATCACGCTATATCATCGAGAACTCCGATTCGAAACTCTGCTTCGTCGCCACGAAGGAACACATGGACAAGATTATTTCGGTGAAGCCCAAGCTTCCCAACCTCGGCGATCTGATACTCTTCGACGACTTCGATGTAAAAACACCCGGCATCATCACGCTGGCGAACGCCATGAAAGAAGGCACCGCGAAGCCGATGAAGGATGAATTCGAGAAACGGATAAAGGCCATCAATCCCTCCGAGCTCGCCACCATCATCTATACGTCGGGCACCACGGGCCCTCCCAAGGGCGTGATGCTGACGCACAAGAATTTCATCTCAAACTGCCAGCAGTGTTACGAGGTTGACCCAGCTACAATGAAGCGTGATGACCTCCATTTCCTCTCGTTCCTGCCGCTGGCACACTCCTTCGAGAGAACCGTCGGCTACTACCTCGCGATCTATACCGGCAAGAAAGTCAATTTCGCCGAAGATTTCGCGAAAATCCTGGAGAACTTCCAGCAGGTGCGGCCCAACTGTATCGTCAGCGTCCCGCGCCTGTATGAAAAAATCCACGCGGGTATTCTGGCAAAGGTGGCAACGGCGCCTCCCGTCAAGAAGGCCCTCTTCGGCTGGGCGATGGGCCTCGCAGCAAGGAATCTGCCCTACATTTGCAATGACAAACCGCGCACGGGTCTCTTCGCGCTGCAGTATAACATCGCCAACAAGCTCATTTTCTCGAAACTGAAAGTCGCCCTCGGCATGAACAAGCTGGAGTTCGCATTCTCCGGCGGCGGCCCACTCGCCGTCTCCGATGCCGAATTCTTCCTCGGGATGGGAATCAAGGTTATCGAAGGGTTCGGGCTGACCGAAACCACACCGGTGGTGAACGCCAACAAGCCCTTCAAAATCAAGCCGGGCACCGTCGGTCCCGTCGTGAAGGACACGCTGGAACGCATTGATCCGGTCACGGGAGAGGTGCTCATCAAAGGCCCCCAGGTCATGGTGGGATACTACAAGAATGAGGCGGCGACGAAGGATGCCTTCACCGATGACGGGTACTTCAGGACCGGCGACATCGGCGAGTTCGATTCAGAGGGATATCTGAAAATCACCGGCAGAATCAAAGATCTCATCATCACCTCGGGCGGCAAAAACATCTCGCCCCAGAATATCGAGAACGACCTCAAGGCCTCCAAGTTCATCGAGCAGGTGGCGATCATCGGCGACAACAGGAAGTATCTCACCGCACTTATCGTGCCGGCGTTCCTCGAACTGGAACAATGGGCGAAGGATCAGGGCATATCCGTCAGCGGCCACAAAGACCTTATCGGGAACGAAAAAGTGCAGAAACTCTTCAACAGCGAGGTCGCTGAATGCATGAAGAACTGGGCGCGTGTCGAGCAGATCAAGAAGTTCAAACTGCTTGACAAGGAATGGTCGCAGGAAACTGACGAACTGACGCCGACGCTGAAGGTGAAGCGCCGTGTCATCAACCAGAAGTACTCCACCGTCATCGACGACATGTACAAGGACGACAAAGACTGACGGTGGTAATTGCGTTCCTCGCAGGGGATCGTGATTGTGATAGAAACCATTTAAAAAGCCAGGTGATTAGTTGTCTCACCTGGCTTTTTTATTGTATTCATCGCCGCCCGGTAACCCGCCGGCGATTGCTGAAAATGCTTAGTGCTTCTCCGTGCCCTTTTTCTTTTCGAGCACCTTCATCCGCACTTCGGCCTTCCTGAGGGCGTTCGCGAATTTATCATATGTCTCGTCGTCCTTGCCCAGCTTGGAGAGCTGCGCCTCCGCCTCTTCCTTCTGCTTTTTCACTTCATCCTCGTTGATCGCATCGGCGGTTTCGGCGGTCTCCACAATAATGGTCACCTTCGACTCCGTCACTTCGGCATACCCGGGACCGGCGGCGAAGTATACCTTTTTACCTTCCTTCGTGTAATTGAGTTCTCCAAAGGCGACGGCGCTCAGAAAGGGCATGTGCCCTATCAATACACCAAACTCGCCTTCCGTGCCCGTGACGGTGACTTCCGACACGGTGCCGCTGAACGCGAGCTTTTCCGGTGTTACTATTTCAAGGGTGAGTTCCTCAGCCATTCATCAATCCTCCGCTCCGGTACGACGGACTATTCCGCCTCGAGCCGCTTGGCCTTCTCGACCACTTCTTCGATTCCGCCGACCATGTAGAAGGCCTGCTCCGGCAGGTCATCATGCTTCCCGTCGAGGATTTCCCTGAACCCGCGTACCGTGTCGGCCACGCTCACAAACTTGCCGTCGGTACCGGTAAACTGTGCGGCGACAAAGAAGGGCTGGGAGAGGAATCGCTGGATCTTGCGCGCCCTGCCCACGGTGAGCTTATCTTCCTCGGAAAGCTCGTCCATGCCGAGGATGGCGATAATGTCCTGGAGGTCTCTGTATTTCTGCAGGATCATCTGCACTTCGCGTGCCGTGCGGTAATGCTCCTCGCCGAGGACGCTGGGATCAAGAATACGGGACGTTGAATCAAGGGGGTCCACCGCGGGGTAAATGCCGAGTTCGGCAATGGGGCGCGAAAGCACGACGGTGCCGTCGAGGTGGGCGAAGGTCGTCGCCGGCGCCGGGTCGGTAAGGTCGTCGGCGGGCACGTACACGCACTGCACGGCGGTGATGGAGCCCTTGGTCGTCGAGGTGATTCGTTCCTGGAGTTCACCGAGGTCGGTGGCGAGTGTGGGCTGGTACCCCACGGCGGAGGGCATTCGCCCGAGGAGCGCCGACACTTCGGAACCCGCCTGGGTAAACCGGAATATGTTATCGATAAAGAGAAGCACATCCTGCCCTTCCTCATCCCGAAAGTATTCCGCCGACGCGAGCGCGGTAAGGGCCACGCGTGCCCGTGCTCCCGGAGGTTCCGTCATCTGTCCGTAAATGAGTGCCGCCTGGGCGATAACGCCGGACTGCTTCATTTCAAGGTAGAGGTCGTTCCCTTCCCTGGTGCGCTCACCCACGCCGGCGAACACGGAAATGCCGCCGTGGTGCATGGCGATGTTGTGAATCATTTCCATCATGACGACTGTCTTGCCCACGCCGGCGCCGCCGAACATACCCATCTTGCCGCCGCGGGGAAAGGGAACGAGAAGATCGATAACCTTGACGCCCGTTTCAAGCACGTGGACCGCCGTATCCTGTTCGAGAAACGCCGGCGCCGAACGGTGAATAGGCGACATCTTCTTGATATCCACCGGTCCCAGACCGTCCACCGGTCTTCCCACCACGTTCAATATTCTGCCCAGTGTTTCCTTTCCCACGGGCACCATGATGGGGTTTCCCGTATCCTTGGCAGGCATTCCTCTCACGAGACCGTCCGTAATATCCATGGCAATGCAGCGGACCACGTTGTCGCCGAGATGCTGCGCCACCTCGACAATGAGGTTGTCTTCCTGATCGTTGATTGTCGGGTTTGATATCTGAAGCGCATTGAGTATGTAGGGCAGTTTGCCCTCCTCAAACTCTACGTCAACGACGGGACCGATGACCTGTACAATCCTGCCTTTATTCATTACTGTCTCCTTATAAATTTTTCCGCATTCATTCGTGGAATGTCGTTATCCTGCTTTTGTCAGCGCCTCAGCGCCGCCGACGATATCCATGAGTTCCGTGGTAATGGCGGCCTGGCGCGCCTTGTTGAACCGGAGCGTAAGTGTCTGTCTCATCTCCTCACAGTTCTTAGTTGCATTATCCATCGCCGCCATGCGCGCCCCGTGCTCACCTGCCGAGGTTTCCAGAAGTCCCCTGAAGATGAGAACCCTCACGTACATGGGAAGAATCTGTGCAAGAAGCTCCTCTTCCGAGGGTTCATAGACGTACTCTACCGCGCCTTCCGGCACCTCCTGCGGGGTCTCGCCCTCGGCTGAAACGGGCAGGAGCCTCGTGATGACGGGCTTCTGCGAGGCGATGCTCCGGAATTCATTGTAGGCGATATAGAGCTCATCGTACTCCTCTTTCGAAAAGGGGCCGAGCACTTCTTCGCCTATCTTCGAGGCGAGCGATATATTAAAACTGCCCAGCACTTCAATGAACTGGGAAATGACCGGCACCTTTTTCCTGAAAACGTCCCGCCCTTTTTTCCCCACGCAGATAAGCGACACTTCCTGCCCCTGGGCGGTTCTCTGTCGTATGAATCCTTCCACCGACTTTATGATATTGCTGTTGAACCCGCCGCAGAGACCGCGGTCCGAGGTCATAATGATGAGCCGTATCTTCTGGGGTTCTCTTACGGCAAGCAGAGGATTCGTCGATCCGCTCACCCGGGAGGCCAGGCTGTTCAGCACCTCCGTTATCTTCTGCGCGTAAGGCCTGAAGTTCTCCATGCGCAGCTGGGCGTTTTTGAGCTTCGACGCGGCGACCATGTTCATGGCCCGCGTTATCTGTTTTGTCTTTTCTACCGCCTTGGCTTTTCGCTTTATATCACGTAACGATTCGCCCATTCACACGCACTCCCTCTCTCCAGTGGAACCTGACCATCACCTACGCAGCGGCAAAGATGGAATCAAAGTCGGTCAATGCGGCGCGGATTCTCTTTTCCAGGTCGGGGCTGATTTCTTTCTTGTCGTCCAGTTCCGCGAGAAGATCGGCATGCTTCGTCTTCATGAACGACAGCATCTGGGTTTCATACTCACGGATTTTTTCAATGGGATACTTGTCGATGAAGCCCCGCACGCCGGCGAAAATGATTGCCACTTCTTCGGACAGGGACATGGGTTTGTACTGGGGCTGCTTCAGGAGCTCGACCAGCCGGACTCCGCGGTTAAGCTGCGCCTGCGTCGCCTTGTCGAGGTCGCTTCCGAACTGGGAGAAGGCAGCGAGCTCGCGGTACTGCGCGAGGTCGAGCTTCAGGGTTCCCGCGACCTGTTTCATCGCCCTCACCTGTGCTGCGCCGCCGACGCGGGACACGGAAAGACCCACGTTGATGGCGGGACGCACGCCGGAGTAGAAAAGACCCGGCTCCAGGTACACCTGGCCGTCGGTAATTGAAATCACGTTCGTGGGAATGTAGGCCGACACGTCGCCCGCCTGTGTTTCGATGATGGGAAGCGCCGTCAGCGATCCTCCGCCGAGCTCCTTGCTCAGCTTGGCCGCTCTCTCCAGGAGACGGGAGTGGTTGTAGAAGATGTCGCCCGGGAAGGCTTCACGTCCCGGAGGCCGCCTCAAAAGGAGCGATATCTGGCGATAGGCAACCGCCTGCTTGGAAAGGTCGTCATAAATGATGAGGGCGTCCTGCCCGTTGTTTCTGAAGTATTCACCGATGCTGCATCCCGCATAGGCCGCGATATACTGGAGCGTGCCCGGATCGCTTGCACAGGCCGCCACGACACAGGTGTACTTCATGGCGTCATGCCGCCGCAGTGCTTCCACCACCTGCGCCACCGTTGATTTCTTCTGGCCGATGGCGACATAGATGCACTTCACGCCGGTGTCTTTCTGCCGGATGATGGCATCGATACAGATGGCGGTCTTTCCGATCTGGCGGTCGCCGATGATCAGTTCGCGCTGGCCTCTTCCGATGGGTGTCATCGCGTCAATGGCCTTGAGACCGGTATACATCGGCTGGTTCACCGGCTGGCGCTGGATCACACCGGGGGCCACCATTTCGATCCGCCGGTATTCCTTCGTCTCGATGGGACCCTTGCCGTCGAGGGGCTGCCCCGTCGCGTCGATGACACGGTCGAGGACCGCTTCACCCACGGGCACCTGGGCGATTCTCCCCGTCCTCTTGACGATGTCGCCCTCCTTTATGTGCATACACTCGCCCAGAATGGCCACACCGACATTGGCGCGCTCCAGGTTGAGCACCATGCCCAGGATGCCGCCGGGAAACTCAAGGAGCTCCATCGCCATGGCGTTCTGCACCCCGTACACCCTGGCAATACCGTCGCCGACGGATAACACGGTACCCGTTTCACTGATATCGAGTTTCTTTTCGTATTCCCTGATCTGTTTCGAAATAATCTGGGTTATTTCCTCTGCCCTGATCGCCTCCATTACTTCGTCTCCTCTCTTATGAGTTCCCTCATGCTCTTTAACTGGGCTCTGATACTGCCGTCGTAGATGGTATCACCGATACCCACCACAATACCGCCCAGCAGCGCCGGATCCTCATTCACGATCATTTCAATGTTTTTCCCCGTCAGTTCGGCAAGGTGTTTTCTGATTTCCCCGGTGAGTTCATCGGAGAGCCCGAAGGCTGTTCGTACATCAACCCTGAGTTTATTCAGGGCGCCATCGATTAACTCCCGGTAGCACTGCTCGATCTCGGGAAGAAGGTCCATTCTCCGTTTGTCGACAAGCAGTTTCAGGAAGTTGGAAGTGGTCAGTGAGACATCCACCTTACCGAGCAGCTGCTCTACCACGGCCTTCTTGTCGGACTGGTCGAAGATGGGATTTTCAAAGAATTCCTTGAGGTTTTTATTTTCCTCCAGCATGGAAGAAAACCTGTTCAGTTCCTCGTGGGTTTTCCTGAAGGAATTGTCTTCCCTGGTAATTTCAAACAGCGCCCTGGCGTATCGTTTTGCAATGTCGCTCGCTATCAATTGTGGCTCACCATCCTCGCCAAGAAATCTTTGACCATGATTTCATGATCTTCCTTTGTTATCTTCTTCCGCAGAATATCCTCAGCCATCTGTATGGACATTTCCGCCGCTTCAACGCGAAGCTGGCTCACCGCCTTTTTGAATTCCTGCTCGATGCGGGCTTCTGCATCCTCCTTCATCTTGTCGGCGGATTTCTTCGCGTCTTCTACTATTTTCTCCTTCTCGGCGTCACCCTGCGCCCGTATCATGTTCGCAATCTCGCCGATTTCCGAGGTCGCCCGCTCCATTTTCTCATTACATTCCAGTAATTTCTGTTTTGCTTCCTCGCGGGCCGCTTCGGCTTCCCTGAGGGAATCCACAATAACCTGACGCTCTTCGGCAAAAAAACCCTTGATGCCCTTCGCGGTATACTTATACAGGAGCGCCGCAAGGACCACGAAGCTGAGGAGCCTCCATCCGAAACTGATCACTTTCTGACTGTCATGGCCACCGCCGCCCTCGCCGCCGGAAGAGGCAAAGGCAAGTCCTGCCACACACAGAATCAATATAACACCCAGTACAAGGCGTTTCATTACACACCCCTTCCCAGCACCTTTTCGGAAATCTCCCGGGCTATTCCTCTCGTCCCTTCGAGCAGTATCGTTCGTGCATCGTCCCGTTCCTTCTCCATCTTCGCTTTCAGGCCGGCAATCGTTTCGGAGATTTCATTTCTCGCCACTTCAATGATCTGCTTCGCCCTGTCAGCCCCACCCTCCTTGAGCGCGTCACGCTGCTTCACTGCTTCCATGCGCGCCTGGCGGAGTTTTTCCTCGTAGGCCTCGATTTTCTCATCCACCGATTTGTTCAGTGAATTCACTTCATCACCTGACTCGGTGATCATCGTGGTGCGCTTTTCGATGATTTTGATGATTGGTTTATAAAGAATGAAGTGAAGAATAAGGATTAAAAGCAGGAAATTTACTATCTGAATAGCCAGGGTATGGTCGAGATTTATCATGACGCATCACCTTTCGATCTACAGGCGATCCCGGAAGAGAACTGACCTGATTTTGCATTCTTTGATGTGCCGTCAAAAAACCGCGCTGTACTAAACATACCTGGTACGTGTTGTCAAGTTTTTTTTGACCACCGGTCATAATTTGCAGCCCTGCCGCTGCCGAACTTGCAGCGACCCTCGAATTTCGCAGAAATCCCATGTTTCGCGCCTGCACCGCTTCATTTTCCGGGGGTCTTTTTCCGCTTCTCGCTCATGCGGCACTCCCCCTCAAAAAGGCCCCCCTTTTCAATCATGAGCACAGGGGTGGCGATGGTACCGAACACCCTTCCCGGGGCGCCGATCTCGAGCCGCTCTTTGATATCGAGCACGCCTCTGACCTCACCGTATACCACGACGGCGTCAACGGAAAAAGATGCTTCAACACGGGCGCTCTCGCCCACAATCAATGTGCCGCTTCCTTTTATTTCTCCCTTGAATATCCCGTCGATTCGCACCGCGCCGGAGAGGACGAGTTTCCCTTCGAACTCCGCTCCCGCACCGAGAAACGCCGTCACGCCTTCATGTCTTTTTTTTCTTCCCCACCACATGCACACCTCCCGGTAGTGATTATCCTATGGATATCACGGGCGCCGCGTATCCGGCTTTTTACGAAGCCGTCAAAACATGAACCTCCGCATGCTCACATTCATGAGAAGTCCCATTCCCGTCATGATGACAATCATGGACGAGCCGCCATAACTCAGAAAAGGCAACGGTATTCCCACCACCGGCAGGATGCCGAGCACCATGCCGATATTGACGAAGACACCCCAGAAGAGAAACATGGTTATCCCGAACGCAAGCACCGTGCCGCTCAAGTCTCTCGACCCTCTGGCCACCTTGATGCCCCACAGAATCAGCGAGAGAAAGAGGAACACGAGCACCAGGGCGCCCACGAAACCCCACTCCTCGGCATACACGGAAAAGACAAAATCGGTCTGCTGCTCCGGCAGGAACCTCAGCCTGCTCTGGGTGCCCTTCATCATTCCCTTGCCCCAGAAACCGCCCGAACCGATGGCAATGATGGACTGAATGATATGATACCCGGAACCGAGCGGATCACGTTCCGGATTCAGAAAACTCAGCACGCGCTCCTTCTGGTAGTCCCTGAGAAACATCCAGCCGAGCGGCGCCAGTACAAGACCGGCGGCGGCAAAGAGGAGGATGATCCGCCTTTTCACGCCGACGAAGAGCACGATGGAACAGGACACCAGGACGAGAAAGAGGGCGGTTCCCAGGTCGGGCTGATCCACAATGAGCGCGAAGGGGATCGCCACGATGGAAAAAAGCATAAGAAGATTCCTGATACCGTATGTCTCCCCGATCTGGCGGTCGCTGAAGAACCGTGCGAGGGCGAGTATCATCGTCAGCTTGACGAGCTCCGAGGGCTGAAACGAGAAGGCCCCCATCGAAAGCCATCGCTGCGATCCGTGGGTAATCGTTCCGATGATGAGGACGAGCGCCAGAAGGAAGAATGCGATTCCGTGTATGATATACGCGTACTCGACGATTACACGATAATCGAGACTGACGGTCACGGCCATCAGCGCCAGCCCGATGAGAACCCAGTAGAACTGCTTCTGATACAGCACGGACTGCCCCTCGGCCTGATTGTACCCGGCACTGTAAAGATTGACGAGGGCTACGACAAGGAGGCAGCACACGATTCCCAGGAGCACCCAGTCAAAATTTCCGAATATGCGTCGATCGACTTTCAGCATTGAATACTCTTTACCCCTTGACCTTTAATCCGTTTCTTCGGGCACCTCGACGGGTGATGTTTCTTCCGTGCCTGTTTCCGGCACTGCTTGTTCCTCCGTCGCCGCCGGCACGGTATTGCCGTTGGCGCGATATTCAAAATATCCGTCGATGATTTTTCGCGCGATGGGCCCCGCCACAGAACCGCCGTGGCCTCCGTGTTCCACCACCACCACCACCGCCACCTCCGGATTGTCACGGGGTGCAAAACAGACAAAGAGCGCATGGTCGCGCAGCCGGTATGTCACATGCTGCTCGCGGGCATCCTCACCTTCGGGAATGCCGATTACCTGTGCAGTGCCGGTCTTCCCGCAGACATCCCGCTCCGGACGGCGCAATGCTTTACCCGTGCCGCGGTCGTCGTTCACCACTCCCCAGAGCGCCTGCCGCAGAAGCCTCAGGCTGTACATATCCACGGGAACGTGCGCTTCCATTTCAGGGGGAACCTCGGCGATCACATCTCCTCCCGGTGACTCGACCTGTCTCACCAGCCGGGGTTTGTAAAGGGTGCCGCCGTTCGCGATGGCGCAGTATATCCTGAGGAGTTGGAGCGGTGTCACCAGCATGAATCCCTGCCCGATCGAGAGCGACAGCGTCTCCCCCTTCTGCCATGCCTCCCCGAAGCGCGCCCGCTTCCACTGTTTCGTCGGCACGAGCCCCTCCCTTTCGCCCGCGAGTGCAATACCCGTTTTTCCTCCGAGGCCGAAGGCGCGCGCGTACTGCGCGAGAGTATCCACACCGACCAGCTCGCCGACGCGGTAAAAATAGATATCACAGGATTCGATTATGGCACGCTCGAGATCCACGGTTCCATGGCCGTGCTTTTTCCAGCACCTGAAGGTCCTGTTCCCCAGTGTATATTCGCCGTCGCAGAATATGGTTTTCCCCGGAGTAATAACGCCTTCTTCGAGCGCGGCAAGGGCGACAACGACTTTATAGGTGGAGCCGGGCGGATACTGGGCGGCAATCGCCTTGTTCTGAAGGGGGCTCAAGGGATCGGTGGTGAGCGTTTTCCATTCCCCGCTTGAAATCCTCCCGTCAAAAAGCGCCGGATCATAGGAGGGTTTGCTTACCATGGCGAGCACCGAACCGTCGCGCGGGTCCATCACGATCGCCGCCCCGGCCTTTTCTTCAAAGGCATCCCAGCACATCTTCTGAATCTCTGCATCCAGCGTCGTCTCCACATTGTTTCCGGGATAAGGCTCGACGACCCCCAGCACATCGAGCTTGCGTCCCATCACATTGACTTCCACCTGTTCGCTTCCGCTCTTCCCCCGCAGGTACCTTTCCATAGCCTTCTCGATACCGCTTTTCCCGACCCTGTCATCGCACTTGTAATCAGCGAAAGAGCCGCCCTCAAGCTCATCACGGCTTATGTCGCCCACATAACCGAGCACGTGCGCCATCATTGCACCATGGGTGTATTGACGGATGGCGACCGTCTCGACCACCACACCGGGAAGATCGAGGGTGTTCGTTTCGACGAGGGCAAGCCGGTCGCGATCGATGTGCCGGTCGAGCTTTACCGGAGCGAAGGGCAGGCCCTTCCCCGACTCTTGTACGGTTCTGTCGAGCGTGAATCCGTGCCTCACATAGAGCAAGTCGAGTTTCGCCACGACGGCTTTCACGTCACGGGCATCCTGCGGGATGATAGATACATCAAATGAGGGCTGATTGCTGGCCAGGACCCTCCGTTCGCTGTCATATATCAATCCCCTGAGGGGCTTGATATCCTGAATGCGGATTCTGTTCTCCTCGGAACGCTTCCGCAGTTCATCGCCCCGGATGATCTGGAGATACCAGAGCCTGGTCACAACCATGAAGAATACGAAACAGATGAACCATACGACGACGCCCAACGTCCTGCGGAACGCGACGGGTTCATAGCTGTGTAAAGGATTCTTTCCTTTTACCATCTAATAACGCCTCGACGCGATTGAATGCCATGAAAAAGGCGGGGCTGAGCGCCCCGAGCACAATGGATTGAGGAACATAGAGGCTGAAAATGACGTTCGACACGTCATTGCCGTAAAAAAGCCGTGAGGCAGCCGTGACGAATATTCCCTCGGCGAATGTGGCACTGAAGCAGAATCCCGCCACGAAGAACATGCTTTCGGGAAACACCTTGGTGGAAATCAGAATGGAAACAAAAAAGACCGTCATGTAAAAAAAGACGAAAAAACCGGGCATCACATTGGTGAGAGAATCCAGCACGAAGCCGAGCACAAGCGAAAGGATGCCTCCTCTTACAAAGTCACCGTAAAAACCGGCGTAGATAACCAGGAGCAGCGTGAGTTCAATGCCGATTCTCCCCATGAAAATCAGGTGGGAAAGGGGCATCTGCACGACGACCAGAAGAAGCGCAAGGATGGGAATCACGACATACTGCTTCATTTGCCCGCGCCCCTCCCCTTCACCATCACCATCACTTCTTCCAGCCGGGATATGTCAACGACGGGAACGATGATGATTTTCTGAAACAGATCGTTGCCTCCGTTTTCCACGAGGCTTATCCTTCCGACGGGAAGCCCCTTTGGAAAAATACCGCCCAGCCCTGACGTGATGACCATATCACCTGCATTGACCTCCTCGGTCCGCTGGACATACTTGAGTATGCACTCGTTCTGGCCGTTTCCCTGGACAATGCCCTGGACTCTGCTTTCCATGATGAGGGCGTCTATATTGCTGTTGTAATCGATGATGAGGAGTACTTTCGATACGTCCCGTGACGCCTCAACGACACGGCCCACCAGCCCGTCGGCGGCCATGACGGGCGACCCGACCTGTACACCGTCGCCGATCCCGCGGTTGATGATGATTGTCTTGAATGCCGCGGGCCTCTCCAGTCCGATCACGCGGGCGACTGTCATCGGAAAATCAAACTCCGAGGTCAACCCCGCAAGCTTCCGCAGCCGCTCGCACTCCAGCGATGATTCCCGGTACTGTACAATTTCTCTGCGCAGCGCGGCGATCGTCTCTTCGAGTTCACTGTTTTTTCTCTCCACGTCCACGAGAAAGAGATATCGGGACCATGTATCCCCGAAACTTGAAAAGAATGAATTCACCACGCCCTCCAGTGGCGCCATGAGTTCCAGGGTGATCCGTGTCAGAAATCCCGCGTTTCCGTCAGGCGTGCTCTTTGAGGAGAAAAAGGCAAGAAAGAGGATGACGATGGCGACAATGATTATGATGAGTACGTTTCGTTTTGAAAACGTCATTGTTTTTTATGTATCCGCGAACACCACTCTGTGTGCACGACCGTTTCCGGTCGGGCGCTTCGCGGAGGAATGAGTTGTAAGGGTTTACGGTGACGGCTCAGAGCCCGGCGCACGGCCCGCTACATCTGAATGGCGACCTCTTTGAGAATATCAAGCTCATCGAGGGCCTTTCCCGCACCTCGCGCCACCGCGGAGAGAGGGTCATCACATATCGTGACGGGAAGTCCCGTTTCTTCCCGGAGCAGCATGTCAAGATTTTTCAGAAGCGCGCCGCCGCCGGCCAGCACAATCCCTCTGTCAACGATGTCGCCGGCCAGCTCCGGCGGACAGTTCTCCAGCGCCTGCCGTATGGTATCGACAATCACGCCGATCGGTTCCGCCATTGCTTCCCTGATTTCCTCGGAATTAATCTCGACGATTTTAGGAATGCCCGAAATGAGATCACGGCCCTTGACGTCCACCGTCCGTATCTCCTTTTCAGGATAGGCGCAGCCGATGGTCACTTTGATCATTTCACCGGTCCGCTCGCCGATAAGCAGATTGTATTTGCGCTTCATGTAATTGACGATGGTCTCGTCAATTTTGTCGCCGGCCACCCGCACCGACTTGGAATAGACGATGCCCGCGAGTGAAATGACGGCCACCTCGGTGGTGCCGCCGCCGATATCCACTATCATCGAGCTGACCGGTTCAGTCACCGGCAGCCCGGCGCCGATCGCAGCGGCCATGGGCTCTTCGATAAGATAGACCTCCCGCGCCCCGGCGGACTCCGCGGTTTCCTTCACCGCCCTTCGCTCCACCGGTGTGATCCCCGACGGAATTGATATGATGATTCTCGGCCTGATCAGCGCCTTCCTGTTGTGAATCCGCTGTATGAAATGCCGGAGCATGGCTTCGGTGATTTCAAAATCCGCAATCACCCCTTCCCTCATCGGCCTGATTGCCACGATATTCCCGGGAGTTTTCCCGAGCATCTTCTTCGCTTCCACACCGACGGCGAGGACTTTCTTTACTCCACGCGAATCCCTGTGGACGGCTACCACGGACGGTTCACACAGAACGATTCCCTTCCCCTTCATGCAGACAAGCGTATTAGCGGTTCCGAGGTCAATGGCAAGATCGTTGGAAAACATTCCCAAAATATAGTCAAACAACAAGATGTTATCCTCCTTCGCGGTGAGAATGGGGGTTCTTTTATACAGTATTTCAATAACCTAATCAAACAAAAAACTATTGCATTTTGCTGATGCATATACTACGTATACCCGCATTTCGCCAATCCACACATCACGACAGGGGAGAATTCAGGTAATGCTTCGTGTAATGAGAAAACACGCACAGAACTGGCTTATGAAGGCGATTCTGTTCATCATTATCATCGTCTTTATATTTTATTTCGGGTCCACGAGGGGCAGGAATCAGACGGAGACCGTCGCCATCGTAAACGATACGCGCATTTCCAATGCTGAATACATGAAGGAATACCAGAATCTCCTCGATGTGTACCATGAACGTTACGGCGGGCAGCTCACCGACGAACTCCTGAAGACACTGAACCCGAAAAAGCAGGCACTCGACAATCTCATCGAACAGTCCGTGATTCTCTCCCAGGCGGATGAACTCGGACTGACGGTGACGGACGACGAAATCAAGAATGCCGTCTACTCATACCCCGTCTTTCAGAAGAACGGGGTCTTTGACAAGACGCTCTATGAACAGCGACTCCGCTACCAGAAGATGACACCTGAAGATTTTGAGGTCCTGCAGAAGAAAACCCTTCTGGCGGCAAAGCTCGAAGGCCTTATCAAGGAATCGGCAAAGGTGTCCGATGCCGAGGCCCATGATGTGTACCGTATCCAGAATGAAAAGCTCAACGTGGAATTCGTGAGTGTTCCGTGTCGGTCGTTCGCCGGCAGGGTCACGGCAACCGAGAAAGACCTCGAAAACTATCTGAAAAACCACGGGGAAGAGTTCCGGGAACCCAGGAAGGCGGATCTGAAATACATCGTCTTCCGCGATGCTGAATACGCCTCTTCCTCAGAAGTGGCGGACGAAGACATCGAGTCATACTGGAAGGACCACGAGCAGGAATTCGTGAAGGCCGACGGCACTGCAGTTTCCCTTGCGGAAGCGAAGGAAACGATTCGGGCGAAACTCGGCCTTGCGAAAGGCATGGAGGCGGCATTCGCGGCGGCGAGAATGGCACACGATACCATCTACATGGAAGAAAATTTCGATGGCTATGCCGCAAAAATCAAGCGGAACGTACAGACCGCGAGCATCTATGAAACACAGCCTGTCACGGGACCGCTGGCGCAACTGAAGGACCTTCCCATGCTCGCCTTTGATTCCTTTGCGGGCGATATTCTCCCGGTCATCTCCGATGAGTCCGGGTTGTATGTATTCAAAGTGGCGGCGATACAGCCCTCACGCATTCCCGCGCTCGGCGCCATCAGGGAGAAGGTCCGCGAACGGTATATGGAAGAGGAATCGAAAAACCTGTGCAGGAAAAAAGCCGACGCGCTTCTCGCGCGCATGAAACAGGAGGGCGGCATGCAGCGTGTCGCGAGTGCGGAGAATCTTCCCGTGGCTGAGACGGGATTGTTTTCCCCCGGTCCTGAGGTGCCCGGTATCGGGACATCACCGGACATCGAGGAAGCGCTTTTCGAAATAAACGCAGCGCATCCCTTTCCGGGCGGGGTGTTTTCCGTGGACGGGAATTTCGTCATCCTCCACCTGAAAGAAACGGGCGCGCTTGACGCCGGGGACTTCGACCTGAAGAAAGACTCCCTCACACGTTACCTTGCAAAACTGAAACAGGAGAACTTCTTCCGTTCATGGCTTGATGGAATCAAGGCAGCCATGGCAGCGCAGGGAAAAATTCAGATTATAAAGGATGCTGCCGAACTGTAGGCGGTGACCGCCCCACCGTGAAATACTGCCGGATGCCGTTCCTCAGCTTTTCCGGCACGGTCGGGCGGATAAGCTCATCGTGATACTTCTCGCAACAATTCAAACCGCTCATGCCGTGCTGACGTATCAGAACGCGCGGCACGAATCTCCCCCGCACCGCGAAACGCGTATCATCCAGTGTCGAGAAGAGTGACATGGTGAGAAGGAGAAAGCGATGTCGTACCTGACGGATACCCGGACTGATATCACACGGCTGCTTATGGGAAACGAAGCAATCGTGCGCGGAGCCCTGGAGGCCGGTATCAGTGTGGCGGCGGGATATCCCGGAACCCCCTCATCGGAAATCATCGATGCCTTTTCAAAGGTCGCCCGGGAAAGGAATATGTACGTCGAATGGTCGACGAACGAAAAGGTGGCCATGGAAGTTGCCGCGGCCGCCTCGTTCGCTGGTCTCAGAACGATGTGTGTGATGAAACAGAACGGCGTCAACGTGGCGTCCGACTTTCTTCTCCATCTTGCGAGCTCGGGAACGCGGGGGGGAATGGTGCTGGCGGCGTGCGATGACCCCGGAGCCCTCTCCAGCGTCAACGAAGGCGAGTCGAGAATCTTTGCGAGACTTGTGGAGATTCCGCTCCTGGAACCCGGGGACTTCCAGGATGCCAAGGACGTGACGAAATGGGCGTTCGAACTCTCCGAAGAAATCAGAAACATCGTCATGATCCGCAGTGTCACCCGCCTTTCCCACGCGAGCGGCAATGTGCGGTTCGGGCCCCTGCCCGGCACGGACAGGCGCGCCTCTTTTAAATACCACGGTCCTCTCTATGACCCGGAGTGCGGGCCCATCATCGCCATGGTCGTCGGCGCGGCAAAACTCCAGCATGGTCCCCTCCAGGAAAAGGTGAAGAAGGCCGCCCGCCTGTTCGAATCCTGCCCTTTCAATACATACACCGGGCCGGAAAAACCGGAACTCCTCATCATCACGAGCAGCGCCTGCAATCTCTACAGCAGGGAGGCGTTAGCCATCCTCGGATTGGAACACCGCGTCGGAATCCTGAAACTGGTGACCACATGGCCGCTCCCCCCGGAACTGATAAAACGGAACCTCTCGCGCACCGGCAGGATTCTCATCGTTGAAGAGGTGCTGCCCGTCCTCGAGGAGCAGGTTAAAATACTCGCGGCAGAAATGGCGGAGGAAATCGGCGCTAAAAAATTCTACGGAAAAAATTCGGGGACCATTCCCTCGATCGGTGAAATGAATCCCGATTTTGTCCTGGCCGCCCTTTCATCAATTCTGGGCGTCCCTTATACGTCAGTCTCGCCCCCGTTTGCAGAAAAGGCGGGGGAACTTGCAAGGACCATGACACCGGGCAGGGGCCTCACCTTCTGTCCGGGCTGCCCGCACCGGGCCACGTTCTGGTGCATCAAGAACGTCCTCGAGCTTGACGGCAGGGAGGGTTTCGTCTGCGGTGATATCGGATGCTACGTCATGGGCACGCTCCCCAGCGGATTCAGCACCGTGAAAACGCTGCATGCCATGGGATCGGGAACGGGTATCGCAAGCGGATTCGGCAAGCTGAAACCCTTCGGCATGACGCAGCCGGTCATTTCCGTCTGCGGTGACTCGACGTTTTTCCACGCCGCCATGCCGGCGCTCGTGAATGCCGTGCATCAGAAATCGCCACTCACCATGGTCATCCTGGACAACAGCGGCACCGCGATGACGGGATTCCAGCCTCACCCCGGCACACCTGAAAACGTGCTGGGAGAGCAAGTTCCCGCACTTGATATCGAAGCACTGTGCCGGGCCATGGGGGCGCGTGTCGAAGTCCAGGACCCCTTTGATCTCGAAGGCACCAGGGCGACGTTCCACCGGCTTATCGAATACGAGGAAGGCGCCAAAGTGCTCATTCTGAAGCAGGCCTGTGCGCTCAGCCCGGAGCGCCGGGGAAGGAAAAATTTCGAAATGAGCGTCGATGAAGCGATATGCCTCGGCGAACAGTGCGGCTGCAACCGCCTCTGCACCCGTATTTTCGGATGTCCGGGCATCGTCTGGGACAAGGAAGCCGGGGTAGCGCGGATTGATGAGATGATATGCGTCGGATGCGGTGTCTGTGCGGATATCTGTCCGTCGGGAGCCCTCATCAAAAAGGAGGTCGCCGGCACATGAGCGACAAGAGACTGCCGCACGACCCTTACAATGTTATCATCACCGGCGTGGGGGGTCAGGGAAACGTGCTCGCCTCCCGCGTCCTGGGAAGCATGCTCGTCGACAAGGGATTTTTCGTGACCATCGGGGAGACCTTCGGGCCTTCACAGCGGGGCGGTTCGGTCATGAGCCATCTCAGGATATCAAAGACGTCGGTCTGGAGTCCGCAGATTCCGGGATTCCGCGCACACATCATCGCCTCTCTGGAGCCCATCGAGGCAATCAGGGTACTGGCGCTTTACGGCAACCCGGAAGCCACCATCCTCTGCAATACCCGTCCCATTTACCCGGTGCCCGTCATCAGGGGGGAAGAAGAATACCCTTCCATGGAAACGATACGCAAAGAACTGCGGTCACTGGTGCCTGATACGCTCTTTATAGATGCGACGGAAGAGGCACAGAAGCTCGGCAGTCCCATTCTTGCCAACATCATCATGCTGGGAGCCGTCTGCGGGACCGGCGTTTTCCCGGTGGACCGTCATGACTTCCGACATACGATATCCGAGAGGGTAAAAAAGGACCAGGTGGATATAAACGTCTCTGCCTTCGACATCGGCACAGGACTCGTCCCGGCATAATGTGTTCCACTAGATGCGGGACGCAGGAAATCAGCCTCTTCCTGCAACCACAAAGTGAGCAGTTTCGTTAATGCTTCCAGGACACTGAGATCGTATTTGCCTTTTGCGGATTCCTTTTCCAGGAGAGAAATGTCCTGTTTCTCTCTGTCGGTGAGATTGAGCATATCGGCAATCGTAAAGGAAAAAACTCACGATTCGCGAATGCCCCACCGTTCCATCGAGTGCCTCGACGGGAAGAATGATATCAACGGGAAATTCATCGAGTGAGAATTTTTTTTCATGGTATCTGGCGTAGGGTCCCTGGGGAATCTTGCTCCTGTCAAGCAGGGGATTTTTAATACCCTCCACCTCGTATAAAGACCGGGGCTCTCCCGTGTTTCCTCACCTATCCATCGAGCCGACGGGCATAGTATTTCTGCCCGACGTCAATTCCTGTGGTAACGAGCGATTGTTTCAATGCAGCACTGAATCGTGCCGTAAAAGTGACGTGGTGACGATGCCGGCCTGTTCCCTTTTCAGCTTTGCATCGTATAATGCGGCATCCACCTGCCGCAGGATATCATCAAGGTCATTTCTGCCTTCAGGGACTATACCCAGGCCGAAACTGACGCCGACCTGCAATCCTCTGTTCCGGCCCCAGTCTCTGAATTCGCTCTGAAGCCGTTGAACTACCGATTCGGCGCTTCCCAGAGAAGTGTTCGTAAGAATCATGACAAATTCATCACCGCCGTATCGCGCAATAATGTCGGATTTCCTGAGCCTCGACCGCACCATGTCGGAAAAAAACCTGAGTACTTTATCACCCGTTTCGTGCCCGAACTGATCGTTGACTGCTTTGAAATTGTCGAGGTCGGCAAATATGACTACGAGGGGAATCCGGCCCCGCTCATGGAGAAGCAGGAGATATTCCGCAGCCCTCAGAAAGGCCCGCCTGTTCAGTATCCCCGTAAGTCCGTCGTGATCGCTGATCCGTATCGCTTCCATTTTCATAAACTCAATGCGACGTACGAGAAGATAAGAATAGCACACGGCGGCGACAATCAGAAATATATAATAATACAGATTATAAGGAGGCCATGCTTCGAGAAGGCCGAAATGAACGAAAATAACAGATCCGCCGAAAATGAGCGCCCCTATCATCGATTCAACAAAGACAAAGAGACCATGCTGAATTCCGTTGCCGAGCACGGATATCAGGAGGAGGAGTATCGTGGGAGGTACGACGAAGGGGTCAAAAAGCATCGCTGAAACGGCCCCCATGAGGTCCACCCACGAACCAAGGCGAATTATTAAAATCTTTGAGCCGTACCTCAGGTAATACCACCACCATAAGAGGTGAAATGTAAAATAGGAAACAATAATGAGATTGATCTGAAATACGGTTAAAAGCAGCGGCGGTGTGGGGGAATTATTAAAATATACCGCCGCCAGTGTTCCCAGCATCATACGGATGAATAACTGAAGGCGCGGCATGTATGTCTCGGGCATTAATTTCTCAAAGGATATGGGAACTTCATTGTCTTTTATTCCCGGCATGAGGCATCCTCCGAATACCCGACCCTGATGTGAGCTTTTCGTATTGTGATGGATTCCGAAATGCGATGGAACTGCCCTCATTCCATCCTGAAGTAATTGGCACGCATTCGAACTCACTGCCCGTTTATTCGATAACGGCGTTTCTTACCGTACAGTGCGGCGCCATTGTAACACAAAAGAGGGTAGTGTAAATGATTTTATCGTACGAGGATGGTCGTTTACGAAATGAAAGACGTCAAAAAAAGAGAAAAAAATCCCCCCTCTCCTTTTCGGGAGAGGGGGGTGTATGTCTACCGGCCTCAGGGGGCCGTGTTACTGCTGTTTCTTCATCTCATTCCATGCATCCTGGTAGAGCCGCCCGATGCTGAGGATCACCGCAAGAAGGAATAACCCCATGGTGAAGGTGGGCTGCGTCCCGAACTTCCCGTCCAGCCAGTACCCCGCCATCAGGAATACCACCGAGGAAATGACTATCGTGAATCCCCACACGGTGAACTGC
>JAPLJO010000006.1 GCA_026388515.1 Deltaproteobacteria bacterium | reverse complement strand
CGTAGACCTGTTTTTCATGAATGCCAAGGTAACGGGCCACTTCTTTTGTGTTCATGAGATCCTCGGACATTATGCCTCCTTGAAAAAGACGTGGAACGATATTATGGAAAAAATCTGAAGCTTTCAAGAAAAATATTCTATAAATATTACTTTTTATTACATATTAATTCTTATTATTACAACATTAAATATCAGAATGGTATCTTAAGGGGTAAGGCCGGATGGAATATTTTCTCCGGTTACAGAAAAAATTACCGCTCTTCGGCAACGGGATTTTTCGCGGCATGGAATGCAAAATCATTTAAAAGTTTTGATAATCAAATAGTTATATAATTAACGCATAAAAATTTTGCCGGCCGTCCTGAACAGGCATATGTCTTGCGTAAAAGAAAAACGGGAAGAAATCGTTTCTGGTTTTGTGTCAGCAATTAAAGGATGATGTTCTCGCAAAAAGTCGGACTTGTGATGGCAAAGTAAAAAGCTTCAGATGCAAGGCGCGCGAAGTCCGAGGAATGAGACGTACTTACTCGTACGTCGCAATGACGAGGGATGAAGCGCAACGCCGCAGATGGACTTTTTACGAAGCCATCAAGGATGGTTCTGAAGCGGAGACCACAGGTGGACGCGAGAGCGGGAGGTTGAAGCATGCTATCGAAATTACATGGAAAGATAAATCAGCGGGGATTTACGCTGATTGAACTTATGATCGTCATCGCGATTATCGGTATTCTTGCAGCAATCGCCATCCCCCAGTACTCCGTGTACAGGTTAAGAGGATTCAATGCATCTGCCCATGCGGATGCAAAAAATGCTTACACGGTGGCCCAGGGGTATTTTTCAGAGAATCCTGAGGGCACTTTAACGCTGGCGCTGCTCGAGGCCAATGGTTACAAGCAGTCCCCTGGTGTGACGCTCACCGTGGTGAATGGCGCCATGGCGACTTTGAGTCTTACGTCGAAGCATTCCAGAGGCACCCTCACCTACACGGTTGATGCGAACGGCGTTATCACAGCGTCATGATGAAAGCTGCCGGAATTTTTATCCTCACACATCCGGCCATTCCAGCGCTACAAGCTCGTCGTAGAGTTTTTTCCCAATAACAAGCCCCAAATCAATGAATTCCGGTCCGAATTCTTTCCCCGTGCGGCTGCGGAAGGTCCCGCGTATGCGTGCGACACCGTCAAGCCCGGGGAGATAGTGGGCAAGAAGCTTTTTCATGGGAATGTCGAGGGGCACGACGATATCCCAGAGCATCTCGGTGAAGTTGTCCGGCCCCCAGCGGAATTTGTCGGCATCATAGAGTGCGTCGGAGAGGAGCTGCATCCAGGGGACGTCAAGGGCCGTTGCAGGCTGAAATGCCTCGTGATTCCTGATGGCCTCCGTCACGGCCCTCCGTTCCGCATCGGTCAGGTCGAATTCACGCAATATCGTCTCCGCCCTCTCGGCGCCGGCCAGGGCGTGGGATGGATGTGCACGGCGTATGTCATGGAGAAGTCCTGCAAGGTGGGCGAGCATGAGATGGTGCATGCACGTCCCGTCGTCATGGGTATCCGCTTCTTCGATAAGTACGAGAGCCCCGGCATCGATGGCGACTTTGCGGGCATGGGAAAGTCCGTGGCCGTATGCCCCACTGTCGGCGGTTATGACGGCGAGAGCATGGCGAACAGCGGGATGAGTTTCGAAGTTTTTGCCTGATCGTTCAACTTCGCCCGCCTTTTCGAGGTAGAAGCGCGGTGTCCCGCAGGCGGCGGCGATTTCCTGGGAAATTTTTTTTACCCGCGCTACCGTTTCGTCCTTCATCCATCGGTCCCTTTTTTTACCGGGCGACAAATCCTTCTTCCGTTTCGACCACCAGACCGTTTCTCACCAGCCGTGAAAGGTGCTTTTTCACCATGATTTCGTTCCACACAAAAATCCATTCGTCAATGAGAAACTTTCTGTCATAGATGAGCCCCATCTCTGAAAGTTCCCTGAGGGTGCGGGGCCGTGAGAGTTCTCCCAGTATGAGGGCGTCCCGTTTTTCGATGAAGATCGAGGTGCAGGCGGGGAACCTGCTTCCCCTGTGTCCGGGAATTACCCTGACCGGTCCGAATGAGGTTTCCGTCCTGTCCATCGTGCGTGATCCTCCGGGGGATTTACGGCGAATCATTTAAGAAGCGAGTCAATGGCCCGTTCCAGTTGAAAGAGGGTATTGCATTCCCTGGCGAGGGAGCAGAAGGGGAGATACTGTTTCATGGCCGAGTCGCCCGTTCCCCAGAAGGTCGGCAGTTCGGGGTTGAGCCAGACAATCCGTTTGCTCCGCTCACCCATCGTTTTCAGTATCCCCGCCTCGGGACCGCCGAAATTGTTCCGTCCGTCGCCGAGGATGATTACAGTGGTCCTGTCGGAGAGAAGGTGGAGGTAATTGGCGGCAAAGTCCCGGAAGACCTGGCCATAGTCGGTCCGCCCCATCCAGATATCGAGGTCATGCCCCGTCTGGAGACGCGCCACGGCCTCTTCCACGCCGTAGCGGTCAAAGAGAGGGCTCACCTCGGCGAGGTTGCTGCAGAAGGCAAAACTCCTTATTCGAACCACCGTCCTGTTGAGGCTGTAGAGAAAGAGGAGAAAAAATCTCACCACCTTTTGCATGGACCGGCTGATATCACAGAGCACGATGACATCGGGCCGTTCGATTTTCCGCCGCTTCCACCGGAGGTGAAAAGGCACCTCATCGAAGGTGATATTTTTCCTCAGGGTTTTCTTTAAATCCAGGAACCCCCGCTTCCATCTTTTTTTTCTCCGGGAATGGACGTCGTTGATGCGCTTCACCATCTTTCTGATGATGGTATCCATGCGGTTGAAATCACGCGCCTCCATGTCGGAGAGCTTCAGGTGGAGAAGGCGCCGCTCCATGAGCGCTTCCATGCGGGCCTTCGCGTGGAGGTCATGCTGTGAGTCTACGAACCGGCGCACTTCCTCGGCACAATACTCCCGTGCGCCGGCGAGTGCAGCCGCGAGCCTGCCCGATGAATCGCTTCCCTCCGCCTGTAGTTGCGCGAGGTCCCCGTCGAGGGCTTCCAGCCCCATGGCCTCCAGTATGCGCCTCTGGAACATGCTCTTCTGTGTGAAGAGGGCGATGCCGTTCAGGTTCGACATCTCTCCTGCCGCCGCGAGCGATGCCATGAGACCCGCCTGATCCCCCGAAAGAAGCATCAGGCTGAGAGGGGAAAGCGCAACATTCCCATCGGGCCGGCGGCCGGCGGCTTCCCGTGAAGTTTCCTTGCGGCTGAAGGCGGTAAAGGAAAAAAAGCGGTCGAAGCACTCGTGGAAGAGCTGCTTTTCGGGCAAGCTTTTCGCGAGGGCGGCGGCGAGTGCGTCACGTAAAGTCTCCCGGTCATCGTAACCGAGGAGCGCGATGGTCTCCGCCGCATCGATGGTTTCCGACGTCGATATCCTGACTCCATGGTCGCGCAGGACATTGACGAAGGTGGTGAGGACGTCATCCATGAGACAGGCCTTCCCTGCCGTTGAGTATCTGCCGGGTCATTTCCGGGAGGCGTTCCCTCACCACGTCGATATCCGCTTCGAATTTCAGAATGGCGTGGAGAGTGTCCCGAACGATCTCGGGGGATAAGCTTTTCCGGTTAAGGAGGATGAGCACCCGCGCCCAGTCGATGGTTTCGCTTATGGAGGGAACTTTTTTGATGTCCAGTTCCCGTATTTTCTGGACGAACGCCACGAGCTGGCGGGTGAGCGCTTCCGATATGCCGGGGACCTGGATCATGACGATTTCCCGTTCCAGTTTCGGGTCGGGAAGAGGAATATAGAGATGAAGACAGCGGCGCTTCAGGGCGTCCGAAAGATCCCGGGTATTATTGCTCGTAAGAAACACGAGGGGTCGCGTCCTCGCCCGTATTGTCCCTATTTCCGGGATGGATACCTGGAAATCCGAGAGCACTTCGAGAAGAAAGGCCTCGAATTCATCGTCCGATTTATCGACTTCATCAATGAGGAGGACGCACCCCTTCTCCTGCTGGAGCGCCGCGAGAAGCGGTCTCGGTTCCAGGAAATGTTCGGTGAAGAAGATGTCATCGTACCGGTGGAGCGCTTCGATTGATTCCTCGAGGGATTTCCCGCCCGTGAGGTCGTTCAGTTTATCCTTCAGGATCTGGGTGTAGAGAAGCTGTTTTCCATACTTCCATTCGTAGAGTGCCTTTGATTCGTCGAGACCCTCGTAGCACTGGAGGCGTATCAGCATCAGCCCCAGTCCCTCGGCGGCCTTCTTGGCGAGTTCCGTTTTGCCCACGCCGGCGGGACCCTCCACGAGAAGCGGTTTCCCCAGATGATAGGCGAGATAAAGCGTTGTGGCGATGTGCCTGCTCGTAAGGTAGCCGACGGACCTGAACCCGTGCTCGATGGTTTCGATGGAGTCATATATGTGATGGTGTGTCATGTCAGTGTACCCCCGGTATAAGTGATGCCCCCAGCTTTTTCTGCCTGAGGGCGGCGACGTTTTTCGCGATGGAGAGCATCCCCGTGAGGTCCGCCGTAAGCAGGGCAAGTTCACCTTCCGCCGTGAGGGAATGCGCGGCAAGCGTGCGGGCGAGAGTTTCCTGGAATTCCCCCGCGAGCCTCCTGAAGGTAACGGCGAGCGACACCGCCTCCTGTGGAGTCGTCCGGGCGCCGAGCATCGTGGCCCCGGTATAGGCCAGTATCCTCATGGTGTCCTTCAGCATTCTCAATGTGCCCAGCGCCATGGCGGTGGCATCATCGGGGGAAGGGGTTTTGCTCCCGATCATCGCGGCGGCGAGTTCGAGCTGGCGGGACATTCCACCTACGCCGGGGGCCATGCCGAGGACGTCTTCGAAGGTCCTGAACCGGACCGACGCATCCTCGTAGGCCCGCCCTTTCTTCCCCAGGATAGCCGTCGCCGGCACTTCGCAGTCCACGAGCAGAATGCCGCCGTGGGGGGAAGGCCTTAAAATGGAAAGCTTCAACGGTACGGTGCGGGAGAGCCCCGGGGTATCGGCGGGCACCAGGAACGAGGTGAATTCCTTCCGCTCGCCGATGATATCCGTCACGGCAACGACGATGAAAAGATCGGCGATAGGACCATTGGTGAGGTAGGCCTTCTCGCCGTTGATGATGTAGGAGGAACCTCGCTTCTCCGCCCATGTCTTCAGATGTTTCGGGTGGGCGCCTGTTTGCGGTTCCGAGACGGCGAGCGAGGCCGTGATTTCTCCGCGTGCCATGCGGGGGAGATAGAGGGCCTTTTGTGCGGTGGTGCCGGACCCGGCAATAAAGATCCGGGACGTCATTTCGTGCATGAGCCACGTGAGAGCGATCCCCGGATTGTGGCCGTGGTGAACCAGGGCATCGCCGGCAACGGCAAGATCGAGAAAAGCGCCGCCGGAGCCTCCGCAGGAACGGGGAAGGGCGAGACCGAACAGTCCCTCCCGGGCAAACTCCTCCCAGAGGTCGCGGGGGAATTCCTCCATGGTATGAAGGTCAGTGCGGGGGGCGACGGTATGCGCGGCAAACCGGGCCATCCGATCCCTGAGGAGTATGAGTTTCCCGTTGAGGAGTGCGGTCATTGTCGTCACCGCCTACCCGAATTTCGTAAAGAAACTCTGGAGAACTTTTTTAAATGTTTCAATTTCATCCTTCGAAAATCCTTCCTTGATATATTCATTCACCTTTTTCACCGGGCGCAACGCTTTTCGCGCTTCCTTTCTCCCCTCGGGGGTGATGAACACCTTAAAAGTTCTCCGGTCGGTATCGGAGAGCGTTCTCGTGACGTACCCGGACTTTTCAAGGCGGTCAATGAGGCCCGTGACGGTTGAATTGTCCGCGGAGAGCACCTGGCTCAGCTCCGTCATGGTGGCGCCGTCGTTATCGGCGAGCACGAAGAGGATGGCCACCTGGGCGGGCGTGACGCCCATGCGCTCTTCGTCGAGGGCCCGTTTCAGGTGAGTTCTGAGTTTCTGCTGTGCCGTAAACACAAGATAAATGAGACGGTCGTTTTCCGACATTGATACCTCCCGGGAAGTTCGTTATTCGAAAATCCAGATTCGCAATTCGGACACACGATGTATGGATTACCGGTTTCATTTCCCCGTTGAACGCCTTTTCGATCCCGCCGGCGCAGGAAGCTTGGCATGCCTATATTTGGCATGCCAAGCATTATTTGTCAAACTGAATTTTTTGCCGGGCCGTCAATTTTTACGAAACGGCGGCCCGCACCAGCTGACTGCACTCGGTGAGGGACACGCGGGGAAAAGAGGGGCACGGTAAAGTTTGCTTGAGTTTCCCGCCAAATGCAGGTAGAAGGTGCCCGAAATAAACGCTGGGGGAAGACCGATGAGTATTGTCATGTTTGTCCGTCACGGGCAGGGCACACTCGACGGAGGTCAGTACGACCGGCTTTCCGACCTTGGGAAACTCCAGGCGGAGAGACTGGGCCATGCATGGTCCTCCGACGCAGTCGGGATTGATTACGTCTATACGGGGACACAGAGAAGGCACCGCGAAACCGCCGAAATCGTGGTGGACTGCTATCGCCGTGCGGGGCTTTCCTTCCCCGCGATGCGCGAGGATATGCGGTTCAACGAAATTGATTCACTCGACATCCTTGACTCGCTCGTGCCGCTTCTCATGGAGCAGGATGCCCGCTTCAGGGATCTCGTGGAAAAAACAAAGAACGCGATGAAAAAGGGAACGCCGGACAAGATTGAGCTTTTTGACCGCGGCATCGGCATCTTGATGGATGCCTGGGTCCGCAATATCGTGCCCCGCTACCGGGGCCTCACCTGGGACGATTTTCGTGCGAGGGTCCTCTCACCGGGAGAGGATCTGGCGAGGCACGGAAAGGACGCCCGCATTGCCGTCTTTACCTCCGGGAATCCCATCGGCGTGTACGTGAAGGAAGCGCTCAAGCTGAACGATGCTGAAACCCTCGCGATTGTGCATGATCTTTTCAACGCGAATGTGACCACCATGGAAATCCACGGGGGTGTTATCACTCTTGCTTCCCTGAATGACGTGGCACACCTTCCCCACGATCAAAGAACGAAGAAATAGGGGATTCCCCCGGTGTATCGCGACGCGACCGAGCCCTGCGTAATGCCTGCGTCACTCACGCGGATTCTTCCTCAAAAGACTGTTGTACAAGGCTGTCAAATCGGATATCGTGAACAAAGGTTACTGACGAATACTTTGCGTATCCCTTCTCAGTGGAGACATGATGACCACCATATACCATGGATTCGAGCTTGTCCGCACAAGTGAAATCAGCGAAATTCAATCGGAGGCAAGGCTCTACCGGCATCTGAAGACCGGCGCCGGGCTCCTCTCAGTCGTCAGCAACGACGAAAACAAGGTGTTCGGCATTACTTTCAGGACGCCCCCCGGGGATTCGACTGGTGTCGCGCATATCCTGGAACACTCGGTACTCTGCGGTTCGCGCAAGTATCCCGTCAAGGAGCCCTTCGTCGAAATACTGAAAGGATCCCTGCAGACCTTTCTCAATGCCTTCACGTATCCGGACAAGACCTGCTATCCCGTGGCGAGCCAGAATCTCAAGGACTTCTACAATCTCGTCGATGTATACCTGGATGCCGTCCTGTATCCGCGCATACCGGTTCACATCTTTCAGCAGGAGGGGTGGCATTACGAGATGGAGAGGCCGGGAGGCCCCCTCGCGTATAAAGGAGTGGTCTTCAATGAGATGAAAGGCTCCTATTCATCGCCGGAGCGGCTTCTTGCCGAATATTCGCAGCAGTCGCTCTTCCCCGAGACCACCTACGGCCTCGACTCCGGCGGCGACCCGAAAAAAATACCTGATCTCACCTACGAAAAATTTATAGAATTTCACCGGCGCTACTACCACCCTTCGAATGCCCGCATCTTTTTTGCCGGCAACGACGACCCCGATGAACGGCTGCGCCTGGTCAACGACTATCTGAAGGATTTTGAGCGAATCGCGGTGGACTCCATGGTACCGCTCCAACCTCGCTTCGGGTCGCCCCGCCGGCACACCTATGACTATCCCGCCGGGAAAGAAGAGTCGTCCCGGAAGGGCATGGTAACCGTCAACTGGATGTGTGCGGAAGCGGGCGACATTGAAACGAACATGGCACTCCACATCCTCGGCTATGTGCTTCTGGGTACGCCGGGATCACCGCTCCGGAAAGCGCTTATTGATTCGGGACTCGGTGAGGATATTACCGGCGCCGGTCTCGAGGACGAAATCAGGCAGCTTTATTTTTCTGCGGGGCTCCGGGGTATCGAGGTGGAGCGGGCAGGCGACGTGGAGAAGCTTATCATTGACACGCTCCGCACCCTTTCCCGGGATGGCATTGATCCCGGGGCCGTGGAGGCGGCGATCAATACCATTGAATTTTCGCTGAGGGAAAACAATACGGGGAGCTATCCGCGGGGGCTCATCTTCATGCTCCGGGCTCTTACCACGTGGCTCTATGACGGCGATCCCGTCGCACCTCTTGCCTTCGAGGCGTCGCTTGCCTCCATGAAGAGAAGGATTGCCGCCGACTCCCGGTTTTTCGAGACGCTGATAGAGCGTTACTTCCTTGACAATACACACAGGACGACGGTGCTGCTCACCCCCGATCCGGAGAGAGGTGAACGTGACGAGGGCGAGGAAAAGGCACGCCTCGCGGGGGTGCGCGACGGGCTGGATGGGGATTCCCTTGATCGACTCTACCGGACTGCCGAGACATTGCGGCAGATCCAGGAGACCCCCGATTCACCGGAGGCCCTGGCAACGATACCGGTGCTGGCACTCTCGGACATCGACCGGAAGAACAGTCGCATCCCCCTCGATTGTCTCTCCCACCGGGGGGCGTCAATTCTCTACCATGACATCCCCACAAGCGGGATTGTCTACCTTGACGTGGGGGTGAATCTCCACGCGCTTTCCCGGCAGGCGGTTCCCTATCTGCCGCTTTTCTCGCGGGCACTCCTTGAAATGGGTACGGAGCGGGAGGACTTCGTCAAACTCTCCCAGCGGATCGACCAGAAGACGGGGGGAATTTTTCCGTCGCTCTTCACGGCACTTCCGAAGGGGAGACACACCGCCGAGGCGAGGATGTTTCTCCGCGGCAAAGCCATGAATGACCGCGTGGGAGATCTCTGTGACATCATCCGCGAGGTGCTGACCACGGTGCGCCTCGATAACCGTGAGCGATTCATGCAGATGGCGCTTGAAGAAAAGGCCCGGCATGAACAGAGCGTGGTTCCCGGCGGTCATCACATGGTCAATGCCCGCCTCAGGGCCCACTTCAGTGAGGCGGGATGGCTTGGCGAGGAGATGAACGGCGTCAGCTATCTCTTCTTTCTCAGGAATCTCGTAAAGGCCGTGGAGAGTGACTGGAACGGCGTCCTGGCCACGCTCCGGGAGATGCAGGCGGCACTCGTGCGCCGGGAGGGACTGCTGCTCAACCTCACCGTGGATGAGAAAGAATACCCCGGCGTGGAGCCCACGCTGCACGAATTAATTGAGGGGATGCCGGACGGCGC
>JAPLJO010000161.1:8344-35461 GCA_026388515.1 Deltaproteobacteria bacterium | reverse complement strand
TGCCGAGAATATGGCGGTTATCTTCACCCAGGCCGGGCGCGGCCCTTTCCATGCGGCCGGGTGTCCCGGAAAATTTATAGGGGATTCCCGGAACATTGATGGTGCCCAGTGTCTCGTGCGCCACCGTTGCGTACATGCCCCTCATGCGGAGGTTGTCATCATTGTTCACCCCGTCCGCATCGTAGGCAATGCCGCAGGGTATCTTTTTTCCTTCCAGGAGGGTGACGATTTCTTCCGAGGTGTGGCGCGAGGTCCACGCCTCAATGAGCGCCACCGCCCTTTCATGATTGTGAATCTGTGCAATAAGATTTGAAAACCCGGGATCGCTGAGAAGTGCCGGGCATTCAACTATCTGGGCGAGATCCTGCCACTGCCGCCGTGTGATGGCGACGATTGCCACCTTGCCATTTTTCGATTTGAAAAACCCGTAGAAGGGCATGCGGTCCGACGAATTCAGCACATCGTCGGGCTTTCTGCCCAGTGTTCTCACGATTTCATCCATGACGGGTTCCATGGCTTTGTTCACGAGCGCACGGTAGTTATTGAAATACCCCACGTCCTGCATGGAGAGATCAATGAACTGCCCCTTCGATGAGTTCATCCGGTGAATAAGCGCCAGCAGTATGGCGATGGCGCCGTAGGCGCCGCTCATCATGTCACCCCAGTAGTTTGAGGGCGGGCGCAGGTTATCCATGTCGTTCCAGAACTGCCCCGAGGTTGCCTGGGCGATGATATCAAAGGCCGCCCGCTCGGGGTTGGTGCCGGTGCTCCCGAATCCCGAAATGGAAAGGTAAATAATGTTGCCGTTCGCGCGGTTGATGTCGTCATACCCGAGCCGGTATTTTTCCAGCGTGCCGGGAATAAGGTTATTCACGAACACGTCCGCGCCGGCGGCGAGTTTTCTCACGATGTCCTGGCCCTTCGGATTTTTCCAGTCGACCGCCATGCCGAACTTGTTGCGGTTGTACACGGAATATTTGCGTTCCGCCCCGGGAAGCAGCTTGAATATGAGGCGGAGCGTGTCTCCCTCGGGCGGCTCCACCTTCACCACGTCGGCCCCCATGTCGGCGAGGATCTGGGTGCACCGTGACCCGGCGATGAACTGTGTCAAATCAATTACCCTGATTCCCTTGAGAATTTCCATGTGTGCATCCTCGTGTTGAATTTTGCATATTACGGGAGCGGTGTGATATAGGTCTTCACACGCTTCGCCCGCATTTCATTATCCGAATTGGCCGGGGCGGTCAAGCTGCCGACGGTTGAAGTTGTTGAATTCATGCTCGCGGAATCGGGTCGTTCCGTGAATATCTTCTACGGTGTTCCAATGAAAATTCTGTCAGCCGAGTTTATCCTCAGTGCCGACGGTCTCTCCCGGTGTCCGAAGGAAGGCCTTCCCGAAGTTGCCTTCGCGGGGCGTTCCAACGTGGGGAAATCATCTCTTATCAACGTGCTTATCAACCGCAAACGGCTCGCACGGACAAGCAACACCCCCGGACGTACCCAGTTAATCAATTTCTACCGCATTAACGATTCGATCTTCTTCGTGGATCTCCCCGGGTATGGCTATGCGAAGGTGCCGCTCCCGGTAAAAAAGAAATGGGGCCCGCTGGTGGAGAGCTATCTTGGTGGGAGCAATCACCTCCGCGGTGTGGTAGTGATCCTCGATATCCGGAGGGAACCTGCGGAAGAAGACCTCATGCTGATGGAGTGGCTTTCTGACCGATCCATTTCATGGTGCGGGGTGCTCACGAAAGCCGACAAGGTGTCCCGGAGCGCCGCCCTTGCCCGTGAACGTCATATCAAGAATTCCCTGCATATACCCGAGGGGCGTCTCGTCGTTTTTTCGGCGAAAACAGGCCAGGGGAAAGACGCCCTCTGGAGGTTTATAGTAGAGGTGAGAGGCTCATAGGAGCCCTCATCCGCGTCCATTATCTTCCGTCCCTGCAGCCAGCCCTTCTGAAGCCGTTTTATCATCCGAAAAGTGGCTTGACATAAAAGGTAAATTCTGATAGCGAGCCCTACGGTAAATTTACTGACCTCCGGTCATTTATTATAAATTTTTTTGTGAAAAACGAGGTGCAGAATCGTGATTAACGAAAACGAAAAAATCGGTGCCGTAATGGTCGTCGGTTCGGGTATCGCCGGCATTCAGGCGTCCCTCGATCTCGCGAATTCCGGGATGAAGGTGTATCTCGTTGAAAAGGATATCAGCATCGGCGGCGTCATGGCCCAGCTGGACAAGACCTTCCCCACCAATGACTGTTCAGCGTGCATCCTGTCTCCCAAGCTGGTTGAAGTGGGACGACATCCGAACGTTCAGATACTCACCAATCGAACCGTTGAGTCCGTCGAGGGAGAACCGGGTAAATTCTCCGTCAGGCTGACCAATGCCCCCCGTTTTGTGAATATCAGCAAGTGTACCGGATGCGGCGATTGCGCCGCGGTGTGCCCGGTGGCCATTTCCTCGGATTTCAATGAAGGTCTTGACCAGAGAAAAGCCATTTACCGCAAGTTTCCCCAGGCGATACCCAGTGCCTTTGCCATCGACAAGCTCGGAACCGCCCCCTGCAAGGCCGCCTGCCCCACCCATATCAGCGTGCAGGGATATGTAGCCCTTATCGCGGCGGGCAAGTACAAGGAAGCATTGAAGCTCATCAAACAGGAAAATCCGTTTCCCGCGGTGTGCGGAAGGGTCTGTAACCATCCCTGTGAGGCGGCATGCAAACGTGGCGAGGTCGAAGAGCCGATTTCCATCATGTACCTGAAGCGTTTCGTAGCCGATCTCGACCTCAACGACGACACGAAATTCATTCCCGAAGTGAAGGAAAAGAAGGGGAAAAAGGTCGCCATCATCGGCGGCGGTCCCGCCGGGCTGACGGCGGCGTACTATCTCGCCATTGAGGGGTACGGCGTCACGGTGTTCGAGGCGCTCCCCGTCGCGGGCGGGTGGCTCTCCGTGGGCATTCCCGAATATCGGCTTCCCAAGAATATCGTCAACGCGGAAATCAAAATCATCGAGGACCTGGGCGTCGAAATAAAGCGGAACACGAAAGTCGGCAAAGACGTATTATTTGACGATCTACGCCGCCAGTACGATGCGCTCTTCATCGCTGTGGGGACCCATGTGAGCAGCAGGCTGGATGTCCCCGGCGAAGACCTGCAGGGCGTGGTGCACGGAATCGATTTTCTGAAACGGGTAAACCTCGGGGAAAAGGTGTTCCTGGGCAGCCGCGTCGCGGTCATCGGGGGCGGTAACGTCGCCATGGACGCGGTCCGCACGGCACTCCGCACGGGGTCGAAGGAAGCATTCATTCTCTATCGCCGGACACGCGCCGAGATGCCCGCCTCTCCTGAAGAGATCGAAGAGGCGCTCCATGAGGGCATCAAGATTGAATTTCTTGCCGCACCCGTAAAGATACTGGGAAGCGGCGGGAAGGTGACGGGCATCGAGTGCATCAGGATGGAGCTCGGTGAACCGGATGCCAGCGGCCGGAGACGGCCCGTGCCGGTCAAGGGCTCAGAGTTTACCATAGACGTCGATGCCGTAGTCCCCGCCATCGGCCAGGCAACGGACTTTTCGTTCATCGATTCCGCCGCCGGAATATCAATCAATAAATGGAAGACCCTCGATGTGGATACGGTCACCTTCGCCACGAACGTGAAAGGCATCTTCGCCGGCGGTGATGATGTGACGGGCCCCGCCACGGCAGTTGAGGCCATCTACGCGGGCAAAGAGGCGGCGAAATCCATCGACCGCTATCTTTGCGGCGAGGACGTGAAACTGGGAAGGGCACGCAACTGGAAGGAAGGCCTTGCCGACAAAGGCGACGTGAGCTGGATGGAAAAGGAATCCCGGCCCCGCCTGAGGGAGCTGGAGCCCGCGGTGCGGAAAACGAATTTCGAGGAAGTCGTCCAGCCCTATACCGAAGAAGAGGCCGTGCGTGAGGCGAAGCGGTGCCTCAGCTGTGGCATCTGTTCCGAATGCTATCAGTGTGTCGAGGCGTGCATCGCCGGCGCCATCGATCATGAAATGAAATATGAGGACGAGACAATCCAGGTGGGTGCGATTATCGCGGCCCCCGGCACCGAGCTCTTCGATGCGTCACGCCGGGGCGAATACGGATTCGGCATTTACGACAACGTGGTGACGAGCATCCAGTTTGAAAGGATCCTCTCCGCCTCGGGCCCCTATTTCGGACATGTCCAGAGGATTTCCGACGGGAAGGAACCCCGGAAGGTGGCCTTTATTCAGTGCGTCGGCTCCCGTGACGTCAACTGTGGCAACAGCTGGTGTTCATCGGTGTGCTGCATGTACGCCACCAAAGAGGCGATTATCGGCAAGGAACACGCCAAGAACCTGGAGCCCACGATTTTCTACATGGATATCCGCGCCCACGGCAAGGATTTCGACCGTTTCGTGACGAGGGCCAAGGAAGAATACGGCGTGCGCTACATCCGCTCCATCCCCTCCGCGGTCAGGGAACTGCAGCAGACAAAGAACCTCCTTCTCACCTACGTTGAGGAAGACGGCACGCTCACCGAGGAGGAATTCGACATGGTGGTGCTCTCCGTCGGGCTCATGCCGCCGAAGGAAGCGGGGAAACTTGCGGCAAGCCTTGGCGTCGAGCTTGAGGAACACGGGTTCTGCAAGACCTCCCCCATCAATCCGGTCCAGTCGTCGCGGGACGGCGTCTTCGTCTGCGGTGTGTTCGGCGGACCGAAGGACATCCCGGAGACGGTCATGGAGGCGAGCAGTGCGGCGGCGTGCGCCTCAGGACTGCTCGCGGCGCGGCGGGGAACCATGACGGCGGAAGAGGAACTGCCCGCCGAGAAGGACCTGCGCGGCGTGGGACCGAGAATCGGCGTGTTCGTGTGTCACTGCGGCATCAACATCGGCGGGGTGGTGGATGTTCCCGCCGTGGTCGAGTACGCGAAAACCCTTCCCAATGTCGTCTTCACTGCGGACAATCTTTTCACCTGCTCACAGGATACGGCGGTGAAGATGGGCGAGGTTATCAGGGATGAGAATCTCTCGCGGGTGATTGTGGCATCCTGCTCACCAAGAACCCATGAGCCGCTGTTCCAGGAAAACTGCGAGAAGGCCGGCCTCAACCGGTATCTCTTCGAGATGGCCAATATCAGGGACCAGGCATCCTGGGTTCACATGCATGAGCCCGAGGCGGCGACGGAAAAGGCGAAAGACCTTGTCCGGATGGCCGTGGCGAAGGCACAGTATCTGAAGCCGCTGAAGCCGGGGCAGCTCGAAGTCAACAAGGCGACACTCATCATCGGTGGCGGTCTCGCCGGCATCACGGCGGCGCTCACGCTCGCCGATCAGGGACTCGAAAGCTACATTGTGGAAAAAGAGCGCGAGCCGGGCGGCAACTACAGAAAACTCCACTACACACTCGAAGGACTCGATACGGGGGTCCATCTGAAGGGTCTCCTCGACAGGATTGCGAGGAGCCACCTTATTCATCTTCATACCGGTGCGACCATAAAAACCATCGAGGGATTCATAGGAAATTATAAGACCACCATCGAATCGAAAGGCGCGGAGCACCAGTTCAAGCACGGTGTCGTCATCGTTGCGACAGGCGCCTACGAGAATAAAACCACGGAGTACCTCTACGGGACGCATGACGGCGTCATCACGCAGCGCGAACTCGAGGAAATGATATTCAGCAAGGATGGCAGGGTCGCGAAAGCGAAGAGCATCGTGATGATCCAGTGTGTGGGATCCCGCTGCGATGAGAGGCCCTACTGCAGCCGTTACTGCTGCAGCGAGGCCATAAAGAATGCGCTGAAGCTGAAGGAAATGGATCCCTCAACGGATGTCACCATTCTCTACCGGGATGTCAGGACGTACGGCCTCAAGGAGGATTACTACAAGAGGGCGCGTGAGCTGAACGTGAAATTCGTCCGGTATGAAGAAAGCCTGAAGCCCGCGGTAAAGGCCGCTGGCGCCGGCCTTTCCCTCTCGACGTTCGATTACATCCTGAATGAACCCGTTGAACTGAATGCCGATCTCCTCGTGCTGAGTGTGGGAACAGTACCGAACCCGGAGAATGAATCGACAGCCAAGATGCTCAAGGTGCCCATAAACCAGGACGGATTCTTCCTTGAGGCGCACGTGAAGCTGCGCCCCGTGGACTTTGCCACCGACGGCGTCTTTATGTGCGGCATGGCCCATTCACCGAAGATGAGCGACGAGGCGATTTCACAGGCGAACGCCGCAGTCTCACGGGCCAGTACCATACTGAGCAAGGACTTCATCGAGGCCGAAGGGAAAACCGCCTACGTGATCAAGGAGCGGTGCATGGCCTGCGGACTCTGCGAGGTGAACTGTCCGTTCGGCGCCATCGCCGTTGACGTGAACGAGGCATGTGCCGTCGTCAACGCGGTGCTGTGCAAGGGATGCGGCGTCTGCACGGCGTCATGCAGGATGAATGCCGTTGACCTGAACGGCTTTAATAATGAGGAGATTGTTGCCCAGATTGAAGCACTATAACGCTGCATACAGCGGCAGATGAGGAATATATGGCTGACAATAAAGCTCAAGAAAACTGGCAACCCAAGATTGTCGCATTCGTGTGCAACTGGTGCACCTATGCCGGCGCCGACCTTGCCGGAATCAGCAGAATTCAGTACCCGCCCAATGTCCGCCTCGTGCGGCTTCCCTGTTCGGGAAGGGTCAATCCCTTCTACGTGGTGAAGGCCCTGCAGGAGGGGGCTGACGGCGTGCTGGTCTCGGGATGTCACCCCGGTGAATGTCATTATATTACGGGGAACCTCTCGGCTCGCCGCAAATTCGCCATGCTGAAAAGTTTCCTTTCCTACCTCGGCATCGAGCCCGACAGGACGATCTTCACCTGGGTTTCAGCCTCTGAGGGCGAGAAATTCGCCCACGTGATACGGGGCGTTACCGAGAAGATAAAGGCTCTCGGCCCGGCGAAGAAGCTGGTGAAAAGCTACGAATAACCTTCGGGAAAATCATTACTACATGAGGAATCGGATACGGCGATGAGTATAGAAAAGCGATTGCAGGAAAAAGCGGTGGAACTGCTTTCCGAAAAGAAGGTCGACGTGGTGGTGGGATATGAAGCAGGCACCCTGCCGTACCAGGCGGCCCCCTGTTTCATAGAAAACCCCGACGATGAGGGCAGGCTCGTACTGAATCCCTTCTGTTCGGTCAACCTTGCCAAGTATGTCCACGACATACTCATGGCGCACAAGGCCTCCCAGAAAAGGATGAAACCCGAGCAGCGGACGAAGAAAGTGGTCGGCGTCGTGGCGCGCGGGTGCACGACCCGTTCACTCGTTATCCATCTTCAGGAGCGCCAGTACGAAAGGGATCAGATCTTCATTATCGGCGTCCCCTGCAGGGGGTATGTGTCCAAAAAGAAGCTGGCCGCCGCGGCGGGAGGAAAAGAAATTACCGCCTGCGCCATCATCAATGACAGGCTTTCCTTCACCACACCCGACGGCACCAAGGAAATCCCCCTGGAGAGCGTACTCGCGGAGAGCTGCCTTTCCTGCCGGTACAACAACCCCGTTATCTCCGACGTCATGGTCGGAGACCCCGCCCCTCCCATGAAGCCGGACAGTGAATACGCTGATGTGGACGCCTTTGAGGCGATGTCCGGGGAAGAACGCTGGAACTACTTCGCCGAGGAAATGAAAAAGTGCATCCGGTGCTACGCCTGCCGGAACACCTGTCCCTCCTGTTACTGCAAGGTCTGCTTCGTGGAGCAGAGCCAGCCGCGCTGGGTCGGTGTGAGCGTTGATGAATCGGATACCCAGGCCTTCCAGATAATGAGACTCTTCCACATGGCGGGGCGTTGCGTGGACTGCGGTTCCTGCGTTGATGTCTGCCCCATGGGTGTGGATCTGAGAAAATTCCTGAAGAAGCTCGATAAGGACGGGTACAATCTCTTTGCGCACCGGGCGGGTGAAAAAATGGAGCAGCAGCCGCCTCTCAGTGTGCATTCCATGGATGACAAGGATGAGTTCATCTACGAACCTTAACGAATAATGTAAATGGAGAAACCATGGGAACTTTTTTAGACACGGTCAATGAAAGAATAGGGGATGTCCCGATTCAGAACTGTTATCACTGCCGTAAATGCACCGCGGGGTGTCCCGTGGCCTTCGCCATGGATATCAATCCCAATACGGTCGTCAAAATGATACAGGTGGGCATGCGGGACAGGGTGCTCGGGAGCTCGACCATATGGCTCTGCGCTTCCTGCGAGACCTGCGTGACGAGGTGCCCCAATGACGTCGATATCGCCCGGATGATGGATGTGCTCCGGGAGCTGGCCATTGAATCGAAAGTGGCGCCGAAGGAAAAGAATGTACTGAAATTTCATGAGGCCTTCCTTTCCAATATCAAAATAAGCGGCCGCATCAATGAGCCCCTGATGATAGTCCAGTACAAGCTGAAATCCGGCGATTATTTTTCCGATCTGGCGATGGGCATGAGCATGTTCCTGAAGGGTAAAATCAAGATTATTTCACCGAGAACCAGGGACGTGAAATCGGTACGAAATATTTTTAAACATACAGGCAGATAAGACCGGCGCGCCATGGCGCCGTCAGCCTGTGCACGAGGAGGCTTAGTTGAAAGTTTCATATTATCCGGGATGTTCACTTCACGCCACGGGAAGGGAGTACGACGAATCGGTGAAGGCGGTCAGCAGGGCGCTGCAGATTGAGCTTGCCGAGGTTGATGACTGGTCCTGCTGCGGGGCGTCATCTGCCCATATGACCAATTTCAAGCTCTCCGTCGCACTGCCCGCAAGAAACATCATCGCCGCCGAGAAGAGCGACCGGGATGTCATGGTTCCCTGTGCGGCCTGCTTCAACCGGTTCAAATCGGCGCAGCATCATCTTGCCCGTGACGCGAAGCTGCGGTCCGAAGTGGAATCGATACTCGGTGCGAAATACGCCGGCACCGTGAAGGTGCGGACACCGATTGATATCATCTATAACGATGTCGGCAAGGAAAAGCTTGCGGCGGCGGTGACAAAACCGCTCACCGGGCTGAAGCCGGTTTCATATTACGGGTGTCTGCTCCTGCGGCCGCCCGAGATTTGCGAGTTCGATGATTACGAGAATCCCTACATGCTCGACACAATAATGAAAAGCTGCGGCGCGGAACCGAAGAAGTGGTCCTACAAGACGGATTGCTGCGGCGGCAGCCTTACCCTGGGGAAGACGGACATCGTCATCCGTCTCGTGGACAAACTGATGAAGGCGGCACGGGAGGCCGGCGCGAACTGCGTGGCCACGGCATGCCCCGTCTGCTTTGCCAATCTGGATACGCGACCGAGCGAAGATGTGCGCCTGCCCGCGTTTTATTTTACCGAATTGATCGCCCTCGCCCTGGGAACGCCGGGGCCGGAATCATGGTTCGGGATGCACAATGTCGATCCCCGGCCTCTTCTGAAGTCGCTGGGTATTGTGTAGACGCAGCAATTTTGCGTGAACATGAAAAATACACGGATTGACCAAGGAACGATATGGAAAAGAAAGTGATAAAGAAGGACGCGCTGGCCGGCATCGTGAAAAAACTCGCCGGGCAGATGCCTGTGTACGCACCGGTACAGGACCAGGATAACGTGCTGTTCAAGATACTGGAGCAGGGCATGGAGCCTATGCTCGATTTCGGCAACACCAGGAACGCTCCCAAGAACTGTTTCTTCCCCCAGGCGGAAACGATGCTGAAATATTTCAGAACCGAACGGGGAAGGGAGCTTGCCGGTGTGGTGGAAGGAGCGCCCGAGGCGGTGCTCTTCGGGGTGCGGCCCTGCGATGCGCGCAGTTTCATTCTCCTCGATTATGTATTCGATGATCCGAAATACAAAGACACCTACTACATGGAGCGCCGCAGGAAAACAGCCATTGTCACGCTCGCCTGTGTCCACCCGCCCTCTACCACCTGTTTCTGCACATCCGTGGGCGGCCATCCCATGTCGTCCGAGGGTGCCGATATCGTGCTCGCCGATCTGGGCGACCGTTACCTCGCGGAGAGCTTGACCGACAAGGGAGCAGCGATTCTGAAGAAATTCGGCGATCTTGCCAATGCCGATGATGCCGCGCTTGCAAAGAAAAAGGAGTTGTCGGAGAAGTCTGAGAAGGAAATCAAGTCAATCATTCCCGGGAACGACATCAAACCGTGGCTTGATGCAAACTTCGATAATCCCTTCTGGGATACGATTCACAAGAGTTGCCTCGCCTGCGGTACCTGTACGTACCTCTGCCCCACCTGTCACTGTTTCGACATCACCGACGAGGTGAAGAGGGACGGCGGGCGGCGCATACGTTCATGGGATTCCTGCATGTCGTGGCTGTTCACGCAGGAAACGTCGGGCCACAACCCGCGGACCTCGCAAAAGGAACGGTGGCGGCAGCGGCTGCTCCACAAATTCAGATACTTTGTCGATAATTACCACGCCATCGCCTGCGTGGGGTGCGGGCGGTGTGTGCAGTACTGCCCCGTGAATATCGACATCAGGAAGATAGTGACGGATATATCAAAACTCTAAGCGGTTGGAGATGGTAATGCACACGAATCCCTATGTTCCCATACCCGTTGAAGTGGCGAAAATCATCACGGAAGTAACCACCAAGGACATAAAAACCTTCCGGTTCGCCTTTATAAATAAGGAAGACGAGGAAAATTTCAACTACCTGCCGGGTCAGTTCGCCGAACTCTCCATCTTCGGCAAGGGCGAATCGCCCATCGGCATCGCCTCGTCCCCGACCCAGAAGGGCTATCTGGAATTCACCGTCCAGCGGGCCGGCACAGTGACCAGCGAGCTTCACAGCATGGAGGAAGGAACGCTGATGGGGGTGAGAGGCCCTCTCGGCAATACCTGGCCCATTGAGTACCTGAAGGGGAAAAACATCGTCGTGGTCGGCGGCGGCTTCGCCTTCACCACGCTGCGGTCCCTCATCAACTACATGATTCATGACGACAACCGCTCCCAGTTCGGAAATATCACCGTCGTGTACGGGGCGCGCGAGCCGGGGCTTCTGATTTACAAGGATGAGCTTGCCCTGTGGGAAAAAAGAACCGACCTGGCACTCAACGTCACCGTTGACAAAGGCGATGCGGACTGGAAGGGAAGGGAAGGGTTTGTGCCTGCGGTGTGCAAGGACGTGGCGCCCTCTTCCGAAAACGCCGTCGCCGTCATCTGCGGTCCCCCCATCATGATCCGCTTCACCCTGCCGGTGTTTTTCGATCTGGGATTCTCGAAGGACAATATCTACACGTCCTTAGAGATGCGCATGAAGTGCGGAATAGGGAAATGCGGCCGGTGCAACGTGGGACACAAGTACGTGTGCAAGGACGGTCCCGTATTTTCCCTTGCTGAACTGGATAAGCTCACCAAGGAGTATTAAGACACACCCGCCCATTCCGCCTGCGCCTGCACAGCGGGGTGCCACGGAATTTCCGACAAGCGGTGCCCCCTGTCATTTATCCCCGCACCGAGGAGAATCAACCATTGAATGAAATACTGGACAAATCGTATCTGTCGGAACAGGTCATCAGCATGGTCGTCAGTGCGCCTGAAATCGCCGCCAGGAGAAAGGCGGGGCAGTTCATCGTTCTGATGACCGCCGAGAATGGGGAGCGGATACCGCTCACCATCGCCGATGAAAATAAAGAGCGGGGCGCCATCACCATCATTTTCCAGATTGTGGGGAAAACCACCGCGTGTCTTGCCGGGATGAACGTGGGGGAAAGAATCTATTCCATTCTCGGTCCGCTGGGAAGCCCCACGGAAATTGAAAACTTCGGCCTCACCGTCTGCGTGGGAGGAGGCGTGGGCATAGGCGTCGTCTATCCCATCGCGAAGGCCCTGAAGGAGGCGGGCAACAGGGTCATCTCCATCATCGGGGCCCGGTCAAAAAATATTCTCATACTCGAAGAAGAGATGAGGGAGGCCAGTGACGAGCTTCTCGTCGCCACCGACGACGGAAGCTACGGGTTTCATGGATTCGTGAGCGAAGTGCTGCAGAAGCTCATCGATTCCGGGACGCGCATCGATCGCGTGTTTGCCGTCGGGCCGGTGCCAATGATGCGCGTGATCTGCGACGTGACCCGTCCGCATAAGATAAAGACCATCGTGAGCCTCAATCCCATCATGGTGGACGCCACCGGGATGTGCGGTGCCTGCCGGGTTGCCGTCGGCGGGAAGACAAAATTCGCCTGTGTCGACGGCCCCGAGTTTGACGGTCACGAAGTTGACTTCCGTCTTCTGGCGACGAGGCTCCGCATGTATGAGGCGGAAGAAAAGAAGGCGATGGAAGCGCACAGGTGTCACTGTCATGGATGAGAAAAAGAAAGAAAAAGTGCCGCGCCAGAAAATGCCCGAGCAGGAACCGCAGATGCGGGCGAAAAATTTTGATGAAGTGCCGCTGGGATATACCGAAGAGCTGGCGCTCCTGGAAGCGGGGCGATGCCTTCACTGCAAGAAGCCTTTCTGCGTCGACGGCTGCCCTGTCGATATCGATATCCCCGGATTTATCAAGCATATCCTTGAGAAAGACTATATTGCCGCTGCCCGGAAAATAAAGGAAACGAACTCGCTGCCCGCGGTGTGCGGGAGGGTATGCCCTCAGGAAGAACAGTGCGAGATCAAGTGCGTGCTGGGAAAGAAGGGGGAACCCGTCGCGATTGGAAGGCTTGAGCGTTTTGTCGCCGACTATGAACGAACGGCGGGCATTGTCGCCATTCCCGACCTGCCGAAGCCGACGGGTAAGAAAGTCGCCGTCGTGGGTGCGGGTCCGGCGGGGCTGACCATTGCGGGCGACCTGGTGAGGCGCGGGCACGACGTGACCATCTTCGAAGGACTGCACAAGTCGGGGGGTGTTCTCATTTACGGCATACCGGAATTCCGTCTGCCCAAGGGTATCGTCGATGCCGAGGTGGAATACCTCATCAGGATGGGAGTTCGCATAGAAACGAACATGATTATCGGGCGGAGCAAAACGATTGATGAACTCTTTGCCGAGGGGTACCACGCGATATTTCTCGGCGTCGGTGCAGGCGCCCCCGTGTTCATGAACATCCCCGGTGAAAACCTCAGCGGCATTTATTCCGCCAACGAGTATCTCACGCGCTCCAACCTCATGAAGGCCTATTTATTTCCTGAATTCGACACCCCTGTCGCCCGCGGCAGGAATGTCGCCGTCATAGGCGGCGGCAACGTGGCGATGGATTCGGCGCGCACCGCCCTCAGGATGGGTGCGGAGAATGTCTATATCGTCTACCGGCGGACCGAAGTCGAAATGCCGGCACGAATCGAAGAGGTGCACCACGCGAAGGAGGAGGGCATTCAGTTCAAACTTCTCACCGCTCCCGTCGAATACATCGGTGATGATAATGGCTGGGTGAAGGGAATGAAGTGCATTCAGATGGAGCTCGGCGAACCGGACGACTCGGGCAGGCGGCGGCCCGTGCCCATCAAGGGTTCCGAGTATCTTATCGATATTGACATGGCCGTGGTAGCCATCGGCACCATGGCCAATCCCATCGTGCCGGCGACAACGCCGGGGCTTACAACGAACCGGTGGGGCTACATTGTTGCGGATGAGGAAACGGGGAAAACAAGCCGCGAGGGGGTCTGGGCCGGTGGTGATATCGTAACCGGTTCGGCGACGGTCATTCTCGCCATGGGCGCGGCCAAGAAATCGGCGCGGTCCATCCACGAATATTTAATGAGCAAATAGGCGCCGGAAGGGGTTTTCTTTACAGAACCAGCGCCGTTATAGTATATCCAGCTCAACCTCACTTTCGGATTGAATACACGTGAAAACAAAAGAAGCCACGGGCGATGAATATTTCATGGAAAGGGCGCTCCGGCTTGCCCGCAAAGGGCAGGGGTGGGTGAGCCCGAACCCCATGGTGGGTGCCGTGATAGTAAAGGACGGCGCCGTCATCAGCGAGGGGTACCACCGGCGTTTCGGGGAGGCGCACGCCGAGGTCAACGCGATAACAAACGCGAAGGCCCTGCTCACAGGCGCCACGCTTTACATCACCCTCGAGCCCTGCTGCCATTTCGGAAAGACGCCCCCCTGCACGGATGCAGTAATTGAATCGGGCATTGCACGGGTGGTTATCGGCGTCCGGGACCCGAATCCCCTCGTTGCCGGCAGGGGAATCGCCCGTCTCAACGAGCATCGAATCCACACCACGGTGGGCGTTCTGGAGAGCCAGTGCAGGGCTCTCAATGAAGTATTTTTCAAATACATGTCCACGGCGACCCCCTTCGTCACCCTCAAGTATGCCCAGACCGTCGATGGAAGAATCGCCGCGGCTTCGGGCAACTCGCGGTGGATAAGCTCCGAAGCATCACTCCGGTATGCCCATGAATTGAGGTCGCATCACGACGCTGTCCTGGTGGGTATCGATACGGTGCTCCGGGACAACCCGGAGCTGACCGTCCGCCATGTCAAAGGCAAAAATCCCCTGCGCGTGATTCTCGACTCGACGCTTAAAATCCCCCTTGCATCCTCCGTGCTCACGAAACAGGACGAGGCGCGCACGATGATCATCACCACACATGCCGGCGATGCGGAGAAAATGCACTTGCTCGGGGCGATGGGTATCGAGATTATAACAGCCGATTCCTGTGAAGGGGTGGGTGTCGACCTTCCCTCTGCGCTTCGCGAGCTCTCCATGAGAAATATCTCATCGGTCCTCGTGGAGGGGGGGGCGCGGACGATCACCTCCTTCATCAGAGAGGGCCTCCCCGACCGGCTCATAATCATCACGGCCCCCAAGATTATGGGGAAAGGGATTGAAGCCGTCGGCGACCTGGGATTTCGCGAAGTTGATGACGCCATAAAGCTCGTGGTGAAGCGAATCGTCAAGAAGGGTGACGACATCATCATGGATCTGCGAATCAAAAGCAAAGAGTGAGACTCCCGCCGTTATGCCGTGGTACGCCGTACATACGAGGAGCCGCCATGAAGACAAGGCCGAGAGGCTCCTTGCCCAGAAGGCGATTACGACTTTTCTTCCAAAAATCGAAGTGTGGAGCAGGAGAAAGGACCGGAAAAAGAGGATATCCATTCCCCTCTTCGCCGGATACCTCTTTGTCGAGGTGCCGGAGCTTACCAATCCGAAGAAGCTGGATATTCTCACTACCGCCGGCGTTGTCAGGATACTGGGCAGGCCGTCCTCCAGCGTGCCAGTCCCCGTCCCCAACCCCCAGATAGAGGCCATCCAGCGTCTGGTCAATTCCACGGTCGAACTGGAACCTTTCATCTACCCGAAAGAGGGAGAGAGCGCCCGCATCGTTGACGGTCCCTTCAAAGGCATCGAGGGTACCGTCGTCGAGACCGATTACAAAAAGAACCTCTTTATCGTCTCCGTAGACATCCTCCAGCGCTCCGTCGCCATAAAGCTGGAAGGATTCCAGATAGAAAAAATCTGATAGCTCTCATTACGAAAGCCCGCGGAAGGCCGCCAGGGCCTCCTCGTTCAGCAGGTGTTCCTTCCCGCGGTACTTCGGAGAGAAGTGAAAAATCACCATCCGCTTTGCCCCCGCCTCCCGCGCCAGCTCCCCGGCCTGTTTCGCCGTAAGGTGAAATTTAGTTGAAGCACGCGCGGCGTCCTTATGAAGAAATGTGGCCTCGATAAACATGATATCCGAATCGCGGGCGAGAGCGGCAATCTTTTCCCTGTTTTCCTCGCTTCCCACTGCGTCCGCGATATATGAAATTTTCTGTCCCGCGGTGATTTTCACGATTTTTTCCTTCAATTCGCCGAGAGAAAAGGTGGTGCGGGCCGGAGAAGGCCGCCCTCCTTTCCACGCTACGTCCACGGGAGTATCGTCCGGCTCTCCCCGGTGAATCTTTTCCTTCAGCCCGGCGAGCCATTTCCCCTGAGGAAGGCCCATTTCCCCAAGGGCGTTTTTCAGGATGTTGATGTGACTCTTTTCTTCGAGCGAAAACGCGAGCGAGGGAATCTTGTGGTCCAGAAAAGCCGTCCGGACGATGAAGTCATCCCTGTCAAGGAGAACACCATTGAAAGGGCCGCTCTCTTCAATCATTTCCCCGCAGAATGCATCCCGGCAGCGGTAGCGCTTTGCCATTATGTGGGTTGTGTGGACTTCATGCACCGTGAGCACAAAGTCATTCGTGTAGTTTTCCACCAGGTTCCACGTATAGGAGAAGATGCGGTTCTCCACATTCCTGATGAATCCCGGCGGCCCGTAAAGTGCGATGTGCCGGTCCCTGCCGAGGCAGATTCTCAACACATGATCGAACCCGATGAAATGATCCATGTGCGTGTGGGAAATAAATATGGTGCTGATCTTCAGGATTTTCCGCGAGGGGAAGTGATGAAGGTCGCCGAGGTCGAAAAGTATCGCCTCATCCCTGTACTTGAGCTTGACGTAAACCCCCGGGTCCGCAAAGGGTTCGTTTATGAGTTGCGCGCTGAACATGGGCCTTTTCTTGTCAGTCCCTTTTTTACAGAACGTTATGAATCATGAAAACGCTTGACAAGCTTTGAAAAAGAATAAAAAGAGTCCGTCATGCGGATTATAATGAAGTATCCGGGTTGATTCCATGTCGATTTTCACCGTATCGGAACAGAAAGAAAAGGCGCTCGCCGAGCGGATGGAGAAGCTCGGAGTGAAAGAGGCCGATTTCAGGGAGACATTCGTCAGGTCTTCCGGTCCCGGCGGGCAGAAGGTAAACAAGACCTCCTCCTGTGTCTTTCTTGTGCATGTGCCGACGGGGCTTTCCGTGAAGTGCCAGCGCGAGCGTAGCCAGTCCCTCAACCGCTTCATCGCCCGGCGCCTGCTCCTCGATAAGATCGAGAGGAAGGAAAAGGGCATCGCAGATGCTGAAAAAGAGAGGCGCGAGAAGATACGGCGGCAGAAAAGGAAGCGGACGCAGAGGACCAAAGAAAAGATGCTGAGGCTCAAACACATGCGTTCCGAGACAAAGGCCAGGCGCTCGCTAGTGTCGCCGAGAAATCTCGATGAATAGCAGGCTGGAAAAATAAAAAAAGGGGAAGACGTGTGGCTACGCTTCCCCTTTGGTATGAGACATAAAAGATAGGTGGTTTAACCCACGACGTACTTCAGAAGCGGGTTTGCATAGAGGATGGCCAGTGCGATAACCAGCGCATAAATGGCGATGGATTCGATCATGGCCAGACCTACCAGCATGGTGAGAAGAATCTTGCCCTGTGCATCAGGGTTTCTGCCGACGGCATTCGTGGCGCCGTTACAGGCATTCCCCATACCGGAACCGGGACCCAGGGTACCAAAACCCATGACGAATGCGGCGGCGGCAATGCTGACTGCGATAACCATCGCCTTCGTGCTTGCCGTCACGTCAGGTGAGGCAGCGGCAGCGGCGGTTCCCGTCGCGGCTTCTTCGGCAGCGAGCGCGAAGGACGCGAAGAACAGCGAGAACACGAGGGCGAGCAGACAGCATGATACGGGTTTCAACAGCTTTCTCATTTCATACTCCTCCTTATGTTTTTTTATTCCATGGGGTGACCGGCGGCGCTGTCCCGTTCCGCTTGTAAAACGAAACATTCCACCTTTTGCCATCTCACGGAACGGCACCTGTTTATCTGCAAGAAAATCAATTGTCAAGAATAATTTGGATATGTTAAGGGTTGTATCCTCACCATCTTTACGCTACGGGGATTGCAGGTGGTACAAAGGATAAAAAAAGGTGTTGCCCGCCGGATTCAGCGGGATGTGCCCGTCGAAAAAAAACCCTTCGCGACAATCGGAAAAGCACTTCGATGCAGCGAAGATGAAGTCATTGCCGCCATAAGGGAACTTATGAAGGACGGTGCCGTTCGAAAATTCGGCGCCGTGCTCGCCCACCGGAAGGCGGGCATCGGGAAAAACGCCATGGTGGTCTGGGCCGTTCCCGAATCGCGGACGCTCGACGTTGGTCAGTTGCTTGGCGCACGAAAAGAGGTATCCCACTGTTACGAGAGATCCCCGCACTTCCTGGGAAAGTACAATCTCTTCACCATGATTCACAGCGGCGCGGGCGACATGGCAAAGATTGTTGAAGATATCGCGGCATCGATCGGCGTGGCCGACTACGTGATCCTCGAGACGGAGGAGGAATTCAAGAAAACCAGCATGGAGTATTTTCCCGATGAATAAAAAAACAACCCCGCTCATTCGCGAAGCGGAGAAATACATTCCCGGCGGCGTCAACAGTCCCGTGCGTGCCTTCGGCGCTGTCGGTGCCGACCCGGTCTTCATCAGCAGGGCGTCCGGTTCAAAAGTGTATGATACCGATGGGGGGGAATACATTGACTATGTCGGTTCGTGGGGTCCCATGATCCTGGGGCATGCCCACCCCGAAATAGTGCGCGCCATCACGGACGCGGCGGGCCGCGGCACCAGCTATGGCATGCCCACAGACATGGAAATTCAGATGGCGCGTCTTCTTGTGGAGGCCTTCCCCTCGATGGACATGGTGAGGATGGTCAATTCGGGAACGGAGGCGACGATGAGTGCCATCAGGCTTGCCCGTGCCCACACGAAGAAAAACAAAATCATCAAGTTCGACGGCTGCTACCATGGCCATGCGGACTCACTCCTTGTGAAGGCGGGCTCAGGCGTGGCGACGCTCGGCATACCTGGAAGCCCCGGGGTTCCCGCGGCACTCGCGGAGCTGACCATCACGGTTCCCTTCAATTCGATTGACGGCGTGAAGGCTGCCGTCGATGCGCACGGCGGTGATATCGCCTGCGTCATAATCGAGCCCGTTCCCGGCAACATGGGGCTCGTGCTTCCCCGCCCGGGCTTCCTGGAAAAGTTGAGAAACATTACCCGTGAAAAGGAAATTCTCCTCATTTTTGATGAAGTGATTTCCGGCTTCAGGCTGACCTATGGCGGGTATCAGGCCGTGGCGGGCATCGAGCCCGATCTCACCTGCCTGGGCAAAATTATCGGAGGCGGCCTTCCCGTAGGGGCCTTCGGGGGGAAACGGCATATCATGGAAAAACTCGCCCCGCTGGGTCCCGTCTACCAGGCGGGCACGCTTTCGGGAAACCCCCTTGCCATGGCCGCAGGTATTGTCACCCTCACCATCCTCAAGCAAAACGGCGATTATAAAAAACTCGATGACGAAACTGCATACCTCTCTCGTGAAATGGGGAAGATTCTTGCCGGCAAAGGCATCGCCCACACCATCAACAGGATCGGTTCCATGTTCACCGTATTTTTCACCTCGGGCGAGGTCACCGATTTCGATTCGGCGAAGAGGAGCAATACCGGTGCATTTGCCGACTTCTTCAGGAATATGCTTTCCCGTGGGATTCTTCTTCCGCCGTCCCAGTTCGAAACATCCTTTCTCTCCTTCGCGCACACCGGCGACGACCTCGATGCCACACTCAATGCCTGCCGTGAGGCAGCGCGGCAGATGACCTGATGGCAGCAGTCTTGAAGAAACCGGGAACATGGCCTCAGGGGGGATGATGAACGCACCCCCTGAATTTCCTTATATTTTGACAATGCCAGGCAGTTATTATATAGGCAACGGACTATATCTCACAGGCTTCCCCTCGGGTTTTCAGGATGTTGCATGAGTGCGTGATTCATACTTTCAAAACGGCAGGATATACGCGACATCGCAATGTAACCCAGAGGGCGGAGCTGTATCTTCAGAAAAGGGGTTAACGCATGGCTCGATTGAAATCATCCGGGAAAGAAAACAAAAACTTCGTATCGGTATCTCCCTCAGGGGAAGTATTCACGCTTCCTAAAGACGGGGACTATAAGGGGGAATTCAAGCGCCTCCAGAAACTCGCCGCCTCCCAGCGGAAGATGGGGAGGGAAATCGTGGTGGTCATGGGTGTCGGTTTTGTCGGTGCGGTAATGGCGGGCGTCATCGCCGATTCGGTGGATAAAAAGACAGGCAAGCCCCTCAAGTTCGTCATCGGCATGCAGCGGCCTTCCTCGCGCTCTTACTGGAAGATACCCTATATCAACAAGGGGATGGCGCCGGTTGAAGCGGAAGATCCGAACGTGGAGCCGATGATAAAGCGGTGCGTCCGGGACAAGAAAACGCTCATAGCGACCTACACCTATGACGCGCTCTCACTTGCAGATGTCGTGGTTGTTGACGTGCAGTGCGATTATTTCAAGGAAACCCTCGGCGACGTACGGGAAGGGAGGGCTGAAATCGCGGCGCTCGAGGAAAGCCTTAAAATAATCGGAGACCACATCAGGCGCGACTGCCTTGTCCTGATTGAAACCACCGTGCCGCCGGGGACGACGGAATACATCGCCTATCCGATTATAAAAAAAGCCTTTGAACAGCGCGGCATCAAGGGAGAGCCCGTGCTCGCCCACTCCTTTGAACGGGTCATGCCGGGCAGGGACTACGTTGCCTCCATCCGCGACTTCTGGCGGGTGTGCAGCGGCATCAATAAGGAATCGCGGGAGCGCGTGGTGGCATTTCTCTCCGATGTCCTCAACGTGGGAAAATTCCCCCTCACCGTGCTGGACCGTCCCATGGAGAGCGAGACCTGCAAGATTGTGGAAAATTCCTACCGGGCGACGATTCTGGCGTTCCTTCATGAATGGAGTCTTTTCGCCGAGCGGAACGGCGTCGACCTGATTAAGGTCATGCAGGCAATCAAGGTGCGCCCCACCCATTCGAACATGATCTTCCCCGGCCCCGGCATCGGGGGATACTGCCTTCCCAAGGACGGCGGGCTCGGCGTATGGGCCTACCACACCCTCATGGGATTCGACGACGACATCTTCAAAATCACGCCGCTTGCCATCGATATCAATGACACGCGGGCACTCCACGCGGCCGTCCTCGTCCGGGATGCCCTGCGCAATATGGGAAAAATTGTTGCCGCGTCCAGGATTGCGGTGCTCGGTGTCTCCTATCGCGAGGATGTGGGCGACACCCGTTACAGCGGCTCCGAAATAATCGTGCGCAAGCTCACCGAGATGGGCGGGGAGGTTGAAGCCCACGACCCTTATGTGAAGCACTGGTGGGAATTCGAAAAGCAGGACACCTATCCGGCGCCGGGCCACTCGTGGTCGCGCTTCTTCAGAAACCAGGAGAAGCTGACGGAGCTTCGCGTGCATAAAGAGCTTCCGAAGGCGCTCAAGGGGGCGGACGCGGTCGTGCTTGCTGTGCGGCATCAACCCTATCTCAAGCTCACACCGGACGAGATTGTGAAAATGGTGGGAAGGCCCGTCGCGGTGATAGACTGCTTCGGCATTCTCAGCGATTCCAAAATCCGCCGCTACTTCGAGCTCGGCTGTGAAGTCAAGGGCCTCGGCCGGGGGCATATGAAGAGAATCAAAGACATGGTGGCAAGTGAAAAAGGCGCATAGGCAATTCCTTCACTTTGGCGGGAGATTAACTAACACATTCCTCCCCCTTGATGGGGGAGGCCAGGTGGGGGTGAAGAATTCCCCGGAGGTGCAGTATGGATCACGAACATCAGCAGCCATCCCGTCATGAGGATGAAATAGAGCTCATCGACATCCTCAGAATTATCTGGAAATGGAAGTGGCTCATCACCGTGGGTGTCGTCATAGTTGCGGTCGCGGCGTCGGTGATAAGTCTCCAGATGCCGAAGGTCTATCAGGTTGATGCGATTATTGAGCCCGGCATCATGGGCGTCGATGACAAGGGAAACCTGATATACATAGATTCTCCGGACAATATCAGCCGCAAGGTTGGAGAACAGGCATATAATCAACGAATAATGAAGGATCTTCATGTTGATCCACACACTGTGGACTTAAAATTCAAGTCCGATACGGACAAGAACAAGAACTCACAGGTCATAATGGTGTCGTCAGAATGGGAGGAAAACGAGGTTGACCTTGGCATTAAAGTTCAAAATCTCCTGATTGCATATCTCACCGATAACTACCGGGATATCATCAATCAGAAAAAGAACAACTACGATTCCAAAATCACCACGAACCAGAACAAGATCAACGATATCGACACACAGCGGAAAGACCTGGACAAACAAGTTCAGATTAAAGCGGCAGAGCTTCTGGGGAATAAGAATGAACTGAAGCTGAAAATTGCCCGTCTCGAGAGCGTGGAGCAGCAGGTCGAGAAACTGTTTTCAGAATTAAAGGAAGTGAAGGATAACTCTGTCAAGATGACAGCGGAGAAGGATGCCCTCCTCAAAAAGAGCGATCAAAAAGACGCTCTCTCTCTTCTCCTCCATGCGACGACGCTCCAGCAGAATATTACGTACTTCAATGAGTTGAACTCCCAGATTTTTGAGTTGAGAAAACAGGAAAATGAAATCGAGACTGATATCACTAAGCTTGAATCATCAATAAACAGTCTTATGGCCGAAGTGGAAAGACTGAAATTACAAAGAGACGAAGGCCTTAAAACGAAAATAGATGACATCAATGCCGAAATTCAAAGACTGAAATCGGAGCAAAGTATCATTTCCAATATTAAAGTAATTCAGGAACCTGAAAAATCAACAAAACCGGTGAAGTCAAGGAAGGTGCAGATAGTGATGGTTTCCGCGGTGGGCGCATTCTTCTTCCTTGTCATCCTCGCCTTCTTTATCGAATACGTGAGAACGTCTTCGGCAGCGCCGCGGGGATAGGCTCTACGGGAGTAAGTGTGCAGAGTTATCACTCCCGCGAATGCGGGAGTCCAGACGTCGTCCCGGTGAAAACCGGGAACCAGTGAAACACTGGATTCTGTGTCGCGCTTCGCTTGCACGGAATGACAAAAAAAATAATTATGACACAGTCTCTGAGCGGGAATGACAGATTCTTTAGAATGATTAACTGGTTGAGTGAGGAACTGCAATGAAACGGAAAATTTGCGTGATAGGCGCCGGAAACTGGGGCAAGAATCATATCCGGACGCTCTACGAACTGGGGCATCTTCACGGCATCGTGGAATCCGATGAGCGTACCCGCGGCGAACTGAAAGAAAAGTATCCACGGCTGCAAATCTTCACCAGCGTCAAGGACGCCGTGAAGGAAGACTTCGACGGCTTCACCGTGGCGACGCCCGCCGAAACGCACTATGAAATCGCCGAGTATCTCATCAATAACAAAAAGCACGTCCTCGTCGAGAAGCCCCTCACACTGAAAGCCGGGGAAGCGAAGCGCCTGAAAAAACTCGCCGAGAAAAAGGGCGTCAATCTCATGGTGGGGCACCTGCTTCTCTTTCATCCCGCGATTCAGAAAATGAAAGAGCATATCGACAAGGGGAAAATCGGCAAATTCGAGTACATCTACAGCAACCGCCTCAATCTCGGCACCGTCCGCAAGGAGGAGAACATCCTCTGGAGCTTCGCCCCGCATGACATCTCCATCTTCCAGTATTTCATCGGAAAGCGTCCTGTGGAAATCATCTCGCGGGGAGGCAGGTTTCTTCAGCCGCATATCCACGACTCATCCATGACCATTATCACCTATCCCGACAATATCGTGGGGCACATATTCGTGAGCTGGCTCCACCCCTTCAAGGAGCACCGCATCGTCGTCATCGGCTCGAAGGGCATGTTCTCTTACGAGGATTCGTCGGATGCGAAAGATATTCTCTTCTACGAGAAGGGCATCGACTGGGTCCAGGGTGAGCCCATCAAGCGCGACGGTCCCACCGAAATCATTCATTACGAGCGTAAGCAGCCCCTCACGGAGGAGATGAAATACTTCGCCGGTCACCTCGATGGCGAACCAGTGAAAATGGCCGATGCCGAAAGCGCGATCGAGGTACTGGAAATACTCGAAATGGCCTCCGAGAGCCTTCTTGCCGGCGCGGAAGAGAAATTGGCAGGAAAGCCGGCATCCCCCGGAAAGAAGGAATCAGTCTTCATCCATCCCACCGCCGAAGTCGATGACAACGTGTCCATCGGTGCGGCGACAAAAGTTTGGCATTTTTCCCATGTCCTTTCGGGTTCCGTCATCGGCGAGCGGTGTAATATAGGCCAGAACGTTGTGATCGGGCCGGAAGTGAACATCGGCAACGACTGCAAGATTCAGAATAACGTCAGCGTCTATAAAGGAGTGACCCTCGAAGACGGCGTATTCTGCGGTCCCTCCATGGTATTTACCAACGTCTTCAACCCCCGCGCTGAAATCAAGAAGATGGACCAGGTAAAACCGACACTGGTAAGACGCGGCGCCACCGTCGGTGCCAATGCCACCATCGTCTGCGGCACTACGATAGGCCGATACGCCTTCGTCGGCGCCGGCGCCGTGGTGACGAAAGACGCTCCTGACTACGCGCTCATGGTGGGCAATCCCGCACGGCGCTCCGGGTGGGTCTGTGAGTGCGGCGAAAAGCTCACCACATCACTCAAATGCTCCGCCTGCAGCCTCAGCTATGAAGAGGGCAAAAAAGGCCTGAAAAAAAGAAGTTCATAAACGTTGTAGGGGCACGGCATGCCGTGCCCTCAGCACATTACAATATGACCTCACCAACTCTCAAAATCGTCACCATCGTCGGCGCCCGCCCTCAGTTCATCAAAGCCGCTCCTGTCAGCAAGCTCCTGCGCACCACGCGGCACACCGAAATCCTCGTCCACACCGGCCAGCATTACGACGACGGCATGTCGGACATCTTCTTTCGGGAAATGGAAATTCCGGAGCCGGATATCAATCTCGGCGTCGGATCCGGAACGCACGGCCGCCAGACAGGTGAAATGCTGGTGGGGATAGAAAAGGTCCTGCTGGAAGAAACGCCGGACTGTGTCCTTGTATACGGCGACACCAACTCCACGCTTGCCGGCGCCCTTGCCGCCGCAAAGCTCCAGATTCCCGTCGCCCATGTCGAAGCAGGCCTTCGCTCATACAACCGTGAGATGCCCGAGGAGCACAACCGCGTCGTCGCTGATCACTGCTCTGATATCCTTTTCTGTCCCACCAAAACGGCGGTGAAAAATCTCCGGAAGGAAGGATTCACCAATATCGCCAATGAGGGAAAATTCATCGAATCCCTTGATTCACTCCCCCCCACCCCTTATCACGTACCCCTCGTCGTCAACGTGGGCGATACCATGTACGATGCCGTCATCCAGTTTTCGGAAATCGCACAGAAACGCTCGACAATTCTTGATACGATGAAAATTCAGCACGGCGAGTATTACCTTGCCACGCTCCATCGGCCCTATAATGTGGACAAGCCGGAAACCCTGAGAGAAATTCTGAGCGCCTTTCTCGAACTTGACAAGCCGGTCATTTTTCCCGTCCACCCGCGCACGCAGCAGAAGATTGCAGCGCTCGATGCCGCCTTCAGAAAGAAGCTACAAAAAAGCAGCGTCACACAGATTGACCCCGTGGGATACCTCGACATGCTCATGCTGGAGAAGAACGCCCGGGCGATTCTTACCGACTCCGGCGGCATGCAGAAGGAAGCCTATTTCTTCGGCGTCCCCTGTCTCACCCTCCGCCCGGAGACCGAATGGGTGGAGACGATGAAGTCGGGGTGGAATGTGGTGGTGGGGAGTTCAAAAGTATCAATCATAGAAAAGACAAATTCGAAACGAACACCATCGAGTAAAAGAATAAGTTTCGGTGACGGTAAAGCGGCGGGCAAAATTATTAGTATCCTGAACCACATTTCAAAAAGATAGTTACTTGTTAGGTCTCGTTTATTTCAAATAATCGTGCATCCTTTTTTGTCAATTAATAGGTAGGATTATGTCTCATGTCTATTCGGTTTTTTAGTGTTGTCCTTTTTTTTCTTATTAGTGCAGTGTTAGGGCCGGCTGTCAGCTATTCAAAACTCTACTTGTTTCATATAGCTCTGGTTTCCCTTATTTTTAGTTATTTTTATTTATATGGGCCTCATTTACCGGTAATAAAAACGGCAACAAAATCACATGTTTTTTTTATCGTAATGTTTCTTTGGTACCTTGTAACAGTTATTTGGGCACCTAATAAAATATATGCTTTTCAATATTTATTTTACATTCTATGTGGGATGGCCATTGTGTATAGTATGGTTTATTTTGTTGATGATTGTGCTCGCCAAAGATTGATATTCAAAGCTTTGGGTTTTGTTTTTATTTTGGAAATTATGTTTAGTTTGTTGGAAGCTTTTACTACTTTTCGTCTACCCATTTCTCCCTTTTCAACATACGCTTCCTCTTTCGGAAGATCTACGCATTTAGACGAGTATGATCCTCAAATTATTAATGTGCTTTTATCTATGCCAACAGGATTTCAATGGAATCCAAATAATTTGGCAGTAACTATGACAATGATATTGCCATACTTTCTTTTTCATAAGAATTTTCTTAAGAGCATTCTTGGAACTATAAGCATATTTGCGATCATTATTACTACTAGTTCAAGGGGGGCTTTGATTGGTGGAATTATAGCAGTTTGTATCTGGGGTATTGCTTTTTCATGGAAAAGATTTCTTGTAATTTTCTTATCATTGATTATCGTTTGTTGTGTATACGTTACTGGTCCTTATATGTTGTCGCATGCCTTTGAATCCGAAGATAAACGTGTAACTGCAATTTTGGGAACATATGATGCTCTTAAATTATACCTTTCTGATGACCCATCAATAACGGGATCGATTGGTGCAAGAAAAGAACTCATTAGAAATGGATTAGATGCTTTGATGAATACCGGCGGATGGGGTGTTGGTGGAGGTTGCAGTAAATCTGTTCAAGAGGAAATGGGGACTGTTGATGGGATGACAAGTATGCACAATTTTTTTGTTGAAGTATTTGTGGAAGCAGGAATTGTTTTTGGAATATTATTTATCATCTGGTATATTTCCATAATGATTCATTTGTATTTAATAAGTATGCGGACAACCATTTCAGAAATAAAATACTATGCGAGTGCAACCTCTGTTTCTTTGCTATCCTTTTCTGTAGCTTCCATTTCTTGCAGCAGTGTTATTTATCTTTTGCCCATGTGGCTAATGTTTGGGTTTGCGTGTGTTACCATTAATAATTATTATTTAAAAAAATTTTAACATGTCCATTTCATCGTAATATATGAGAATTGCATTTCTGGCGGCCGCAAGTTCGATTCATGCAGTCCGATGGGTTAATGCCTTGGTTAATCGCCTTCACGAAGTTCATTTAATCACCCAGCATAAGCAGGAGATGAACCCAAT
>JAPLJO010000161.1:0-8317 GCA_026388515.1 Deltaproteobacteria bacterium | reverse complement strand
GTGATGTGCCTGGTTACTTCTTTAATGTACTGGCCTTAAAAAGAATATTGCAGAATGTTAAACCCGATATATTAAATTCTCACTATGCCAGTGGCTATGGAACATTAGGTAGGTTATCTGGTTTTAATCCACACCTGCTCTCGGTTTGGGGGAGTGATGTTTACGATTTTCCATTCAGATCTTTGTTCAAGATGAAAATCATAAGACAAAACTTGAAGAGTGCGAACATGATAGCTTCAACCAGTAAGGCTATGGCTATACAGGTATATAATATATGTAAAGATGTCAGTGAGATTGCTATTACACCGTTTGGTGTTGATATTGATCAATTTAAACCAGAAGATCAAAAGAATTTTAATAAGGATATTATTACAATTGGTACAATTAAAAAATTCTCTCCAGAATACGGTATTGATACATTGATTCGGGGATTCCATTTATTAAGAGAAGAGTTAAACTCCAAACATTATGATTATATGGGTAGTAAGTTGCGATTATTGCTTGTCGGAGGCGGAAGGCAGGAACATGAAATTAAAAGACTGATTAAAGACCTTCATCTAGAAGCTATATGTTATATTCAAGGTTCAGTATACCATGATGAGGTTGTCGATTATCTCAATAAGCTCGATATATATGCAGCCATTAGCCGTTTTGAAAGTTTTGGCGTCGCAGTGCTTGAGGCTTCTGCGTGTTGTTTGCCGGTTGTTGTATCAGACGTGGGGGGATTGCCGGAAGTTGTTTTACATGGCAAAACGGGCTTTGTTGTACCGAGAGATAATCCTAAAGATACAGCATGTAAATTGAAACAACTTGTCCTCAATGCTGAATTACGGAAGAAGATGGGTCTGGCTGGTCGTCAGCATGTAATTGATCATTATTCGTGGAATGAATGTGTTAATATTTTAGAGACCCTATATAAGAAGGTTATTATAAATGGTGAAAGGCAAACTTAACGAAGAAACTCTTTGCAGAATTTTGTTACGTTTGCAGTGGAAACACGCCAAAGCATGACCGCTCATTTTCTTAATCGGCATCTTTGATCGCGAACATCCAAAAAACGACCGACAAGTATGTTGCACGCCTTGAGGAGATTGCCTACCGCCGGGGCTTTATCACAAGGGCACAACTGCGCAAATCTGGAGAGTCCATGCACACGACGAAATATGGCTAAGATATCCTGCGTATATGCTAGATTATATCAATCGATTGAATTCATAGCAATGTGTCTACTTCAATCAATTTGGGTTGCCAATTATTCTTATTTTTTAATAGATTAATCCTATTTACATCATTTGTGAGGACTTTAATGAGGACCTGATTCACAGGGAAATATTTATTATTTTTAATAAAACCTAATCTTTTGAACATATCTTGATGGCGACGCTCCGTAGGCATCCATAAACTAATTAAATCGGCAGTATTCTTCATTATTAGTAGCATTTTAGCATAAGAGCAGGCAAGATTATTCATATTATCGGACAAAAGCCCCCAATCTATGATACGAAACCACCTCATTCCGTTTTTTTTGCTTGAGACTCTTTCTTGAACGATGAGAAACGAAAGCAATCTATTTTCTTTGCTCGCAATATAATACTTAAAAGTATGCAAAGGATTATTGTCCAATTTCCATTTAACAACCTGTGGTGATTTGCTAAAGACCAGCTTTTCGGATCGGTTGATTTGTTTATATTCATGTTCGGAAAATGGGGATATATCAGAAACTAAAACCTTAATGTTATTATATTGATTTGCGATACTATAAGTTTTTCGCCAAAATATCTCTGTCAGTTTATTGATTTCTTTGGGAAGTGATATTTTTAATTTCATTTCTAACATAGGGATTATATTGCAAGGAATCATAATTGACTGCATATCCAACAAATGCAGCCATCCTATTTTCATCAAAACAGGATACGAATTCTTGTTGGGAAATCCTAACAGAAAATCCACGTGCAAATCCCTATAGAAGACTTCTGCTGAAGTAATAATCTTGGCAAACACTCCTTGTCCCCGATAATTCGGATTTACCGCACTATCACATGATTGAACAGCTTTTAACGCTTGATCTTCAATTTGAAAGTTCATTGGCATGAATCCATTTATACCAATTATTTCTCCACCATTGACCGCACCAAAAATATTATATTGGGTAGATAACGGATTATCCCTGTGCTTATATAACCAATCCGCTTCGCTTCTGCTGCTGCAGAAGACTTGGTTAAAGAGCGCAACTTGTTGCGCTACCGTACTCTGATCCAATTGTGTCACAACGAAAACCTTTTTCATCGTCTCCTAATATCAGTTCATTTCAGGATCGAAATGCCGAATCAAGAAGGTGTGCCAACTGTCGTGCCTTGTTTTGGCTGAAAAGAACAGGCACCAACTCCCGGCGTTATCTTTTACCATGGAAGAAGCGTAAATCATCTTAAAATATTTTTCTTGGTTTTCTAAAATAAAAACCTTGTTTTTGATGATCCAATGATTTCCTCCATCATTGCTTTCGGCATAAAACAAATCGCAGTTTAGGCCGCTGTAGCCTGAGGAAAGCACAAATAAGCCTCTCAGCAGATCTCCATCATCAACAACATCGATATGCCAAAGCATTCTCCCTTGTGGCATCCCTTTTACATGCAGTATTTCTTCATTCTCAAAATTGCCATTACAACTCACGCATCGTTTCAAACAAGAGTTACTGTTGATGAAACATACATAATAGATATGGTAGTAATCCTTATATCCTATTATTGATGGACTGATAACTTCACCAAAGGGTGTTTCGAACAGCAATGCCGGAACGGTCCATCGTTGCAAATCTTCTGACTCGATGCGGTAGATTCTATCAATATTTATATTGTCTCGATGGATACTTTCTCTGTAATAGAGCCAATAGACATCATGTGCATATATGACTTCGGAATCGGACAGATAGTTCCAACCGTTAGGCTCCGGCAATGCCAAGGGATTGCTGACCCCTTCCGGGGCAGACCAATTCACACCATTCTGACTGATATAAACACACGGGTTTTCATACCTGTTGTCGCCAAAGGGATATGGCGTAATCGACATGGTGTAGACGCCCACATCGTTCAGTATCACACGGGGATGAACTGTTTGATTCAGACCGTCGTATGTTTCCACCGCAATAGGTTGAATGTGTGTCGGCAGGAAACGCATACGTTGCGCATCCCATTTTCTGAAAAGACTTGCTGAACTTCTTTTGATTTTATTATTACATAACAAACGGTATAGAATATATTCGAAAGAGATCTCTCCCCTTACAACCCGGAGAGCGTTCGATGTAAATTTACTCATTCTTCGCACCTAATCATATATGGTTTTTGATATCAACAATGAATAGGTTTGTCAATTCAATGGTTTCGCTTTCGTTCATATTCCAGCTCATTCCTAACCGTCGGAGGAAGGTGGTGCTGGATCTGCTGGCGCGGATGATTATGTAAAAGGGCTTACGACCCATCATTTTCAGGTCAGCATGAGCCCGAAAGGAAAATCCCTATGATAACGCGTATGCTAAGAGTTTTATCAAAATCCTTAAATCCGAGGAGATCTGCCTCTGGAAATTCCGCACTATGAACGATGGGCAAAAAAGGGCTCCCCTATTTCATCGAGAATATGTATAACCGCACACGGATGCATTCCTCGTTAGGATATCGGCTGCCTTGTGAGTTTGAAGAGATGCTACTATTAACATAACCCTGTCAGAATGCTCTAATTGTACTGCCTTAATCTGTGCAACTCAGGGTGATCTGTCTAGTTCACAATAGTATTTAAGTTTACTGTTATGGACAAGATAAAATATAAAAAGATTTTATTCATATCTGGTCTTGATATTTGGTCGATGGGGCAGCAAAAAGGCGCTCCTTCTTTGAGTAATACTCTTCGAGGATATGCAGAAGATGGTTGGTGTGTTTTTTTTATAACGGGAAACGAAAATGTCAAATCAATTGATAATATCCATGAGAACGTAAAAATTTACCGTTTTGACGCAAAATGGGCAAAACTAAATCGATATTTTATGAAAAGCATCTGGTGGCTTTACTTTCAAATCGTTGCGTTTTTCATCGGATTAAAAGTCTGCCTGCGAGAAGAAATAGATATGTTCTATGGCTATGAAGTGACGGGGGTTCCTGTGGCAAAATTGTTGTCTATTTTATTTCATAAACCCTTCATTTCTCGCTTTCAAGGAACAAAAACGTATTTTCATCTAAAGGATCATTTTTGGCGTTTTAGACATTGGGATGAAGTTCTTTCGATGAAAATAAAGTCTGACTTAGTAATTATGACGAATGACGGTACTCAGGGAGATTTAATGCTAAATATTATTGGAAAGGATATGAGTAAAGTAAAATTTTGGATGAATGGTGTGGAAAATTTTCTTGATGTTAATTTTAATAAAAAAGAATTTAAGAAATCTATCGGAATTGATCCTGGAGAAAAAATTTTACTTTCTGTGAGTAGACTTGAGAAATGGAAAAGAGTGGATCGAACAATAGTAGCAGTGTCAGATATAATTAAAAACCACAGACAATTGAAGATTAGATTGATCATCATTGGCGACGGGGAGGAAAAAAGAAATCTCGAAGAGATGGTCAGGAATTTAAAAATTGATGATTATGTGACTTTCACGGGCGCTCTTGCTCATGCTGAATTAAAAAATTATTATAATGCAGCGGATATTTTTATATCATTATATGATATTTCAAATGTTGGGAATCCTTTGCTTGAAGCAATGAAGTGTTCCAAATGTGTTATTGCACTTCAGGGAGGCGATACTGACAAATTGATTCAAAATGATGACACTGGAATTTTATTAAAGTATTCAGAACTTAGGGAATTGCCAAGTATTATTATTCGACTGTTGGAAAATTCCAAAGACATGCAAAGGCTGGGAAACAAAGCAAAAATATACGCAGATAAATATTTCTGGACATGGCAAGAGAGAATTCGTGCAGAGTTGGTTAATGTAAATCGATTATTGCATACGTAAGGTATTTATTAAATAAATGTTCTTCTATACGTGTGTAATTCATGACGTTCATGTTACTGATCAATTGTTTTGTCAACGACTTAAGCAACTGGTTTCAATAGCGTCTCAAATTTTATTGTCTATATCGGTTTGAGAATAATAATCGCACACTTCACTATCCCAGGAAAATTAATAAATCTATTTTGACTGTATATTCCTCTATGTCTATTAAAAATATAATTGAAAGATTAAAGTTATATTTTATTCCGAGAAGAACTTTCACTGCGCATGTGTTAACAATTATGACAGGGACCTCAATTGCCCAAGCCATATCAGTAGCTATCTCGCCAATTTTAACAAGATTATATAACCCCAGCGATTATGGGATACTTACGCTTTTTGTTTCTGTTGTATCTATAGCATCTGTTGCTGCTACCGGAAGATATGAACTGGCAATAATGTTGCCAGAACATGATGATGACGCGGTTAATCTACTTACCTTATCAATCCTGATATCTTTTGCGGTGACTTTTATTTCTTTATTAATAGTATGGTTCTTTAATGAACAAATTACATCTCTGTGTGGCAATAAAGATATATCATATTGGCTGTATTGGATACCTCTATCGGTGCTATTGACAGGAATTTATCAAGCTTTTAATTATTGGTCTACTCGTAAGAAGCACTATAATAGGTTGGCAGTTTCTAGGATAGCTCAGTCAGTATCTGCTGCATCGACCAATCTTCTGATGGGATTCGGTGGATTTGGGGCAAGCGGACTAATTGGTGGAAATATTATTGGACAGAGCTGTGCAACTTTTGTAATTGCTTTGAAGGCTTGGTGTGAAGAGAAAAGTAAAATAGAGTTGATTTCAATAAAATCTATTTTAAAAAATGCCAGAAAATATAGAAACTTTCCTTTGTTTAATTCTTTTCATGCATTCATAGATGTAATTAAATCTATCAGTGTGGTCTTTGTAATTTCTGTTTGGCTTGGAAGCACTATACTTGGTTTATATTCTTTTGCCCTGAGAATACTAGGAATGCCACTTAATTTAATAGGTTCCTCGGTAGCTCAAGTCTTTTATCAAAAAGCTTCAGAAATTTATAATATGGAGGGTGACTTACACCGACTGATGAGAATAACAATGATCAGACTCGGACTGATTTCACTGCCATTCTTTATTATTATTATAATGTTTGCTCCAGAAATGTTTTCCGTTTTGTTCGGTAATAATTGGCGGGAGGCAGGAGTGTATACTCAAATATTATCTCCATGGATATTTGTAAATTTCATCGTTTCGCCAGTTTCTGGCGTTTATTTGATAGTAGGGAAACAAAAGCAAGCTATCTGGTTCGGGTTAATTGATTTATTTCTTAAGGTAGGGTCTGTTGCGATAGGGGTGTACTATAAAAATGTAATATTGGGGTTTTATATAATGTCTATATCTGGCGTGTCGATCTTGATTGTTGATATCGTCTGGACTTTTTATATCACTACAAAAAGGCATATCTGTACAGAAAATGTATACTAGGAAAATAAAATATTCTGAGATGAGAATATGCGGATACAATAAAATATTTACTATAGCCGATGTTGCAACGCCCTTTCACTCGTTGGAATAGCTTGCTGTAATTAAATATGTATAAATCTCACCCGCAGACATGAAAATAATTCTCATTGGATTACCTTACTTTCGTGAAAGACTGACTAAATTGTTACATAGTTTTGATAATCAGAATAAATATATTTCAATTAATACTGCTACTAATTTTGGGAAAATGAAATATCTTTGGAATATATTAAATTCTAACTTAGTTTATTCAATCGGCGGTTCTGTAGAAGGAAGTAGAGCAATCAGTTGTGCGTTAAGGCTTGGGAAAAAGGTTGTTGTTCATTGGGTAGGGACAGATGTTTTAAATGCTGTTAAAACTATGGAGAATTCAAAGTTCAAAAGAGAAAATTCATACATTGGTAATGTTACTCATTATTGTGAAGTAGAATGGATTCAAAAAGAATTACAGGATATAGGTATTCAGTCAAAAATTGTTCCCATAGCAATTTATGAAGGCAAAAACAGCAGCGACATTAAATTTCCTCGTAAATTTTCTATTCTCTCTTATGTTTCAAATAGAAATCCTGAATTTTATGGAATAAAGACGCTGATACAACTTGCTGTTGATTTTCCTGATATTGAGATCAGGATTGTAGGCATTGATGCTCTCAATGAAGCAATTCCTTCTAACATGAAATTGTTGGGATGGGTTAATAATATAACCGAAGAGTATAGTAATAGTATAATTTTTTTGAGAATTGTTAAGCATGACGGATTAGCATTTTCGGTGATAGAAGCCCTATCTAACGGCAGATATGTTGGATATACTTATCCATTTGTAGGATGCTTTTGTGTGTATGATTATTCTGATTTAATAGGATGGGTTGAGAAGCTTTACAGCATGCACAAAACAGGTGTTCTTCATCCAAATTATAAAGGAATTGAGATTACAAATAAGTGTTATAAAAAGGAACGTATTCTTGGGAATTTGGTTTCTGAATTTAGCGACACAATAAGTTAAGAAAGTTTCTCACTTGTTTTAATAGCAGAACATTTAAGGTGCCTTTTTTAGTATATTTTGGAATAACAAATTTCATGCATATATGTTTGATTAATCATTACGCTGGTTCTCCTGATTATGGTATGGAGTATCGGCCTTTTTATCTTGCGCGCGAGTGGACCCGCATGGGTCATCGTGTTTCGATACTTGCGGCTTCCTATTCACACGTCCGGTCTGTTCAGCCGAAAGTCAAATCAGATGTAGAGACAGAAACAATAGATGGTGTGAAATATATCTGGATAAAGACTAGTGAGTACAGCGGCAATAATCTACGGCGTGTATTTAATATGCTGGAATTTTCAGGAAAGTTGTATGCTCAAAAAATCCTATTTGAAAGGCCCGATATAGTTATTGATTCTTCCACCTATCCTCTGACCATTTTTGGTTCGTATAAAATTGCTAAAATGAATGGCGCAAAACTGATTTTTGAGGTTCATGATCTATGGCCTCTATCTCCAGTAGAACTGGGAGGTTATTCCCGATTGCATCCCTTCATTATGATAATGCAGTTTGCCGAGAATTTTTCATACACTCACGCACAGCGTGTCGTTTCTCTGCTCCCGTGTGCCGGTCATCATATGCAACTACACGGAATGACATCAGATAAATTTGTTTACATTCCAAATGGAATTGATATATCTGAATGGAAGCTGCACGGAGAGCTTCCTGAGGAACATCAGATTCTTTTCAACAAGTTGAAAAGAGATAAAAATTTTA
>JAPLJO010000041.1 GCA_026388515.1 Deltaproteobacteria bacterium | reverse complement strand
GGGCGTGGTGTCACCGCGGCGGTGCTTGCCATGAACGGGATTATTGTTGTCTCGTCCGATCAAATATGGTTGATCAATGACGATTGACGGACTTCTGCCGTCGTGGTTGCTGAATAAAATAGCTTGCAAAATGAGCGCTTTTGTTTTAGTAGGTGGCGCGATTTTTACACAAGAGAGGAACTGTCATGTCACGTATTTGTGAAATATGCGGAAAAGGCCCCGTTACCGGTCATCAGGTAAGCCACGCGAATAATAAAACGAAACGTGTATGGTATCCAAATCTCCAGAAAATTCGAATCGTTGATAAAAAAACAGGCGCGGTGAAACGAGCAAGGGTCTGTACACGATGCATCCGTTCGAAAAGCGTGACCAAGGCGATATAAAAGGGATTGGACCAGTCAGATTACTTCATACTGCAAGGTGCCCGTGCCGACAAACGAAGTGAATGACGGCGATGACGATAACGAGTTCAGGGGTTTTTCTTTTCGTCAAGCTTTATATCAGTTTCATGAAAGTACAGCTCATTTGACAGGCAGCCCGCCACTTCCTGAAAATCCGGAATGAAATCATCGGTAATGGAAACCTCTATAACGGCCACTTCCGCGTCCATTGTCGTCACGTTGCAGAGCCCCTCATATCCTTCCAGTATATAAGCGACGTACGATATAGTCTCCGGTCTTAATTTAAAATATTTTTTATTGATTACGTGTATCATGTCGGTAACCGGGCATCTGAATGGTAGTTTCATGTATCACCGGGGCTTCGAACCGGCAAGAAAATAAATAGAGACTTGACAAACATAGACCATGATTATATTGGTAAATCCAGAAACTTATCACGGTTATACCGGTCAATGCTGATGTTGCCTACTACATGCTGGGAAGTGTCGGAATCTGACAGCTCCTCCGGGGAGCGTTTTGCCCGGGAGCTCGGCATTCATCCTCTCATCTCGCTCATTCTACAGAGCCGCGGCATCGCGACCTGCGACGATGCGAGAAAATTCCTCTATCCCTCTCTTGGCGATCTCCATAATCCTTTTCTCATGAAAGACATGGATAAAGGAGTGAATCGAACTTTACGGGCGATTCTGAACAACGAAAAAATCGTGATTTACGGAGATTATGATGTCGACGGGATCACCTCGGTCGTATGTCTGGTGAAATTCCTTGGTGAAATCGGTGGCAACGTTTCATATTATATACCGCACAGGCTCACGGAAGGATACGGTATCCATAAAAAATCCGTCGATGTATTGCGGGAGAGAGGTACCACACTCATCATTTCAGTCGACTGCGGCATTTCCGATCATGAGGCGATCTCCTACGCCGAGTCCTGCGGCATTGATACCATCGTACTTGATCATCACGAGGTGCCCTCTACCATCCCCGATGCCAGCGCGGTAATCAATCCGCACCAGAAAGACTGCCTGTTCCCGTTTAAGCAGCTCGCGGGAGTCGGTGTGGTCTTTAACTTCCTGATAGCACTGAGGGGTAGGCTGCGTACCGATGGTTTCTGGAAAGACAAATCGTATCCCAATCTCAGAGAATATCTCGATCTTGTCGCCCTTGGAACAATCGGCGACCTTGTACCGCTCATAGACGAGAACAGAATATTTGCAAAAATCGGCCTCGGTGTCCTTGCAGAATGTAGGCGCCCGGGACTTCAGGCACTAAAATCCGTCTGCGGCATCGAAAGTAACCATCTCATTGAAGCGGACACCGCATCCTTCAGTCTCATACCGAGAATCAATGCTTCCGGCAGGGTGGGATCACCTTACGATGCGTTGAGGCTTCTGCTTACCGAGAACCATGATGAGGCATTCCGTATTGCCGCGCTGCTCGATTCATGCAACAGGGAACGGCAGGAAATTGAACGGGCAATATATGAAGAGATCCGTGTGGAAATTGAAACGAATGTCAATCTGGAAACCACCCCGTTCCTCGTCTTCTCTTCTCCCGGGTGGCATCCCGGAATCATCGGTATTGTGGCATCCAGGCTTGTGAACCGCTACTACCGGCCTGTCATACTGATAAGCATTCAGGATGGCATCGGTAAGGGTTCCGGAAGAAGCATCTCCGATTATAATCTCTACGAGGGGTTGAAAAACAACTGTGGACCCCTGCTGATTTCATTTGGAGGACACCGCTTCGCTGCCGGCATTACAATAGAGGAAAATAATATCGCCCTTCTTGCGAGTATATTGAATGAAGAAATCAAGAAAAATCCCGCGCATGTGAATATGCAGCCGAAAACCACCATCGATGCGCGATGCAGTCTTGCAGATATTGACTATAATCTCGTCTCTCAGCTTGAATTGCTTGCCCCCTTCGGCAACAATAATCCGGAGCCGGTTTTTTGCGCCGATAATATCAGGGTATCGTCTTCAACGGTTGTCGGCAATAACCATTTGAAGATGAGCGTGCACTCCGAGGGAAGTTCTTTTGATTCGATATGGTTCAGCAAAGGTCAGTTTACCGCGATACTCCTTGGCTCTTCGGTCAGCGTCGCCTTTACTCCCCAGATTAACCGGTGGAACGGCGGTACGAGTCTCCAGCTCAAAGTCAGGGACATTACACAAAAACCGTCGTAGCCGGTTGCCTTTTACCGATAATCTGCGGATCACACTTCGCACATACTATTCCCATTCTCTGCGGTCAATGATTCGCGGTGCATTTTCAGTTATCGTCCCCGCGGGCACAAAATCGATTTCGTCTACGCTAACGGTACACACCTTTTTAAATTCATCGGTAATATCGTCCTTCAGTTTCTCGCCGCCCATTGACGCTTCCACCTCGATCCGCAGTACATCTTTATAGGAGCGCCTCGTTATCACCGCCTGCAGACGCACCCCGGCAAATGTTTCCTGCACACGTGCGAGCTGACCTTTCGTGATAAACATGCCCCGCACCTTCACCGCATCACCGACGCGTCCTGCAATACCGCAGAGCTTTTGTGACGTGCGTCCGCAGGAACATCGTAGATTGAGCATACTCGAGAGGTCACCCGTTCCGAATCTCAAAAGATAAAATACATCATTCAACCGTGTCACCACCACTTCCCCGAGTTCACCCGGCTGCACACATCCGCCCGTGGCGGGGTCGACGATTTCCACTATCGCATCTTCCACCACGTGCCAGTCTTTTTTCTCCCTGCACTCGTAGGCAATATCTCCCACTTCAGTCGCGCCGTACATCTGGTACGTGTCAATACCATACTCATTCTCAAATATTTCCCGCAATGTCGGCTGCAGCGGCTCCGCGACAAAACATGCCCTTCTGATCATGAAATCCCTTTTAAAATCGTATCCCGATTCCTCGGCCTTTTTAATTATCGCCATGAGAAAACTCGGCGTCCCCGTAAAGGCAGTGATGCGGAGGTCTTTTATCAGCCGTACCTGCTGCTCGGTGTTGGAGGTTCCGGAAGGAACCACCGTCGCACCTGCCGCTCTCAGCCCTTCGTGAAATGTAAGACCAGCGGCGACCATATGATATGAGAATGTATTAAGAACAATATCTCGCGCTGAAAATCCTGAGGCGCAATAGCCCCTCGCCCACAGGGAATATTCTTTCAAGTGAGGTTCATAGACGGGTCCCGGCGAGATAAAGACCCTTTCCGGCATCACATCCGGTGCAGCAAAACCGCCGTAGGGCGGATCTTCCGATTCGTACAGGACAACTTTTTCCCTTGATATCACCGGCAGTTTATGAAGGTCGTCAATCGACGAAAAATCTGAAGGCGTCACATTGAACTCCCTGAAGATCTCCCTGAGGCGCGTTGATTTCTCATATCCGTTTGAAATCATGCGCACGAGCTGCATCGAGAGATCGCGCTTTCTTTCCTCGGGCGTCCTCACTTCCTTTTCGTCATAATATCTTTCCATGAATGTTTCCTCAAAAGTATCAGGGGTTGACGTTTCATATGTTCTTTCGTTCTCTCAGAGCCACCTCTTTCTCCGCTTATACGACTTGACGTCGCGGTACGACCGTACATTCCCAGTCGCTCCCACGCCGAGATAGAACTCCTTTATGTCGGGATTATCTTTAAGTTCGGGCGCTGTACCCTCCATCACGACTTTGCCGTTTTCCATTACATATCCGTAATGTGCGATCTGGAGCGCCATATTCGCATTCTGTTCGACGAGCATTATGGTGGTTCCCTGATCTTCGTTGATTCTCTTGATAATTTTAAATATTTCTATCACCACAAGCGGCGCCAGTCCGAGAGAAGGTTCATCGAGGAGAAGTAATGCAGGATGGGCCATGAGAGCACGCCCCATCACGAGCATCTGCAGTTCCCCTCCGCTGCAGTATCCTGCGAGTGTTTTTCTTCTCTGCACCAGTGCGGGGAAATAATTATAGATACGTTCAATGTCCTTTTTATACGGCTTCCCCCATCGTGTGGCGGTACCGACTCTCAGATTTTCTTCTATGGTGAGGTATTTGAAAGGCTGTCTTCCTTCGAGCACCTGGAAGATGCCGAGTCTCGTGATGCTCTCCGGGGGAAGATTCTCTATATTCATGCCATTGAATTGTATCGAACCATCGGTAACACTCCCGTTTTCTGTTTTCAATAGTCCCGATACCGCTTTCAATGTTGTTGTCTTCCCTGCCCCGTTGCTTCCAAGAATTGATACGATCTGACCCTTTGGCACAGAGAGGGAAACCCCTTTGAGAACCTGGATTACATCTGAATATACAACACTTATGTTATTTAATTGAAGTAATATGTTATCACTCATCGGCTTTGTTTCTTATTGAAATCTTAGTAGGAAAATGGCCACAGCTTAAAACTCGATTTGATTATTCTCCACACCTCGGCGAGCCCTCTCGGTTCAAATATAATGAAAAGCACAATCGCGAGACCGAACACGAGTTCGCGCAAAGGAGCGATGGTGAGACTCACTGCCCCTCCAATATGTATATTCATGAGTATGCTCGTAATCCATCTCAGTAATTCGTTGAGACCTGTAATGAATATGGCTCCAAATATCGAACCGGTGATACTGCCCATACCGCCGATGATGACCATGGCTATATATTCCACGGACAGTGCAAGAGAAAACGGTTCTGTGGTAATACTTGTCATATAATATGCCCACAGAGCGCCGGCAAATCCGGCGTAGAAAGAGCTTATCCCGAACGACAATATTTTATATCGGAATATGGGAATTCCCATCCCCTCGGCAGCCCTGTCATTATCGCGTATCGACACAAATGCCCGTCCATAGCGGGTTCTCATGAGATTTACCGCAGCTGTTGTCATTATGATAAGCAGTATAAACGACAGAAAGAAAAATTTTCTTTCACCCATAATCTGAATACCAAAAATCTCGGCGGGGGGAAGTATCATCCCCATAGTACCGTGGGTAAGACTTTCCCAGTGTACGAGAACATATTCGATGATAAATTGCCCCGCCAGTGTTGCGATTGTCAGGTAAAGTCCCTTGAGACGTCCGGATGGTATGCCGAATACCATACCGACAATCGCCGTTATCAGTCCTGCGGCAGGCAATGCGGCAAGGAAAGGAAAATGGGCCCTCGTGGCAAGAATCGCGGCCGCGTATGCACCGACACCGAAAAAGGCGCCGTGCCCGAGAGAAATCTGGCCGGTAAAACCTATCAGAATGTTAAGGCCGATGGCGGCAATTGCAGTGATAGCGATAACATTGAAGATATATAATGTATACAATGACGAGATGAATGGTACGATTCCAAAAAGCACACACACGCCGATGCAGGTCCACAGACGACCAAAGTCGGTTTCAAAAACCGAGAGTTCCTGTTCGTACCGTTCGTTGAAATTGCCGCACTGGTGCAGTCGCAGTTTTTTCATGAAAATGTTCCGATCAATCGTTTCTTCATACGCGCTCAATCTCAACTAGGCCGAACAAACCATAGGGTCGCACGAGTAAAATGCCTACAAGCACCATGTAAGGAACAACGTCCCTGAGCGAAGGCGAAATATAACCGCCTGTAAACGTCTCAAGAAGACCGATTATCAAGCCGCCTATTATGGCACCGCCGATGCTGTCAAGCCCTCCGAGAATTACCACGGGAAACACTTTGAGACCTATCGATGAAAGATCATGTACATTTATTCCGTTGATGATGCCGAGTACGATTCCGCTCATGGCGGCTACCATTGCTGCAATGGCCCACGACAGCGCGAACACCCTCCTCACGTGAACTCCGAGCGAGAGGGCCGCCTGCTGATTGTCCGCGACAGATCTCATGTAGATACCCTGTGAAGAAAATTTGAAAAAAAGACCAAACAATACGAGAAACACAAGTCCTACTGTTGTTGAAACAACGTACACCGGGGCGATATTCACCACGCCCCACTTTATTCCTATCGCGAGCGGCAGAAAATCGGGGTAAATATACAGATTACCGCCCCACAGTAAAAGCATCGCACCTTTGAATATCGCCGCGATACCGACAGTCAGCATGATGACATAGATGAGAGGCTCGCCGATGAGCGGCCTCAAAAAAAGCCGTTCTATAACGAAACCGAACACGAATGAGCCGGCGAGCGCTACCACAAACGCCGCGATGATTGGAAGATGAGCCCATGTGACAAGCGTAAGAAATATAAATGCTCCAAATGCCAGAAGCTCGCCATGGGCGAAATTGAGCACGCTTGATGATTTAAAAATCATTACAAATCCCATGGCGGCGAGACCGTAAAGAAATCCTATGCTGATACCATTCACGAGCAGCTGAAAGAAAAAAACCATGAATGCATCCTTTCCTGTCTCCTAAGAAAGCGACAGTATCTTTACCTTTGTTTCAAGTGTATTCGTCTGGCCGTCGCGGTAACGCACGGTTGCTTTGACATCAACCTCCCGCTCGGTGGTATACATTGCCTCTATGAGTTTTATATAGAGACCATATACGAACCGCCTTCGCACCTTACCCGTTCTCGTCAGCTCCTCATCATCGGCATCAAGAAGCTTATACAGGAGAATGATTTTTTTTATTTTCATGAAGTCCGGCAGCCGCTCATTCACGTTTCTGATTTCTTCTGAAATCAATGCTTCCACCCCCCCCTGCTGCGAGAGGTCTGTGTAGGTGGTATAGGGTATCATCCGCTCTTCCGCCCAGTTCCCCACGTTACCCAAATCAATGTTGATGAGCGCCGTAATATAAGGACGCGCCTCGCCGAACACCACCGCTTCCTTAATATAAGGGCTGAATTTGAGCCGTGTTTCAATAAAATCGGGGGAAAATGCATCGCCACGCTTGTTCCTGATGATTTCTTCCTTACGGCCTATTATGACGAGGTGTCCCCGTTCATCAATATATCCCGCGTCACCTGTTTTCAGCCATCCCTCTTCAAAGGCTTTTTCCGTTGCTTCGAGATCGTTATAGTAGCCTCTGAATACAGTGTCGCTCGACACGAGGACTTCCTGATCATCGGATATTCTCACCATGATGCCGGGAAGCGGCTTCCCCACCGTTTCCGCCATTACCTCATCATCGGGCTGTACCTGGAAAATTCCGCTTGATTCCGTGAGGCCGTAACACTGCTTGAGATTAAGGCCGAGTGCTCTGAAAAATCTGATCACATCCGGGCTTATGGGGTGACCACCGGTATAGGCATGAACCAGTTTCGCGCAGCCGACGCGATCGAGAAGAGGTTTGAACACTGCCGCAATTGAAAGACGGTGCAGGGCGCGCAGGTATGAAGGGACTGCCAAGCCCTTCGATTGCCCTGCGACCACTGAAGTCCCTATTTTTTCCGCAATAGCAAACAGCTTCTTCTTGATATATCCCGCATCGCTCATGCGCACGCGTATGGATGAGGCCAGATCCTCCCAGAACCGGGATGACGTGATTATCACGCCGGGGCCAAGCTCGCGAAAATTTGTTTTGCTCGTTTCCTGCATTTCCGGGAAATTCATTGTCATACCGCCGGCCAGTGCAACGCCCACTCCCCACATTTGATCAACAATCCATGCCGGTGGAGATATGGAAAGCCAGTTTTCGGCACCATTGAATTTGAACAACTTCATCCAGCTTTGTGCCATGCCTGTAAAATTATCATGAGACATCATGGCAAGCTTCGATATACCTGTGGTACCTGAGGTAAGTATCATAAGCGCAATATCATCTGGTTTTCCCCGCATCAGTTCCCGGCTGAAAAGGTCCGGTTGCTGCGCGTCGAGGATATCGCCCATTTCAAGAAGCTTCTGAAAACTTATCAGCCATGGTTCTTTTTCATAGGTGCGCATGCCGGTCTGGTCAATGTAGATGACCTTCCGTACATGAGATAATTTGTCGCGCCTTTCCAGAAGTTTGTCGACCTGTTCCTGATCCTGCACGATAACGATGGATGCACCAATCCGACAAAGTACCGCCGACAATTCTTCGCTCACGGCAGACGTAAACATATTGACCGTTACCGCACCTGCGGCCTGACCTCCGAGTTCACTGAACAGCCACTCGGGATGATTATTCACGATCAGTCCCAGGCGTTCGCCTCGTGTCAATCCCGCTGCAATGAGACCAAGGGCTGATTTTTTAACAAATTGATAATATTCCTGCCAGCTGTACGAATGCCAAATCCCATATGCCTTTTCACGAATCGCGGCTCTTCCAGAGCCATACAGCTCTGCCTGTCTCGCGAGAAGCTGCGGAAGCGTATATTCACCATAACTCTGAGTCGCGGCGGAATATGCGGGTACGTCCCTCATGAGTCGCATTCCAGTAATGTCGCCGCATGAATCACCCGGCAACACGCAAGGCTTATTGGAAACAATCTTTTCCCACTGCGCATCTTATTTCTCAGTTTGAGTCCCCGTCACCCAGGTATGCCCTTACCACGTGTATATCATTCTGGATTTCTTCCGGGGTTCCCTCGGCAAGTTTTTCTCCAAAATTGAGCACCACGATACGTTGGGATATACTCATCACTATCGACATATCGTGTTCGACGAGAATCATGGTCTGTCCCCATCTCACATTCATTTCCATGAGAAATCGGACCATGTCTTCCTTTTCCTCAAGATTCATTCCGGCAAACGGTTCATCGAGTACGAGAAGTTTCGGTTCAAGTGCCATTGCGCGGCCTAGTTCAACCCTTTTCCGTAATCCGTAGGGCAGCGATCCTACCGGCGTCTTCCGTATTGCCTGCATTTCCAGAAAATCAATCAATTCCTCGACTATGAGCCTGTGGCGCACCTCGTCCCGGCGCACGGCGGGAGAAAATAAAAACGCATGTGGAAGATGGTAACGGCTGTGTATGTGCCGGGCAAGCAGCATGTTTGAAAGCACGGACATTCCTGGAAACAGTTCTATATTTTGAAACGTTCTTCCGATGCCCATCTTTACCGTTTTATGAGGCGGCAGATGGGTTATCTCTTTCCCGTTGAAGTGGATGGTACCATGCTGCGGTGCATAAAAACCCGTCAGGCAGTTCAATAAACTTGTTTTGCCGGCACCGTTGGGACCGATGACGGCAAGCAGTTCACCGGTGTGAACTCTGAGTGTGACATCATTGAGCGCCATTATCCCGCCGAAATGGAGGGTCAGATTCCTTACCTCCAGATCGGCGTGGACAGTGTCAATATTTTTTGACGTGAATATGCGCGGCTCACCCCGGAAGGCCTTCATACATTCTTTACTCCAGAATTTTTAGCTCGCTTTTACCGGGTACAAAGAAATTCGTAAGCGGAACGAAACGTCCGTCTTCATACACCTGGATGATTCTCGCGGTAAATGAGCCTTCATGGTTGTCCTTTGAATAGGTGACTGCGGGAGCGAGGCCGCCGAAATCCTCATTATTGAATGATTCCATGGCATTGTTAATCGTTTCGCGTGTCACCTCGCCGTACTTTTCCTGGGCGCGCAGAAACGCACGTTCCATGATCATGCCGACTGTGACACCTTCCCAATACGAGGCGTCGAATGCATCGACCGTTTTGTACCGCTTCCACAGTTCCTGAAGCATCATGATGCCCTTCGAATTATCCACAGGGAGTCCTCCGGAAAACTGAATCCTCAGTTTTGAACCGATCAGATCTTTCCCCATCTTAAAGAAATCAGGATCAGTTGAGGTCCATGTAGCTAAGAAAATGGGCTCGTACTTGATTCTCTCGGCGCACTTAAAGGTTGTTATTATCGCCGCGGGCAGCATCTGCATGAACACGTATTCGGCGCCGCTTCTCTGAAGCCGAAGAAGTTCCGTGGTAAGATCGACCGTCTTGGGAGGAAATTCCTCGATGGCCACAATATTGATGCCGAGTTTCTCAGCGTATTCGCTGCTTGGCTTGTGTATCGATCTCCCATAGGCGCTGTTATAGGTGAGGAGTCCCACCTTCGGTGCTTCGCTGCCCTTGTGAATCTTTTTTATGTATTCGAGAATCGCCTGACAATCAAGTACGTAGCTTCCAAACGGTAGATACATATAATCAACGGGTGGTTCAAGAATTTCCCAACCTGTTGAATAATTTATCGCCGGTATTTTGTACTGTTGGATAATGGGTTTGGCGGCTAGACCCTCGGCGGTGCTCCACGTGGCTATCATGTCGACATTATCACTCACGGCGAATTTCTTTATCGCGGCAATAGCTTCGGGAACCTTATACTGCGTATCCACGAGTATCATTTCAATCTTGTTACCGTTTATACCCCCTTTCACTTCATTCACATACGAAAAATAGTCTTGCTGCCCCTTCGCATGGAATTGACCAAACGTTGATGCCGGTCCGGTAAGGTTTATGGCTGCCCCGACCTTGATCGTCCTGGCAGACACATCCGCTGCGATGCATACAAGAATGCATGCAATCCCCATTGCCACGATGCTGATACGTTTCATCATAATTCCCCTCCTTGTGTAAAATAAAAAAGCCGTGACATTTCCACGGCTTTTCATACAAAAAAGCCGCGGGCTTTATCGGTCCGCCCGCGGCTCATACATCTTCGGAATGCTGTTACGAGCTCAGCGGGCAGACCCCTCTAAAAAATCCAAAAAAGAAAATGAATATGTCTGTCATGCTGAACATCGGTGCCACCATTACTGTCTGATTTTGAAGTGTTACTAAAACTTCCACACATGAAAGTCAAGCAAAAAGTTACGTGACGGGACGTGGGACGAGTATGCCGGCAAATGTATCGCTCTCCCCATTATCCGCATGCACCGTCTTTACGACGGAGAGAAGATATGGTAGTGATTCATACTATCATAGTCCTGAGAGGTCGCCATGCTCAACCCTGAAGTATTCAGAGAATATGACGTTCGCGGTGTTGTCGGAAAAGATCTTAATTATGTATTTGTGCGTGACCTGGGCAAAGCTATCGGCACTTACGGAAGAAACAACCATATCAGTGTAATGACTGTGGGGATGGACTGCCGCCTTTCATCGGATGACTATAAAAAAGCCGTCATCGAGGGAATCACGTCAACAGGGATCAATGTATATGATATTGGAATATGCGCCACGCCGATGAACTACTTTTCAATACGGCACCTGAACGCAGGTGGAGGCGTCATGGTCACGGGAAGTCATAATCCTCCTGAATTCAATGGTCTCAAAATCAGCATCGGACCGGACACCATCCACGGCGATGAAATCCAGCGTTTGAGAACAATCATGGAATCAGGCAGGTACGCCTCCGGACACGGATCCGTGGAGAGTTACAGTATCACGGAACACTATTATGAATTCATTGCAAATAACGTCAGCATTCGACCGGGCTTGCACGTCGCCGTTGACGGAGGTAACGGTGTCGGCGGTTATTTTGCATTGCCTCTACTAGAGCGCTTTCATTGCACTGTGGAAGCCCTCTACTGCGATATGGACGGCCGATTCCCCCATCATTTCCCCGATCCCACGGTTCCGGACAATCTGAAAGATATCATACGTGTCGTTGAGAAAACACACGCCGATGTGGGAATCGCATACGACGGCGACGCTGACAGGCTCGGTGTTATTACCGACAGTGGGTTGGTGCTGTGGGGTGACGAACTTCTGATTCTTTTTTCCCGATTTATTCTAAAGGAACACCCGGGTGCTGCCATCATCGGAGAAGTCAAGTGTTCACAAAAGCTTTTTGACGATATCGAGCAACACGGCGGCAGGGCGATTATGTGGAAGGCCGGCCATTCACTCATAAAAAGCAAGATGAAAGAAGAACACGCCCTTCTCGCCGGCGAAATGAGCGGCCATCTTTTTTTCGCCGACCGCTATTTCGGGTTTGATGATGCCATTTATGCATCAATGCGGCTTCTCGAAATCATCTCACACTCGGAATATACCATCAGCGAACTGCTGAGCGATTTGCCCCGTACCTACAGCACGCCGGAGCTCCGGATTGACTGTCCCGATGCTATAAAATTCGAAGTGGTCAGGCGTGTGAAAGAACATTTTAGTGCGAACTACCGCATCATTGATATTGATGGTGTTCGTGTGAATTTTGACAACGGATGGGGTCTTGTCAGGGCTTCGAATACACAGCCCGTACTTGTCCTTCGCTTCGAATCTCAAAGCGAAGAAGGTCTCACACGCATAAGGGAACTGATGGAATCGGTTCTGAATAAAACCATTGCCGGATTTTAGCGGATCACGCCGCTGTGCGCGGCGTCCTCTCCATTCATGGCTGGCGCGCATAAGTGATGATCACTATGCAATGAGAATTATCCTCAGATCCATTACATTCGTCATGGTAGGTCCCGTGATCAGAAGATTTCCCGTTTCGCTGAAAAAATGATATGAATCATTGTTTTCGAGAAACGCTGTGGCGTTGATTCCATTGCCGGCTGCATGGGGAATCGTCATACCGTCGGCAATGGCACCCGCCGCATCGGTCGGACCATCCGTCCCGTCAGTGGCCCCGCTGAGAACGGCAACATTATCGATTCCTTCAATCTCAAGTGCAGCGGCGAGAACGAATTCCATATTTCGCCCGCCGAGACCGGGACCGCGCACGGTCACCGTCGTTTCACCTCCCGAAATAATGCACGCCGGAGCGGTGATTGGATTCCCGCTCATTCGCACTTCCCTGAGAATCGCCGCATGAACGACGGCAACTTCCCGTGTTTCGCCTTTAATGCAGGATGAAAGAATCATTGTATTGTATCCACGCGACACTGCGGCATCCCTTGCCGCCTGCAGTGAAAGCCCTGAACTGCCTACCACGTGCGTGCCGACATTAGTGAAGACACAATCGCCCTGTTTCGGCGTTTCTTCAATGTCTCCCTTTGCGCCCTTCTCCAGTCGTTCCCGCACGGACGCAGGGATTTTCTCCATAATGCGGTACTTATTCAGTATGAACACACAATCATCAAAAGTGCTTCCATCAGGTACTGCAGGTCCGGATGCAATGACATCGAGCTCGTCACCGATTACATCGGAAATCACAAGTGAGAGCAGCGTTGCGGGATATACCGTGCGTGCAAATTGCCCCCCCTTTATGCGCGACAGGTGTTTTCTTATTACATTTATTTCCCTGATAGTCGCTCCTGATTCAATGAGAATCTTTGTCACCGCCTGTGTATCGCCGAGTGAAATACCCGGCGAAGGAAGGATCATAAGCGATGAACCGCCTCCCGATATGAGGAAAATGACGACATCATCTTCGCCGGCATCCCTAATAAGTGCGATCAGGTCCTCACTTGCTTGTATTCCTCTTTCATCCGGAATGGGATGCGCCGCCTCCCGTATCTCAATGCGCTTTAAGGGAACGGTGTGCCCGTCCTTGGTGATGATGAGTCCCTTTTCAATGCGTGAACCCAGAAGATCCTCCATGGCAGCCGCCATGGGGCATGCAGCCTTGCCGATGCCTGCTATCAATATCCGCCGACCGCGCAAATCGTATGATCTCTCTCCGATTACAAGCATGTCATGAGCCGCTTCCCATGCGCATGATCTCAGAATGGCCTTCCTTGGATCGGCGGCTCTCACTCCCGCGTCAAATATTTCACGAATATCGATTCGCAGATTTCTCCCCATCGGTTCACGCACCTTCCGCTGCCACTATTGTATGAAGCGGCCTATGAAATGCCATCACATTTCCAGCTTTTCAGTGACATTCGATTTGACGAGTTCAATTGTTTCCCTGAGAACATGAAATACATTCTCACGGTAATCGCCCGCCACCGCTATAATCATGATGTCATCACCGGGTACAAGTGTGCCCTCATTCACTTCCGCAATGATTTCAATAATTCCGGTTCTTTTCTTCATAATTGTTACTATTTCATTCAGCTTCGCACGATCAGGTTTCAGGACAAGTGTGCTGACGGGCATTCCTTTTCTCGACGTTGCTCTGACTGTACCGTTGTGGATAAGCACCATGCCCGCGTTCCGGTACTCGGGGTGTGCCTTGATATTCTGCAGAATCGATATCACATCCATGACTATCCCCTTTCAATTTCAATTATTGACGTGTTCCATAAAAATGTGAGATGAGTTTCACATGGGCAGACGGCGCGCTGTAAAAATTTACCGTGAACCACTCAGGCTTGGAGACTTTCTCCACGCGGCACTCAAACGCGGCCATATCCATCTCGATCGCTTTGATTCAAATTTAATCACCACGTGGATGAGCGCGGTCGGACCGCAGATTTCGGCCCAGACGGAGCCCTATAAGTATAGTAATAAAACACTATTTGTGCACGTGACGACCTCCACCTGGATGCTGCAGCTTCAATTTATGAAGCAGGAAATCATCGAAAAGATCAATTCCCTGTCAGGGGCGCACACTGTTGATACTATCTTTTTTACCGTCGGGCATACCGCGACGCGGCCATCAATCGACAGCCGTAGAAATGACAACATGCCTGCACCCACGCTCTCCGATCGTGAAATGAAGCTCATACAGGAAAGTTCGGAACTTGTTCACGACGAAGAACTGCGGTCAATCATACGCCGCGTCATGAAAAAAAACATCATCAATCGGAAGATTCACGGCACCCCGTAATTGTTTCAAAAATCATGTCCATTTCTCTCGTATAGACGCCGCTGCGCTTATACAGATAAAGAGGCGGCATGACTTCGATCCCCTCGCCTCCCCCCCTGACTCCCGCTGCCAGGACGAAATCCGCCTGTGAGGTTTTCGAAGAATGGACAAGACGGAGCATCTTCGGTTCGATTCCCGCCCGTTTCATACTCATCATAAGATGAACCGTCCTCGCCGCTGAAAATATCACGAAGAACCGACCGCCGTCCTTCAGAATAAGCCCCGCCGCTCTGCAGAACTGGTCCACGGTTCCGGCAACTTCATGGCGTGCGATCGCCCGTTCTTCGTCGGGATTGAGACGACCCGAACCTATTCTTCTGTAGGGGGGGTTACAGATCACTGCATCAAAAGTCCGCGATGAAACAATGTCACGTATATGCCGTATATCGCCTTGCAGTATTTCAACGCGCGTTTCCATCCCGTGTGCCTTCACACTTCTTTTCGCCATTGCAACAAGATGTTCCTGTATATCAATGCCCACCACCTGTACCGTCGGAAAACGCGAGGCTTCGATGAGTGATATCACGCCGCTGCCTGAACCAAGTTCGGCGACATGATCATGCTTTTTTAATTGTACGAAATTGGCAAGAATGACCGCATCAATCGAAAATCGATATCCTTTCTCCTTCTGCAGCACATGGATTGCGCCGCCCCGGAGTACGTCGATGGTCTCCCCTTTTTTTCGTAATTTGTCTATTCGGCGTGACAGCGTGACATTGCGACACGTTACTGCCATGGGACATCCTTTCTTCGTGTGATTCGGCGCTCATCATCCACGTTTTTGATTTTTTTTCCACCGCGAACTGCATGGGGCTCGCCATTTTTCCGAAAAGAAAGGGTGTTGCCACCCTTTCTTTCCCTGAATATATTTTTCATTAATAGTGCCGTGAACGTGCGGCATGAATTTCATGGGGTGAGTGAAGGGACTTGAACCCTCAACCTCCGGGGCCACAACCCGGCACTCTAACCAGTTGAGCTACACCCACCATATTATGGCACGCCTGCAGGGATTTGAACCCCGGACCCACGGATTAGAAATCCGTTGCTCTATCCAACTGAGCTACAGGCGCACGTATCTCGGAAAAAGGGACACTATCACTAAAGCCTTTGATTCTTTTTGTCAAGACAAAGTTCGGCGAGTGAAAAGTTCTTGACATCGACTTCTTATGATATATAGTCCATCACCCTTGCACCATGTGCTCGCATACCCTTGCTGTTCATCATTTGAAGGATGCTGATGAGTAACGACGACCTGAAATACTGGCTTGCGCTAAAATTCGCCGAGGACACGGGCGGGAACGTATTGATTGCCGGACTGGTTGATCATTTCGGATCTCCCAGGCATGTCTTCGAAGCGTCCGTCAGTGAACTCATGGAAGTCAGCCGCGTGAACCGTGCCATCGCACTTCATATCAAATCCTTTGAAGACTGGGAACGCGTCGAACATGAGATTGCAGCAGCGCACGAGCTCGGCATTGCAATCATCACCATGTCATCGCCCCTCTATCCCCGCGCATTGCAAAGCATTTATGATCGTCCTTCTGTACTCTACGTAAAAGGAACCCTTTCGCACAATGATATCAATATAGCGGTCGTGGGATCGAGAGCGGCTAGCTCCTATGGAAAATACATAACCGACAGCCTCCTTGAAATCATCCGGAATGGTGCAGTTCTCAGCGAATTTCCCCTGAATTCAGAGCCGAAGTCTTCCCACTTTCCGAGACGCAATAGAATTATAAGCGGATTGTCTCTCGGTGTGGTGGTCGTTGAGGCGAATGAAAAGAGTGGGTCCCTCATTACTGCGCGGTGCGCACTCGAGCAGGGAAGAGAGGTGTTCGCGGTACCCGGACCGGTCGATTCACCCGGATCAAAAGGCACTCACCGTCTCATTCGTGAAGGCGCAAAACTGACTGAAACGGTGGATGATATCCTGGAAGAAATTATTCCACAGCTTGAAAGGTCTGAATCACTTTTAAAGAGCATACAACCTGAGGTAGAAACGCCTCATTCCGGCAGTCCCTCGCACACGCCTTGTGAACAGGCTCTTCTGGGATTCATCGGACATGCGCCGGCCCATATTGACGACATCATCGCTGAGAGCAGCACGAATGCAGGCGAAGTGATGTCGACACTCACATCACTGGAGATCCGCGGGATCATCGTGCAGCACGCGGGGAAAACATATACGCTGAAGAAACAGCACATATAAACACCCGGTTCCAATGCGTTACGTGAAGATTATTTATGAGAGGCATGCATGGCACATTCGCTTTTAATCGTCGAATCACCGACAAAAGTAAAGACCCTTAAAAAGTATCTCGGCAGTGACTATGAAGTGAAGGCGTCACTCGGTCATATCAAAGATCTCCCGAAGAACAAACTTGGAATCAATATCGAAGCAGATTTCGAGCCAACGTATGACGTTATCAAAGAGAGAAAAAAAACCATCACGGAACTCAAAACCACTGCGTCAAAAGTCGACACCATACTTCTCGCTTCCGATCCCGATCGGGAGGGTGAGGCAATCGCGTGGCATATTGCCGAAGAAATCGCGGTGAAGGGCAAGAAGATATATCGTGTGCTCTTCAATGACCTCACAAAAAACACCGTCCTCAGGGCGATTGAAAAACCACAGGAACTCGACGCCAACAAATACGAAGCACAGAAGACGAGAAGGATTCTCGATAGGCTCGTCGGATACCAGATAAGCCCTCTGCTCTGGGAAAAGGTACGGCGAGGCCTGAGCGCGGGCCGTGTTCAGTCGGTTGCCGTGAGAATCATCTGCGAGCGTGAAAAAGAAATACTGAAGTTCGTTTCAGAGGAATACTGGACCATTACGGCACGCCTTGAAGGCGGGAAGCCGCCGCAATTCGAAGCCCGTCTCAGCAAGATTGACGGCAAGAAAACTAAAATTCAGAATGAAACCATGGCCCGTGCGGTCCTCGACAAGCTTCACGGCGCATCATTTACCGTCACCGCCGTCGACGAAAAAGAAACCGAACGTACGCCGCCGCCGCCGTTCACCACAAGCAAGCTGCAACAGGAAGCTTCCCGGCGGCTTCACTTTTCCGCCAAGAAGACGATGATGTTCGCTCAAAAACTGTATGAGGGCATCGATCTCGGCGAAGAAGGTCCGGTGGGTCTCATCACCTACATGAGAACTGATTCGGTCCGTATTGCATCTGACGCGCTGACGGAGGTGCGTGACTATATTCTTCGTACCTACGGCAAAGCCTTCCTCCCGCAACAGGCACGGTATTTTAAAACATCAAAGACGGCGCAAGATGCCCATGAAGCGATCCGTCCGGCATCTCTTACCTTCAAGCCTGACGATATCAAGCCCTTCCTCAAACGTGATGAATATCGTCTCTATCAACTCATCTGGAACAGATTCATTGCATCTCAGATGAGTACCGCCCGTATCGATCAGACGCTGGTTCAAGTGACCGCTGGCAACTGCCTCTTTACTGCTCAGGGTTCCGTGATTACATTTCCCGGATTCATTACCGTGTATACTGAGGGCAGGGATGAAGAAAACGGTGCGGATGAATCCGACACACGGCTCCCCTCTCTCACAAAAGGAGAAATGCTCACGCTGATCTCGCTTGACCATGTGCAGAATTTCACTCAGCCGCCTCCCCGTTTTTCCGAGGCAACGCTCGTCAAGGAGCTCGAGGATAAGGGGCTCGGCAGGCCGAGTACCTATGCGGCAATCTTAAGCACCATTCAGGAACGAGAGTACGTCAAACTTGAAAAGGGAAGATTTCATCCCACCGAGCTCGGCGGTATCGTCAACGAACTCCTTATCACGAGTTTTCCCCGCATCATGGATGTGGCGTTTACCGCTACCATGGAAGACAAACTTGACAGAATTGAAACCGGCACGCTCGCCCGGGATGCCACGCTGAAGGAATTTTATGAATCATTTTCATCGGAACTTGAGGCCGCGAAAAAGGACATGCGTAACCTGAAACGGGAAGAAACTCCCACCGATATCGTATGCGACAAATGCGGAGCACCGATGATAATCAAGTGGGGGAGAAACGGCAGATTTCTTGCCTGCTCGGGATACCCCGCCTGCAAGAATACGTCAAACGTATCCAATAATGCTGACGGATCGAATACGCACGCAGTGCAGTTACCCGCCACCGATATCGTCTGTGACGTCTGCGGTAAACAGATGGTTATCAAGGAAGGCCGTTTCGGAAAATTCCTCGGCTGCTCCGGATATCCTTCCTGTACATCGACAAAACCATTCGATATCGGCATAGACTGTCCGAAGGAAGGATGCGGTGGGCGAATCTGTGAAAAACGAACCAAAAAAGGTAAAGTCTTTTTCGGCTGTACGCGCTACCCCGGCTGCACCTATGCTGTCTGGCACCGGCCCATACCTGAGCGCTGTCCCCAGTGTGATTTTCCCATTCTTGTTGAAAAACCGGTCCGTGGCCGCGGTGTCGTGAAAGCCTGTCCCAATGAGGATTGTGGTTACCGTGAGACTTCATAATTGATACGGGCTCACCTTTACTTATACCGTCACGCGCATGAATTCGAAGTAATCGCACTTGATTTTTAAATGTCACTGAAGTGAACCTTCGCACCGCAATCATCATAATAGGCGGCGGATTAGCCGGATGTGAGGCCGCATGGCAACTCGCCCGACGTGGTGTGACCGTTACGATTCATGAGATGAAACCCTCCGTCTTTTCACCCGCACACCGATCTCCGCTGCTTGCCGAACTTGTGTGCAGCAATTCTCTCCGTTCCTCCCGCATTGAATCGGCGGTGGGCCTTTTGAAAGAAGAGCTCCGCCTCGCCGGATCACTCATCATGGAAGCAGCAGAGGCGACGCGAGTACCGGCAGGTACTGCACTTGCGGTAGACCGGGAGAAATTTTCCCGCTATGTTGAATTAAAACTCGCATCTTCTAAAAATATCTCTTTGATAAGGGGCGAAGTAACTTCAGTCCCGCGAAATTCGACGGTCATTATTGCCACCGGTCCGCTCACTTCCGATATTCTTTCACAGGATATCGCGTCAATTACGGGGAGCGACTACCTTTATTTCTACGACGCCATATCACCGGTTATCGAGGCGCACTCCATCAATCTCTCAAAGATATTCTGGGCGTCGCGATACACCGCCGGCATTGATGGGGACTATCTCAACTGCCCCATGACGAGACAGCACTATGAACATTTCTTGAATGAATTGATACACGCAAGGGAAGCTCCTTTGCATCATTTTGAAGACAGAAAATGCTTCGAAGGCTGCCTGCCGGTCGAAGTACTTGCGCGAAGGGGTATTGACACGCTTCGTTATGGACCGATGAAGCCTGTAGGTCTTACCGTTCCGTGGACGGGAATTCGCCCCCATGCGGTGGTACAGCTCAGAAAAGAAAACAGGACCGCTTCCCTTTTCAATATGGTCGGCTTTCAGACAAAACTTCTCTGGAGTGAACAAAAAAGAATTTTCAGACTGATCCCCGGTCTCGAGAATGCCGAATTTGCAAGGTATGGAAGTATCCACCGTAATACCTTTATCAATGCCCCTGCCCTCCTGAACGATGCACTTCAGCTGAAAACACACGATACGATTTATTTTGCCGGACAGATTACAGGTGTTGAAGGATACGTTGAGTCAACTGCCATGGGACTTCTGGCAGGATTGAGCGCCGCGTCGCGCATTATGGGAAAATCATATGAGCCGCCGCCAGATACCTCCGCAGTCGGCGCGCTGATAAAATACATCACCACATCAGAAGTCGCTACCTTTCAGCCGATGAATGTGACGTTCGGATTGTTTCCGCCTCTTGCTGAAAGAGTTCACCGTCACAAGCGAGGAGAACAGTATGCGGAAAGGGCTGTTAATTCATTCAACGAATGGCTTAAGAATTATATATAATGTACTAATAATATAGGCCATATCACCATAGGTCCGGCATCGAATACTCTGAACCCACTCAATGATGTGTCTCGCCCATGCGATTTCTTTGATATATTATTTTCAGACCTTCGAGGGTGAGCATTTCATCAATTACGTTGATAGTTTTTGTCTCCTGTGCGACCACATGGAGCAGGCCACCGGTAGCAATCACGGTGGCATCATGTCCTATTTCTGATTTCATTCGCGTCACAATACCGTCAACAAGTCCCGCATAGCCGTAGATAATGCCCGCCTGCATGCTGCTGACCGTATCCTTTGCAAGCGCCGTCTTAGGCCTGCTGAATTCCACACGCGGTAATTTCGATGCCTTCTCAAAAAGCGCCTCGCTGGATATCAAGAGGCCGGGGGCGATGCACCCGCCCATATATTCGCCTTTTATCGTGATATAATCAAACGTGGTGGCGGTGCCGAAGTCCACCACAATCAGCTCACCCTTGTACTTTTCGTGCGCGGCGACGGCATTCACGATTCTGTCGGCACCCACTTCCTTCGGATTATCGTAGTGAATCGGCATTCCTGTTTTGATCCCGGGCCCCACGATGAGCGGCTTCACATTAAAGTACCGCTCGCAGAGCGGTTCCAGAATATTCAGCATCGGTGGCACGACACAGGATATTATTATATCCGTCACCGACTTCGAACTAATTTTTGAAGTTCGGTAGAGGTTCAGGATAAGCATACCATATTCGTCGACCGTATGATCGGCGACAGTCCGCACCCTCCAGTTGTTGACGAGCTTGTTACCATCATATAATCCTATGACGGTATTGGTATTGCCCACATCGACCACTAACAGCATATACATTCCCCCGTAATGATAATTTCACCGGAAATCACGTGGCGGCTATTGCTCGTTTGAGCATCGAGAATGAGCGCACCCGTCATGTCGATATCCTCTGCAACACCCGTGAAAGTCGTATCCCCATCACGTATCGTCACTTCCTTTCCCATCATTGCACACCGAGAGCGCCATTGCTTTCTGACATCGTTAAAACCTCTTGAGATAAGTATATTGTACCATGTGTCGAATGACATAATCACTTCATTCGTCACCTCAGCCCTTGATACTTCGTGAAGAAGAACTTCCTTCAGCGATATGGCACTGTGACACAGTGCAGGGCCTAGACAATCTCCGTCGCTGTTTATATTAACGCCGATTCCGACAATGACGAAATCAATGGTACCGTGCTCTCCTGTTTTCATTTCAGAAAGGATGCCGGATACTTTTCTTCCCTTTAACAGCACATCGTTCGGCCATTTTATCGAAACATCACCGGGACAGAACCGCGTGAGTGCCTCGGCAACGGCCACCCCCGCGGTGATCGTCACGCGGGGAGCATCAGACGCAGAAAGCGCGGGTCTTAATATGACCGACATGTACAGATTGACGCCCGGCGGTGACTGCCATACTCTCCCCAATCGTCCCCGTCCGCCGGTCTGCTCATCGGCGATTATGGTTACACCTTCGGGTGCTCCCGCCTGCGCCATTTGCAGTGCAATGGAATTGGTCGAAGCGACGGATGAAAACGTGTGCAGCTCTCTTCCTATGATCTTATGATGATGCATAGGTTCCACGGCCATGTATATATTTTTACCGCCGCATCCATACATTACGATTCGACATGTATTAACGCTATTCGATAGTCAGAGAAATATCCGCGGCGGGTGCAGAATGAGTGAGGGAGCCGACGGAGATGAAATCCACTCCCGTCTCGGCGATGGTGCGAATATTTGACAGAGTGACGTTTCCCGATACTTCCACGGGGATCTTCCCATCGATACACGCGACGGCCTTTCTTATTTCTTC